>CAZYNO010000119.1:0-5862 GCA_964648845.1 uncultured Bacteroides sp.
TATATATGTTACCCCCGACCTCTACAACCTCATCGTTGCACGTCCTCGCATAGCTAACATTGTTGGCGAGCCGTTGATCGACATATCAAATGCATCAACACCCCACAGCACTCGCAACTGCAAACGCCTCGCCGACGTGGTGATTTCGTTTCTCGCGCTCATCATCCTCATTCCCGCCTTCCTGGTGATTGCTTTGGCTGTGAAACGCGAAAAATCAGGCTCAGTGATTTATAGTCAAGAACGCATAGGCTACCACAAGCATCCGTTCAAGATTTATAAATTTCGCACTATGAGGGCCGATGCCGAAGCTGATGGCCCCTCGCTCTCTTCCGACAAAGACAGCCGCGTCACTCGCGTGGGCAGATTCCTTAGAAAATACCGCCTCGACGAGCTGCCGCAATTCTTCAACGTGCTTCGCGGCGATATGTCTCTCGTAGGCCCGCGCCCCGAACGCGAATACTACATCCGTCAAATCGTTGCAAAGGCTCCTTACTACAATCTCCTGCACCAAGTGCGTCCCGGCATCACATCGTGGGGCATGGTGAAATATGGATACGCAACCACCGTCGACCAGATGATTGAGCGCTTGCAATACGACTTGCTTTATCTTGACAATATATCTTTACAAGTAGATCTCAAAATATTATTCCATACGGTAAATACGGTTTTAACCGGAAAAGGTTTGTAATTTTATGGCAATGAAACCACAAAATCCTGACAGCAAGATCAATAAGCTGTTCTTGAAATTTCTAACTTGGCGCGAAGCTCACGTAAAAGAGCGCACTTTTGTGCTGTTTATAGCTCTGCTCGTGGGCGTGTTCGGCGGTTTGGCCGCTATCGTGCTCAAGATGCTCATACACCTCATATCAAGCACCTTGCTCAGCTTCGTGAATATCAACGAAGGCAACTATCTATACATCCTGTTCCCTGTGATTGGTGTCACGCTATCTGCGCTGTATGTGCGCTTTGTTGTGCGCGACAACATCTCGCATGGTGTAACGCGCGTGCTCTATGCCATATCGTCAAATAAGAGCCGACTCAAACGTCACAACATCTTCAGCTCGCTCATCGCAAGTTCTATGACAATAGGCTTTGGCGGTTCGGTCGGTGCCGAAGGTCCGATAGTGTTCACCGGCGCAGCCATCGGCTCAAATCTTGGCTCGGCATTCCGCATGTCGCCGCGCATTCTCATGATACTTGTGGGGTGTGGCGCCGCTGCCGGTATTTCGGGCATATTCAAGGCGCCGATTGCGGGTATGCTTTTCACGCTCGAAGTGCTGATGCTCGACCTTACCACCGTCTCGGTGATGCCGCTTATGATTGCCTCTGTGACCAGCGCTACAATAGCATATATTTACACCGGCTTCGAATTTGAATTTTTCTTCGCTCAGAGCGTGCAATTCACCGCTGTGAAGATACCATTCGTGCTCGTGCTCGGCATAGCTTGCGGCCTTGTATCGCTCTATTTCACTAAGGTGATGAACATGATGGAAAACTTCTTCGGCAGTTTCAAACGCCGATCAAACCGATTGATTGTGGGTTGTTTGATATTGTCGTTGCTGGTGTTCCTGTTTCCGCCGCTATATGGCGAAGGTTACGGCTCTATAGTCAGCTTGCTCGCCGGCGACCCGTCTTCGCTGCTCAACGGCTCAATGTTCTATTCCGAAGGACACCAAGTGTGGTTCATCATTCTATTCATACTTTTGATTATAGCAACCAAAGCTTTTGCAACCTCGGCAACTAACGGCGCCGGTGGCGTGGGCGGCACATTTGCTCCGTCGCTCTACGTAGGCTGCATGACAGGCTTCTTGTTCGCTTATTGCGTGAACTTATTTGGCTTCGACACTGTGCTGTCAACAAAAAACTTTGCGCTGATAGGCATGGCGGGTGTGATGAGCGCCGTGATGCATGCACCGTTGATGGCTATCTTCCTCACGGCTGAGCTCACCGGTGGCTACGACTTATTCTTGCCGCTGCTCATTGTGTCGACTGTGGCTTATGGCACTATAAAAATATTTGAGCCGTACAGCATCTACACAATGCGTCTCGCTCAGCGCGGCGAATTGCTCACACACCACAAAGACAAGGCTGTGCTCACATTGCTAAAAGTTGGCAATGTCATTGAAAACGACTTTTTGTCGGTGCGTCCCGACATGAACCTCAAACAGATGGTAAATGTCATTTCCGAGAGCCACCGCAATCTCTTCCCGGTGTTGGGCTCTAAAGATGAATTGGTGGGCGTTGTGGTGCTCGACGATATTCGCAACATCATGTTCCGCCCCGACCTATATAGAAAGATGTATGTAAACTCGTTCATGACTGTGCCCCCGGCCAAGATTTACACCACCGACACCATGGACCATGTGATGAAGATATTCGACGACACGGGCGCATGGAACCTTCCCGTCGTCAATGCCGACGGAAAATACGTGGGTTTCGTCTCCAAATCAAAAATTTTCAACTCTTATCGCCGCGTGCTTCGCCACTATTGCGAGGATTGACGCAGCGTTGCAACTCAGTTGCTTTGTGTGGGCGCGTATTTCGCGTCCACAAGCGTTTCGCGCGACGAGTAAAATGCCGGAGTGAGCAGATATTCAAGTATTGTGCCCTTGTGATTTTTCATATACGATTGCACAATCTGATATCCGAGCAGACGCACACAACGTCCCGGTGCCGACGGACTTATAGGCGAAGAGTAGGGGAGTTGGACGAAAAGTCGCTCTATCAAATCTGTGTCGGTAGAATAGAGCATCTGTTCTGCTGCCAATTTGCTCCACATATATTGCAGATTGCTTTCGGTATCTCTCACTTGAGCCTCACTCAGCCCGAGTGCATTGGCAAGCGTGGCGTCGGGGATGATTTGCATCTTCACATAAGCCATAGCTCCCTCATATAATATGTGGCTGAGCACCGTGTTTTCGCCTTCCTTGGGGTCGAACGGATAAGATGTGCCTATCACAGCCTCGGCAATGTCATAAATCAGCATATCTTTGCGCTTGAGCATACGTTTATATTGCGGCCAATGCTCGTATGCCGGACTGTTCTCGCCAAGATAGTGGTTTAGCGCTATCAAGGCTATGCTATCGTTGAATACTATCGACTCGGGGCGTCCCCACACAACAGCTGTATAATGCCTCTTCGGCAACTTGAATTTGCCTTTCTTGGCATTGGCAAGTGTTGTGCCAAGTTGCTGCTCGTATGGCGCGATATCGGTGAATGCTGTGTCGGCCATCGGGCTGAACATATCTACAGGCAGCGAATTCGACCATGCCTTCACCGTCTCATCGCTCAGCGTATCAAATTCGAGCACTTGCGACAAGGCTGTTATTTCGGCACATCGGTCGCGCAGCACATTGGCGCGTTGCAGACTGTCAAGGTCTTTATATTCATATAATGTGTGGTCAAGGCGACTGATTTCTACGGGCGTGCCATCGCTCTTCACTTTGTCGCAACTCACCACCGATGTGGCTATCAATGCAGCTAAAGGCAGGTATTTTAGTTTCATCTTTGTGTATGGTCTGAATTTTCATGCAAAATTAATGTGTTAGTGGCAGAAAAGTGCAAAATTTTGGGGAAATTTTCGTATTCATCAAAAAAATTTAGCTTGTTAGTGTCTCATCGCTAAAATTTTTGTACTTTTGCACAGAATATCCGCAATGAATTTTTCGGATTTTCCCTTTTGTGAATATGATTAATAAGCTCAAATACGTTATTACTGCTCTACTACTTATGACGCTTATCGGCGTGTGCCGAGCATCAAGCAATGGCGACTTTGTTGTTGTGATTGATGCCGGACATGGCGGTAAAGACGCCGGTTGTTTAGGCACGGTGACGAATGAGAAAACCATAACCTTAGATGTGGCAAAACGTTTGGCCGACAAAATCAAAAACGGCTGCGCCAACACTAAAGTGGTGCTGACTCGCGACGACGACTATTTCCTCACTCTCCAAGAGCGTGCCGACGTTGCCAACAAAGCACATGGCGATCTGTTCATCTCCATCCATATCAATTCGGTAGACAAAAGCAGCAAAAATCGCACTCTCGTGAAAGGCGCTTCGGTCTACGCCGTGGGTGCCGACAAAGAGCGCAATACCCTCAACGTTGCTATGCGCGAAAACTCGGTTATGGAGCTCGAAGATAACTACAGCACCGCCTATCGCGGCTTCGACCCAAACTCTGCCGAGTCGTACATCATTTTTGAGCTAAACAACAATCTACACCTCAACCAAAGTCTCAACTTTGCCACTTTGGCACAAAAACAGCTCACCACCACTGCCGGTCGTGCCGACAAAGGCGTGCGCCAAGCCGGCTTCTGGGTGCTTTGGGCTACGTCTATGCCTGCTGTGCTCGTCGAACTCGACTTTATTTGCAACCCCACTCAGGAAGCATTTCTCAACTCGGCTGAAGGCCGCGACAAATGTGCAACAGCTCTCTACAACGCTTTCACTCAGTATGAGAGCAGCTATGAACGCAAAAGCAGCGCACGAACTAAATCGAAATAATACAACACTATCAATTATATGAAATCAATTTCACGTAAAGAATTGCTTATAGGTGCATGTGCACTAATCGCACTTGCGGTCCTCGTCTTTGGCATTGACTACCTGAAAGGTATCAACGTATTCAAAGCGTCTAACTACTACTATGTCTCTTATGAAAATGTAGAAGGCCTTGCGGTCTCTGCTCCTGTAAATGTAAATGGCTTTAAAGTCGGTCAGGTGCGCGATATCTCTTATGAGTACGACAATCCCGGCCACGTGCTCGTTGAACTCGAGCTCGACAAACAACTCAAAGTGCCCGAAGGCTCTAAAGCTTTGCTCATCGTTGATATGCTTGGCACCGGCACTATTTCCCTCGATTTGGCCGACAATGCCAAATGCTACGAAGTCGGCTCAAAAATCCCCGGCGATGTGCCCAAAGGCTTGATGGCAAATGTCTCTGACAACCTTATGCCTGCAGTGTCGGCCATATTCCCAAAAGTTGATACCTTGCTCACAAACATCAACATTCTTTTGGCCGACCCCGCACTCGCTGCTTCGGTTAAACGTCTCGACGCTATCACAAACAATCTCGAGCTCACAACCGTGCAACTCAACCGCACCGTTGCCGCCCTCCCGGCCGTTGCTACCGATGTGAAATCTATCACCGGCAACTTTGTTACAACTTCCGATAACTTCGCTCAGCTGTCAACAAAACTCAACAATGCGCCCATCGACTCTATCATGACGCAACTCCAAACTACAGCCGCAAATCTCCGAGTGCTCACCGACGAGCTCAAGAATCCCAATTCAACCCTTGGCCTGTTGATGAACGATCCGAAGCTCTATAACAACCTCAATAACACCGTTAACAGCCTCGACTCGCTCTTCATTGATATCAAGGAGCACCCCAAACGCTACATTAATATTAAGTTGCTCTAAAGCGCTTAAATTGCGATATGCAAAATATCCCTCCGGCAATTTTGTCGTGAGGGATATTTTTTGTAAATTTATGGCAACAAAATTTTGCTTACAATTTAGCTTATTTATAATTATTATAAATAGCGATTTTGTCTTAATTTTGTGATATTCACCGCACGACGTTCACTTATTCGCTGCTTTTAACGTGTGTTACAATGATGTTGCAAGCCTGTTTTGCCCTTAAAGTATCTCTCGCAACTAATTGATAATTAAACAGCTACTTAATATACTTTAAATATTTATAGCAGGTGTTTTCATGTTGTTTCTTAACTATCTGTTTTTCAGTATAGTTAGACTCATTTTTTAAAAACCAAATTTTTTAGGGGTTGTTTTTATGAAAAATTATCCTCAAATTTGTAATCGAAAAAGTAACGCTTGATTTTTTATTCTCTCGTCTGTTGA
>CAZYNO010000120.1:0-5780 GCA_964648845.1 uncultured Bacteroides sp.
GTGGAACATGTACAACGGGCCCATCCATTCAGAGTCACGTTTTGAAAGGTAGTCGTTGACGGTCACAACGTGAACACCGCGGCGTGAGAGTGAACGGAGGAATACCGGCAATGTTGCCACAAGGGTTTTACCTTCACCGGTAGCCATCTCTGCAATTTTGCCTTGAGTGAGCACTATGCCACCCATCAATTGCACGTCGTAGTGCACCATGTCCCATTTTATTTCGTTACCGCCGGCAACCCAGTGGTTTTTCCAGAGGGCTTTGTCGCCTTCAATCGACACGAAGTCGCGGCCTTGGGCTGCGAGGTCACGGTCCATTTGTGTTGCTGTCACCTCAACGATTTCGTTGTTGGCAAAGCGAGCGGCAGTTTCGCGCAGAGTGGCGAATACGATGGGGAGGCTTTCGTTAAGTTTTTCCTCGAGAATATCAAGAATTTTTTTCTCGTGGTTGTCAATTTCATCCCAAAGGGGTTGGCGTTCGTCAAAGGGAAGAGTCTCCACACGCTCACGAAGCTCGTTGATGGCATTTTGGTCGGTTGACGTAGCTTCATCGAGCATAGCGCGCACTTCATCAATTTTGTGACGCAACTCGTCGTTTGAGAGTTTTTCTAATTCGGGGCGGAGAGAGTTGATTTTGTCGACAATGGGTTGCAACGCTTTGCGGTCGCGGCTCGATTTGTCGCCAAACAGTTTACTGAGAAGGCCTGTAAAAGACATAATATATTGGGGTTTTATTTATTTTCGGGTTTTTAATATAATGCAAATATACTTATATTTTTTTAAGTGTCGCACAATTTTGTAAAAAATCCGACACTTAGCCCTATCGTTGACTGCGTTTTAGAAGCGCAACGGGGCCAACGATGCCCCATTTGGCGGACGTATGTGCATCTGTCCGGCTACTGTCGGAGCGATGACGCGTGCGTCTACAATTGTTTTTATGGTTTCTGATTTCACACCCGGAGCAAGAATGTATGCGGGTGCTGTTGTGAGTGCATTGATTGTTACTTTGCCGGTGTGCTTGCCGGGGCTGTTGAAGTCGTCAACAAGTTCCCAGCCCGGAGCCAACTCCACGCGCACGTCTGATGCCGTCGATACAACGGTGTTGCGACGCAAGGCCTCGGCGTTATCGGCGTTGGTCGATGCATCGAGGATGGCGTCGATAGTATAGGCTCGGTCTACGCCGCTCATACGTTTCAAGAAGTCGGCTGCCTCTTGGCGTATGGTGCGTATGTCTTGATTGCGGTCTTTAATCAGTGTGGTGTTCAGATAAAAACCTTCGTCGGCAAAAGCTGTCACCCAATCTCCGTTGCCGTGCAGGGCTATGAGATAGAGATTGAGCAGAGACATGGCTTTGCGCGTAGAAAATTCGCCCGACGGCACATTCCACTTGTCATCATCGCGGCGGCGACGTGACGAGGGTGGGGTGGCGGCGAGAAATACCAAGGCATTTTCGCGTCCAACCTGCGAGTCTATCGTCGTGAGCAAATGACCCAGATATGCGTCTAATTTCACATATCCGTCGATAAGCTCATAGCGGTTTTCGGAGGTTTTGGTGAACTCGTAGGGCTGCAGCGTGAATGCCAAATTGAGCATGTCGGGGCCGTCGTGTTTGCCCAGCGAGAGTGTCTTGATATATTGCACAGCCAGGTTTGTCACCTCGTTGTTGATGAGCGGCGACGACTTGAAGGCTGCATAGCGGTTTGCGTTTGAGCGCGCAAAGGTGTATCTGAAGGGATAGCGAATGAGGTGGTCTGGCAAAAAGTCAGTGTTCTTTGCATTTGCCGACGGCACCCATTGTATGGTGTCGAGACGTGCCGAGAGAGGCGTCATGCGGTTGGCATTCGTTATTATAGCCGGAAATTCGCTGTAATAAGTTGTTCCTGCCCAGTTGCCGGTTTTCTCGTTGAGCCACATGGCACTGTTCGATGAGTGGCCTGCCATGAGTATTGCTTGCGAGGCGTCGGGAGCTATAGAGTAGGCATAAGTCACTCCGGCTCCGGCAATGCGAGCTTCGTCTGACAAGGTGGTCACTCTCAGTGCTTTGGCTGAATAAGTCTCGTCGGTATAGTTGCCAATCGTCTTGTGGTCGTTTATCACCTGCTCGTGACGCTTGGCTGTATGGTCGTAGTAAAATTCAGAGCCCACACCGTTTACCGACGGTGCTGCTCCGGTCATCACCATTGCTGTTGCTGCTGCGGCATCAAGATTTGTGCCGTAGTCAACATTCTCAAGCACCACGCCGTCGCGCAGCAAGCGATTGAAGCCGTCGGCGCCAAACTGCTCGCGCAACAAGTCGATGTATTCTTGCTGCAATCCGTCAACAATGATGCCCACAACAAGCTTGGGCTGCTTGGCGCTAACTGCCATAGTGACCATTGAGGCCACAAGCATTGCCATCAGCTTGCTTGAATTGGGATATGTTTTTAGTTTTGACACGTGCAGTTACTTTTTTATAGTGAGCGGTGATGAATCTTGTTTCTATTGTTTCTTTTTACGGGTTTGGAGCAAAAAGCATGCCGAACGAACAAAATCGGCAAGTATTATAGGAAATATTGCAATGTTTATGTGTTGTGCACGACAAATCACGGCAACAACAAATACTAACATTGCTGCAAAGTTAACGATTTGATACCACTTTACCAACTTTTGAGCGGGTTTTAACCATATACCTATCGCTGCAATGAGGCAAAGCGGATTTATCCACAGTATAAGCCAGTTGGGAGTCGTGGCCTCGTGAGTCGACACAAACACCAAAAATGCTATCAAGCATCCGGTCAAGCCGAGAGCACCGTAGAGCACCGTGTCAATCCATCGCGTGAGCTTGCCGCGGCGCATGTCGCGCACGCTTACTATTGCCACAATTATCAGCAGCAGCGTGAATATCGACAAGGGCGTAAACAGCCAAGGCGTTGGGCCTTCAACGGCAGCATCGGCAGGCGCATCGTAGATTACGGTGGTTGATGATACAAGCTTTTTACCGCCAACGGTAGCGCCGTTGAGCTGGTCGAAAAGTATTACCGGAGCAAACGATTTTTCGCGATTGTTGATGGTGTAGTCTATGCCGCTGCCGAGAGCCAAATCTATGCCAAACTGATACCACGGATAGTTGCGGTGATAGTGACGCATGATGTCGCGAAACGACTTTTCTTGCTCTATGTCTGCCGACGGTTTGCCGAGGATTATGCTGTCGCCAATCGCCAGCTCAACAAGACGTAGCGGGCGTGTGGCGCAGTTATCTTTCACATAATTATATCTATATTGGCAATTTTCGGGTCGCAAATTTTCGCTTGCCAAGTCGAGCAATCGTTGTTTTTGTTCGCTGTTTAGGTTGAGAGTCTGTTGCACAATGCGTCGGCCCATGCCGGTGTATGCGTCTTCAAATGCATCCCAGGGTATGGCTCCCACCCAATAGTCGGTTTCACCTTTCACAAAACGATACACAAAGTTGGGCGCATTGAAGTCGAACATGCCATAGCTCAAAGCCACGTCGCCGCGCGGTGTGGTGATGCGCAATGCCGAGTGCCCTTCGAGCTCGTAGATGTCGGCACCGGGATAGAATGTCACCATCGACACTACGGTGTCGGTTGGCATCGCAGCTTTGGCAGCAATGCTTGCTATCAATAGCAATGATAGGGTGATGAGTTTGCGTATCATTTATTTCTTTAGTTGTTTTATGAGCATTAGCATGGCTGTTGCCGTGGCGCGGTTTATCACGCGCTCACGGTTGCCCGGAAAGTGATATTCGCGCACCTCGATGCCTTGCGGACTTTTGGCGCCTATCCACACTGTGCCCACGGGCTTGTCGGGAGTGCCGCCGCCGGGTCCGGCGATGCCCGATGTGGCAACTGCGCAGTCGGTGTCGAGCACGCGACATGCGCCGCTGAGCATCTGCTCTACGGTCTGACCGCTGACAGCTCCATATTCGTTTAGCGTTTCTTGTTTCACACCAAGCACATTGTGTTTCACCTCGTTGCTGTACGACACTATTGTGCCGGCAAACACTGCCGAGCTGCCTGCCACGGCTGTGATTGAGTGTGCAATATTGCCGCCGGTGCAGCTTTCGGCCGAGCCCATCATGTATCCATGTTCGGCCAGGCTGTCTATCAATATTTGTGCTACCGACTTTTCGCCTATTGTCACAACAAGGTCGCCGATTTGAGCGGTGAGCTCGTCGAATAGCTTGTCGGCAGTAGCCTCAACCTCAGCCTGATTGTTGCCGCAGCCGTCAAGACGCAGTTTGATTATCGGCGAGTCGGGCAGATAAGCCAAGTGGTATCCTTGCGGCATTTGGCGCTCCCAAGCGTCGAGCTTTTCGGCAAGTGCGCTTTCGGTGATGCCGGTCACTATGACTGTGCGGTGAGCAATATATTTATCGGGGTTGAAATGCTTTTGCAGCTGCGGCACCACTGCGGCGTCGGTCATGCCTTCGCACTCAAACGGCACGCCGGGCATTGATACGAGCACTTTGCCGTCGCGCTCAAACCACATTATCGGTGCCGTGCCGAGCGTATTTTGTATCACGCTACACGATGTGGGCACAAGTGCCTGGTCGAGCGTCAGTGCATTCATCTGCAAACGACGTTTGGCAAACACCGTCTCTATGTTGCGAGTCACCGAGTCGTCGCGCTTCAATGTGCCGCCGAAGATTTGGCACATCACTTGTTTGGTTATGTCGTCTTTTGTTGGACCAAGGCCGCCGGTGGTTATTACCACATCGGCAACCGAGAGCGATGCTTCAACGGTGTGGCGTATGTCGTCGCCGTTGTCGCCGATGGTCGATATGCGCACAATCTCAAAACCGTTGCGGTCGAGTGCGCGGGCTATGTAGCCCGAGTTGGTGTCGTTGACTTTGCCGAGCAAAATCTCATCGCCGATAATTACAATTGCTGCTTTCATGTTATTATTGTTGCGCTTATACGGTCACGCGTGCAAAGGGCACCTCGTCGTATGCGCAAAATTGTTTGTCGAGATATTTATAGTATCCGGCAATTGCCACCATTGCGGCATTGTCGGTGGTGAAAGCTCGTTCGGGGATGAATGCTGTCAAGCCGCGTTTTTCGCAAAATTGTGCTACGGCATTGCGCACTCCCGAGTTGGCAGACACGCCGCCACCTATGGCCACGGTTTTCACACCGGTTTGGTCAACGGCCTTTTCGAGCTTGTTGATGAGTATATCAATAATTGTGGCTTGAAGCGATGCTGCAAGGTCGGCTTTGTTCTCTTCAATGAAGTTGGGGTTGACCTTGAGATTGTCGCGCAAGGTGTAGAGAAAAGATGTCTTCAGACCGCTGAAACTATAGTCTAAGCCTGCAATATGTGGCTTGGCAAACTTGAAGCGTGTGGCGTCGCCCTCTGCGGCAAGACGGTCGATGTGGGGGCCGCCGGGGTAGGGCAGTCCCATCACTTTGGCACACTTGTCGAATGCTTCGCCGGCTGCGTCGTCAATGGTTTGGCCAAGCACCTCCATGTCGTTGTAGTTGCGCACGAGTATCAGCTGCGAGTTGCCGCCCGAGATGAGCAGACACAAGAACGGATATTCGGGCACCTTGTCAGTGGGCTCGCGGCGTATGAAGTGCGACAGCACGTGGCCGTGCAAGTGGTTAACATCAACCAAGGGCACGCGCAATCCCAACGACAAACCTTTGGCAAAACTTGTGCCCACCAGGAGCGAGCCGAGTAAGCCCGGGCCGCGAGTGAAAGCTATTGCACTGAGGTCGTGTTTGTCGATGCCTGCGCGACGCAAAGCTGCGTCTACAACCGGCACTATGTTTTGTTGGTGT
>CAZYNO010000121.1:0-5660 GCA_964648845.1 uncultured Bacteroides sp.
TTACAGAGTAAGTATGGGGATTGGTTTTTAGCTCTTCTATATAAGTTGCACAATGCGCATCAACTGAGTCATCAAACCGTTAAGCATATACTTGTAGTATTCGGCTTTGTATGCCTCGGGGTTATCGAGCAAACCAAGCTCAATGAGTTTTGGGTCGGCAAGATAGTAGAGGGCAAACAGGTCGGCACGAGCTTCCTCAAGAGTAGAGCCGTGTTCTTTGAGGGCATCGGGGTCAACACCCGGCAGCAATTGGCCTGAAGCGTGGCCGAGGCACTCGTGGAGGTCGGTGTGGAGGTTGTCGGTGATGAAGAGATATTTGTCGAGCAAGTCGCTAGTCTCCTTGTCGATAACGAATTCTTGGTTGAAGCCGTTGCCGTGCGAAGCCTCGTCGTAAGCCTCGGTGATATTTTCGATAGTCACCGATTTAGAGCCGTGAGCAGCACGTATCCAGTTAGCATTTGGCAGGTTGATGCCGATCGGAGTTGAGGGATAAGAGTCTCCGGCAAGGATGGCAGCAGTGATAACTTTTGCCGACACGCCGCGCACTTTGTCCTTTTTAAATTCGCTGTTCACGGGCGAATTGTCTTCAAACCATTGGGCATTGTCGCTGATAACCTCAGTGCGGTGGCTTGCTTCAAGGTTTTTGAAGTTTACGATTGACTCCCATGAGCCGGTCATGCCGAGGGGGTCGCCATAGCTCTCGATGAAGCCGTTGATGAAGTCTACTTGCGAAGCAGTCTCTTTAGCCCAAAGGATTGAGTAATCGTCGAAAGTTTTGAGGTCGCCGGTGGTGTAAAACTCGATAAGTTTGGCGATATAAGCGCGTTGAGCGTCGTTTTCGGCATAAGGCATAGCCTTCTTGAGGTTCTCAACAATTTTCTCGATAGCAGCCGAATAGAGGCCGCCAATGCGATATTGTTGTTCAACAACCTTTCCGTTAACTTTAGCCACACGAGTGTTGAGGCCGTAGCTGATAGGGGTGAGGTCGGTGGTATCTTTGAGAGCATTGAAATAAGCTTCAACCTCGGCTTGAGTGACATTGTGGTCGTAGAGGTTGTTAGCCGAAGTTTTGATGAGGTCTTGACCGTCGGCTTGGTTCACACGCTTGGCATATTTGTCTTTGTCGAAGATAGCCGACGAAAGACGGGCAAGTTTCTTTTTATCGCCGAGTTTGTTTGCCTTGAATTGTGCAGCGAAGAAATCTTGGCTAAATTCGGGCACGAACTTGTCGGTTGAATAGTGGTGATGAATGCCATTGCCAAACCACACTTGCTTCATATACTTTTCTAAAGCCTTGAAGTCGGCCGACGATTTGTCGCCTTTGTAGTTTGTGTAGATTTTTTCGAGCACTTGGCGCAACTCAAGGTTCACCTCGCAGTTTTGGTCCCAAAGGATGTCGCGGCCATAGAGAGCAGCCTCGGTGAGATAATACACGAGTTTCTTCTGATTGAGTGAGAGACTCTCAAAACCGGGCACCTTGTAGCGGAGCACTTCAATGTCGGCAAATCCGTCAACATTGTAGTCGAAATTTTGTGTTTGAGCCATTGAAGAAAGGGTTGTAGCGCCGATGATTGCAGCGCAAAGAAGACGATTAAAATTCATGATTTGAATATTTTATTCAACGTATAGAACAAGACCCTTGAGGTATTCGCCTTCGGGGTGATAAATATTTATAGGATGGTCAGCCGGCTGGGTGAGCTGATGGAGTATGCGCACGCGACGACGCACCTGCGCTGCTGCCGAGAACACAGCCAGACGGAATTGCTCTTTGCTCACGGCTTGCGAGCATGAGAACGTGAAGAGAATGGTGCCCGGAGCTGCCTTTTCCATAGCTTTTGCGTTGAGCTTTTGGTAGCCGCGCAAGGCATTGCGCAAGGCGCTGCGGTGCTTGGCAAAAGCCGGCGGATCGAGCACAATGAGGTCGTAGTCGTCGGGATTCATAGCGTCGAGAAACTTGAAAGCATCTTCGGCAAACGATTTGTGGCGCTCACAGTTTTCGCCGAAGTTGAGGGCTACGTTGTCGTCGGTGAGCTTTATGGCTTTAGCCGATGAGTCGACAGAGTGCACAAGCTTCGCGCCACCGCGCAAGGCGTAAACCGAGAAACCGCCGGTATAGCAGAACATGTTGAGCACCTTGCGGTCTTTGGCAAAATGCTGCAACAGCGAGCGGTTGTCGCGTTGGTCAACAAAGAAGCCGGTTTTTTGTCCGCGCAGCCAGTCGATATTGAATTTCAAGCCGTTTTCGGTGGCGATATTTGTTTCAAATTCGCCCACAATATATTGGTCTACGGGGTCGAGATTCGCCTTGTAGGGCAAAGTTGTCTCACTTTTGTAGAACACATTTTTGATGCCTGCTTCGGGCATATTTACGAGAGCGTCGGCAACGATGTTGCGGGCAAAGTGCATGCCCGGGGAGTGTGCTTGCACCACAGCAGTGGCACCATAGATGTCGACCACAAGGCCGGGGAGGAAGTCGCCTTCGCCGTGCACAAGGCGGAATGTGTCGTTATCAGCACGATTAAGACCAAGGGCAAGGCGCAAGCGGTAAGCCTGCTGCAAACGAGTGCTGTAGAAGTCTGCATTGATTTCGACGTCGTCAAAAGCGAGCATGCGCACGGCAATGCTGCCAATTTGATAGTGACCAACGCCAATCACACGGCCGCTGTCGGCAACAACTTTCACAATGTCGCCCTCTTCAATATTTTCGGGCTGACGAACCAAAGCCCCCGAGAAAACCCAGGGATGGAAACGGTCAAGAGAGTCTTCTTTGCCGCGGCGCAGTTTGATAATCGGATAATCAGTCATAAATTATTTAAAGAAAAAACGATATATATCGTTTGCGTTAGCATAAAGTAGGAGTGCAAACAAAATAATCATGCCCACATATTGTGCATTTTCGAGCACCTTGAGGCTGGGCTTGCGACGTGTCACAATCTCCCAAAGGGTGAACACCACGTGGCCACCGTCGAGTGCCGGGATGGGCAAAATATTCATGAATGCGAGTATCACTGACAAGAAGGCAGTGATTTGCCAGAAAGAGTACCAGTTCCACTGATCGGGATACATATCGCCGATAGCGCCAAATCCGCCGATGCTTTGAGCGCCTTCTTTGGTGAAGAGCATTTTGAGCGACGACACGTAAGTGACAAGGCGGTCGGCACCCATCTCAATGCCTTTGGGTATGGCAGAGAATATGTTGTAGCGCACCTCTTCTATTTTGAAGAGGTCGGTGGGCGGAGTGAGCTGTATGCCGATTTTACCGGCGTCGTTGATAGCGCAATCGAGCTCAACGAGCGAGCCGTCGCGTTCAATTTGCATGGGCACTGTGGTGCCTTTATTTTTTTCGAGTGCGGGGTAGAACTCGGTGAGAGCCGGAGTGGCAATATTATTGACGCTGACAATGCGGTCACCCTCGCGGAGGCCTGCAGCAGCGGCATTTTCGCCGGTTACGGTTTTGAGCACAACAGCCGGCACGCGATATGCCATGACGGGAGTGTCTTTGTCAATATCTATCATTGACTTGAGGAACCCTTGCGGCACGGTGATATTGATAGTGTCGGCATGATTGCGGAGCACAGTGATAACCGTGCCGTCTTGTATCATTTTCCAATTGAAAGAGTCGTCTTTGGCATCGGCGGGTTTGCCGTTCAAAGCGAGCATCACGTCGCCATCGTGCAAGCCTATGGTGTGCAGCTGCTCGGCATAATCCATGCCTTCGGTAGCATCTTCAAATGGGATTACACGTTCGCCCCAGTGCATCACAATGCCAATGTAGATGACAATGGCGAGGATGAAGTTGAAAAGCACGCCGGCAATCATGACCATGAGACGCGGCCACGGTTTTTTTGCGCGAAATTCCCAAGGCTCGGGCTCAGACGAGAGTTGATCTTTGTCGGTAGTCTCATCAATCATACCGGCTATAGAGCAATATCCGCCGAGGGGTAGCCAGCCGAGGCCGTAGAGTGTGTCGCGCCAAGTAGCTTTATTACCTTTTGCGGGATGTTGCTTGCCAAGTTTTATTTTCAGCAATGCATGCGACTCTTCAAGGTCGTTATCTTTATTTTTCGTAGTCCAACCTATAAATTGGAGCGTATTTTGACGCGGGTCGTACTTGAGGATTGAGAACCATGGATTGAAGAAGAGATAAAAACGGTCAACGCGCATGCCGAAGATACGCGCAAAGAGGTAGTGTCCAAACTCGTGCACAGTCACAAGGATTGTGAAGGCAAATATGAGTTGAGCGGCTTTAATAAGAAAAGTTTCCATTAATGATTTTTGGTCAGTGATGTTATAAATTGTTGGGCATAACTGCAAGCTTGTGCGTTGCTTGCCACGTAGTCGTCGTAAGTTGGAGAGGCTACGAAGTCGGTATGCTCAAGAGTTTCGGTTATAGTGCGATAAATGTCGTTGAAGCCTATGCAGCCTTGACGGAAAGCAAGGTTTGCCACCTCGTTGGCAGCGTTGACTATGCAAGCGGTGTTGCCGCCGCGTGTGAGCGACAACTTTGCCAAACCCAGGCAGGGAAATTTATCGTAGTCGGGTTGCTCAAAAGTGAGTTGAGCGATATTTGCGAGTGTAAGGGGGTCTGACACGTCGGCAAGGCGATTGCTTTCGCCCAAAGCGTATGCAATGGGAAGCTTCATGTCGGGCACGCCGAGCTGAGCTTTTATGGCTCCGTCTACAAATTCTACCATAGAGTGCACCACCGATTGCGGATGCACCACGGCATGTATGCGTGCGGGCTCGATATTGAAAAGATAGTGAGCCTCTATGAGCTCAAATGCTTTGTTGAGCATTGTTGCCGAGTCGATGGTGATTTTAGCGCCCATGCTCCAATTCGGGTGTTTGAGTGCGTCGGCAGCAGTGGCATGTTCAAGTTGCGATTTATCCCAAAGACGGAACGGGCCGCCTGATGCAGTGACAATGAGGCTGCGCACAGCTTCGGGCTTTTCACCGGCAAGGCATTGAGCTATTGCCGAGTGCTCGGAGTCGACGGGAAATATGCGCGACGATGAGCTTTTGAGCAGGCTATTGATGAGTGCGCCGGCAACCACGAGAGTCTCTTTGTTGGCAAGCGCTATGTCTTTGTTTGCGCGGATGGCGCGGATTGTGGGTTCGAGACCGCTATAGCCCACGGTGGCAGTGACAACCATGTCGATATCGTCGCGCTCCATAGCGTCGGCGAGGGCCTGCGCACCTGCGGCAGTTTGAATGCCCAACGGCTCAAGGGCAGAGCGCAAAGTGTCGAACAAATCAGCGCGGGCAATAATCGCCAAAGCCGGGCGAAAGCGGCGTGCCTGGTCGATAAGCTCGTTCACACGAGAACCGGCGGCCAAGACAGTGATTTTGTAGCGTTCGGGGTGATTGCTAACTATTTGGAGCGTTTGGGTGCCGATAGAGCCGGTAGAGCCTATCACAGCCAAACGTTTACAAGAGTCTGATTGCATTGTGTATATTTTGTGTTGAATGTACAAAATTACAAAAAAAACACGCACAAACCAATAGCAATATTTTTTGAAAAATATTTTGGTAATTGACAGAAAATGAGTAATTTTGTGGGCAATTTTTCCGCACCGGGCTCTAAAATAAGTGCGATTGAGTTGATTTCAGTTGCCGCCCGACGGGTTAACTATTTAGTTCTCAATACATTAAATGTACGC
>CAZYNO010000122.1:0-5607 GCA_964648845.1 uncultured Bacteroides sp.
TGCGACCCCCTGGTCCCAAACCAGGTGCGCTACCGGACTG
Organism: uncultured Bacteroides sp.; assembly: GCA_964648845.1. Classification (GTDB taxonomy): domain Bacteria; phylum Bacteroidota; class Bacteroidia; order Bacteroidales; family Muribaculaceae; genus CAG-873. Next base: position 41 of record CAZYNO010000122.1, read on the forward strand.
CGCTACGCCCCGATCTCTTTAGCGAGTGCAAAGTTAATAGCTTTTTTTCATTTATGCAATAGTTGCTGCTGCAAATAATCCCTATTTCTTTTGTTTTTTAGTCGGTTTTACTTACTTTTGCAGCATGATCAATTATTATAACTATCCCGGAACTTTCACCTTCGAAAGTGGTCGCACTCTCAATGGCTTGACTATCGCCTACCATACCTATGGTAAGCCCAATGCCGACCGCTCAAACATCATCTGGGTGTGCCACGCCCTCACCGCCAACTCCGAAGTGGCCGACTGGTGGCCGCACACCGTTGAAAAGGGTAAGTTCCTCGACCCGGAAAAATATTTCATCGTTTGCGCCAATGTTTTGGGCTCAAACTATGGCACCACCGGTCCCCTGTCGGTAAACCCCGATACGGGTAAAAAGTGGTATGGCGACTTCCCGCAATTCACCATTCGCGACATTGTTGCTGCACACCGTCTGCTTGCCGCATACCTGCAGATTGACCGGGTGGAGCTGCTAATCGGTAGCTCGCTCGGCGGATTTCAATGCATGGAGTGGGCGATTATCGACCCCGACTTTGCTCGCAATGTTGCGCTTATTGCCACTGCCCCCGACACCACACCGTGGGCTGCCGCATTCAACGAGTCGCAGCGCATGGCTATCGAGGCCGACGCCTCATTCGGCGAGCCGCGCGACGATGCCGGAGCTGCCGGATTGGCTTGTGCCCGCAGCATAGCGCTGCTAAGCTACCGCGGAGCCACTGCCTACAACCTCACACAGATGGATATGGCACCTCACAACGAAGTGCTCTTCAAACGCCGCGTGCACTCATATCAGCAGCATCAAGGCAACAAGCTTTGCGGCCGCTTCAATGCATATTCCTACTATCGCCTCACTCAAGCTGTCGACTCGCAGGACATTGCTCGCAGTCGCGGCACCTACGAGCAAGTGTTGCGCGCATTCAAGCCGCGAGCTCTTGTGGTTGCCATCACCTCCGACATCCTTTTCACTCCGCAAGACCATCAGCCGTTTGTCAACTACATACCCGACGTCACATATCATCTCATCGACTCGTCGTATGGCCACGATGGCTTCCTTATCGAACACCAAAAACTCGACAAAATTATAAAAGACTTCTTAGCAAATACCCCCAAATAAAACTACACTACTGTTATGGCTATCAAAGATAAACACCTTAATATCGGCCTTTTCGGCTTTGGCTCTGCCGGCCAAGGTTTGTACACACTTCTTGAGCGCATCAAATCGCCAAACATCACCCTGTCGCGCATCTGCGTGCGCGATATCAGCAAGCCGCGCTCGGTCAATGCAAACTTCTCCGACAATGCCGACGACATATTCAACGACGCAAACATCAACTTCATCGTCGAACTTATTGACGACGCCGAGGCCTCGTTTCAGATAGTGAAGCGCGCTTTGCTGTCCGGCCGCCCGGTGGTGACAGGCAATGATCGCATGCTTGCACGCCACATCGTTGAGCTCATTGAGCTGCAAAAGCAAACCGGCGTGGCAGTGCTCTACGACGCTTCGGCTTGTGGCAGCATCCCCGTGATACGCAACCTCGAGGAGTATTACGACAACGACCTCCTCATTTCAGTCAAAGGCATACTCAACGGCGCATCAAACTATGTGCTCTCAAAGGTGTTTAACGAAAAGATGACCTACGCCGACGCATTGCGCCAAGCCACAGAGCTGGGCTATGTGGAGGCCGACCCGTCGCTCGACCTTGATGGCTACGACTCGCTCTACAAACTCATAATCATCACAATCCATGCATTCGGCAACTATGTGGCTCCCGAAGAGATTTTCTGCTACGGCATCACCTCGATGAACGATTGCGACATACGTTTTGCCAACGAAAAAGACCGCCGCGTGAAACTTGTGGCGCACGTCGAGAAAATCGAAGGCAACCGCCTCGTCATGTGCGTTATGCCACAACTGCTGTCGCGCAACAAATACATCTATGGCGTGGAGGACGAGTATAACGGCGTGGTGATTAAAGGCCTATACTACGACAAGCAATTCATGTTTGGCCGTGGCGCCGGCGGTTATCCCACCGGTGCAGCAGTGCTCAGCGACATCACAGCATGCCTCTACAACTACCGATATGAATATAAAAAGCGCAACGACAGTGAGATGCCAACATTCACAAACAATAAAATATTCCGCATCTACTATCGCTACACTTCGCCTGAAGATCGCGCATTAATACACTTTGAGGACGTGTTTGAAAGCTACACCTCAGTCGACTACAACTATATCGTAGGCAACGTGTCGCTCCACACACTCCTCAAAGCACGTCAGCGCCTGGCGCAGCGCAATGTCTTTGTTGCCGCTTATCCTCGCGATTGAGGCTTAGCGGTTAAACAAATCTTTCTGCTTCACAACGTTCAACAGTTCAACCACATTGTTCACGCCAAGCTTTTGCATGATGCGTTTGCGGTGTGAGTTGACTGTGTTCACGCTCAAACAAAGTTGCTCTGAGATCTCGGCCGACGACAATCCTTCAAGCACCTTATACATCACATCCAACTCGCGCGGAGTGAGTTGGTAGTTGTCGTTTTTGAGCTTCTTGAAATTTTGGTAGGCATCGCAAAAATATGTGTGTCCGCTCTTGATTGTTGAGATAGCGTCTATCAAGTTTGCTACCGGTTCATTCTTTGTCAGGTAACCTTGTATGTCGTAGTTTATCACCTTAGCCAAGAGCCAAGGCTCGTCGTGCATACTATAGATTAGCACTTTTGTTGTCGGATACTTGCTTTGGATGGTCTTGAGCAAATCAAAGGCGTTGTCATCTTTTAGTTCAAGGTCGAGAACAACAATATCAAATGAATTTGAGCTTAGCTGAGCTAATGCCCCTTCGGCATTAGTTGCGCAACAACATTGGGCTTTGAAACGTTGCTTCAGTATGTAGTTGATACCTGAAACAACAACTTCATGGTCATCAATGATCAGGATTTTTGAGAGTCCGTAGACTTCTTGCTTTTTAGCATCCATAATGTTTTTTAAATGTTATACACTTTACATTTAGCTTATTTAATCTCGTGTATTCAACCTTTGCGCCGATGCTGGCAGCGCGGTCTGATGTCGTTAATGCTCCAACACCATAGGCTGAAGTGTCATAGGTCCACTCAGGGCCGTCATCGCTGATAGTTATTTGCACCATCGACGGCGACGACTCCGGCGTCTTTACATCAATATTGACGCAAGAAGCTTGTGAGTGTTTTAGTACGTTTGATAACAATTCTTGCACAATGCGGTACACCTCAAGTGCAACATGCTCGGGTATGGCATCTACGGCAAGCGTGTTGTCAGTGTTATAGTTCACTTTTATGCCGCTTCTGCGCACCACATTGTTTATATAGTAGGTCAGCACCTCATCGAGGCCGAGACGCGAAAATTCAGGCGGTATCAACTCGTGCGATATGTCGCGCACGCCATTGCGTATCTTTGCTATGTCGTAGGCTATCCAGCTTGCTCTGACGTCAGTGCTTGCCGATAGCTTTATCTCTAACCCCAGCAAATCGTTGGCTATGCCGTCGTGCAGCTCTTTGGCTATGCGCTTGCGCTCATTCTCCAACCCGCTGATATAGTTTTTTGCATCGGTGAGCTTGCGCTCGCGCTGCATATCCTGCAAGCGGCGGCGATTGACCTTGGCATAGTAGAAAAACACAAAGATTACAATTGCGGCTATCGCCACCACACCAACCAAAATGCGATAATATTGCACTTCGCGCTCAAGACGTTCTTGCTTGAGCGCTGATATCTCCATCTCTCTCCTTATCGACACAGAGTCTACCGGATCGAGCGTGGAATCTTGCGACGTCGGTTTGGCAAACATAGCTGATGTCGAGATTATAATCATATATAGTATTACAAGAATACGCATAATTGATTTCTTATTAGAGAAAGCCTTTGATATATAGGTTATGTTAGTTTTGTTTCACAAATTTAAGACATATCAAACGATTTGTGTGCTTGCATTAACATGTTTTAACTGCTATCTTGCTCAATTTCACCATATTAGGTGATAGCAACGTCTAATAATAAGCGCTAATTTTGCAGTGTAAGCAAAATTATCATAGAGGTTCTCATTTTTCGCATGATTATGATTTACTTCTATCCTATATAAACTAACAAACCTTGTTATATAAAAGTTGGTAGAAACTACGAAAAACATTATCTCAAAATTTCGGTCGGTAAGCCTGTCCCGGTTAGCCGACTTTTTTTATGCATATATTATATACCTCCCATTTCGTTAACAAAATTAATTATTACAAAAATATTAATTTTTTTTATTATGAAATTGCTCCAACTTTAAAATAAAATTGTAAATTTGTACATGCGAATTTAAATAAACATATATAACTTTTTTAACCATATATACTACTCCCCATGAAGCCTTATGTTATCGGTATTGATATAGGTGGCACTAACACGGTGTTCGGTATCGTTGATACTCGTGGCGTCGTTATCGCATCTTCATCAATCAAAACTGCTAAACACTCTAAGTTTGACGACTATATCGACGAACTTTATGTTGAAATCACACGTCTCATCGAACAGAATGATGCTGTAGACAAAATCCACGGTATTGGTATCGGTGCCCCCAACGGCAACTACTATACCGGCGAAATTGCTGACCAAGTAAACCTTCCCTGGCCCGCTCCCATACCCTTGGCTCAAAAAGTGCGCGAAAAATTCGGCATCCCCGTTACTGTCACCAACGACGCTAACGCTGCCGCTATCGGCGAACTCACCTATGGCGTGGCTCGCGGCATGAAAGATTTCATCATGATTACCCTCGGCACCGGTGTCGGCTCAGGCATCGTTGTCAACGGTCAAGTGGTATACGGTGTTGACGGTTGCGCCGGCGAGTTAGGTCACGTCATCGTTAAACGCACCAACGGCCGTGTTTGCGGTTGCGGTCGCACCGGATGTCTCGAAACTTACTGCTCGGCTACAGGCGTTGCTCGCTCTGCTCGCGAATTCCTCGAAATTCGTCAAGAGCCCTCTTTGCTCCGCAACATCCCCATCGACCAAATCACCTCTAAAGACGTCTACGATGCCGCTATGGCAGGCGACAAAATCGCTAAAGACATCTTTGAATACACCGGAACTATCCTCGGCGAAGCTTTGGCTGACTTCACTGCCTTCTCATCACCCCAAGCATTCGTGCTCTTCGGTGGCTTGGCTAAGAGCGGCGAATTGCTCCTCCGTCCCATGCGCGAAGCTATGAAACGCAACACTCTCGCCCTTTTCAAAGGCCCCCGCAAAGTGTTGCTCAGCGAGCTCAAAGAAGCCGATGCTGCCGTGCTCGGCGCAAGCGCTCTCGGCTGGGAAGCCAAATAATAAAAACATCTAAACATCAATAAAGCCCTGCAAACCGCTTTGGTCTGCAGGGCTTGTTTTTGAAGCGTGAGTTTGTCTATTTAGCTATCGGCTATTTAACCAATACCTTGGTCACTGTCTTGCCTTGACGACGAATGTAGAGACCGTTGGTGGGATTGTTAACGCGGATGCCTTGCAAGTTGAAATATTCAACCTCAGCCTC
>CAZYNO010000123.1:0-5580 GCA_964648845.1 uncultured Bacteroides sp.
ACGAAATCAAACAAATGATGGTTAACTTCCGCGCCAACCCGCCCAAATCGCTCGGCGGCAGCGAAATTGTTGTGGTGAAAGACTACGACGCTCTCACTTGCAAAAACATCGCCACAGGCGAGGTTAGCAAGCTCGACTTCCCCGCAACTTCAAACGTGCTGCAATATTTCACCGCCGACGGCTCTAAAGTTTCTGTTCGTCCCTCAGGCACAGAGCCCAAAATCAAGTTCTACATCGAGGTTAAAGGCAACATGACAACTGCCGACCAATACGAGGCATGCAACGAAGCTGCCGCCGCCAAAGTGGAACTCATCAAGAAAGACCTCGGCATCTAAACCCCTGCCGACATCCAATAAAAAAAGCTCGCAAATGCGAGCTTTTTTTATTGTTTAACTTATAGGGTCTAATTGAAAATTTGTTTCAGCGATTTCATGTAGCGATAGATTTTCACGTCGCGTCTGATGCCTATTGGCAATCCCAAAACCACGCCGACAATGACGCCATAAAGCACGTATATGTCGCAATTGCGCATAGTCTCAACAAAAATAAGCGCTATAATTGGCATGCACAGCAGCCAGCCCAGGCATATCGAGGCCAGATGCAGACGATAAATACTATTGATTGCGTCAACGGCTTGTCGCACGGTCATCTGCGAAAAGTTGCAGCGACGCAAGCGGCTTATCACGCACCAAGCTAAAAACGACATCAGCAAACCGAAAGCGCCATAACTCACGCGCAACAACAGACTCGGCTCAAACACGTCGAGAATGGTCATTGCAAACACCGGCAAAAGCAAGCCCACAATCAAGGGCACGCGATAGGTGCGTTGCAATTTTTGCACAATGCTGTGACTGCGCTGCGAGCGTATTCGGTCAACAAAAGCAAAGCTCTCTTGTCGGGTATGCTCAACCGAGCTGTCGGCAGCCTTCCATTTCTTTTGAAGCTTATCTAAATCGTTATCCATATAGCTATTTGTTTGCTGAAGATTGATTTTTAATTTTTTGTTTGATGCGATGCAGACGTGTTGCGACATTGTTTTTGGTGAGGCCTGTCACCTCAGCAATTTCGTCGTAATTTTTCTCGTCGAGCCACATCATGATTATAGCTTTTTCGAGCTTATCAAGGCACGAGATGATAGTGTAGAGCTCGCGCAAATTTTCTTGCTGCTCGCTATCGTCGCCCGCCACTATAGCGGCAGCCTCGTCGAGAGTGGTATTTGCCGAATAGCGCACATTGCGGCGCATCCATGTGATGCAAGTGTTGACAGTGGTGCGATATATCCAGGTTGACATATTCGAATTGCCTTTGAACGAGTCGATGCCTCGCCACAAATTTACCATAGTCTCCTGATAAAGGTCGTCGAAAGGGCTATCGGCGTTAGAATACATGAAACAGACTTTGCGCACCAAGGCGTCGTATTGCCTCAGCACCTCAACAAATAATTGTTCTTTTTGGTCTGTATCGCGTCGTTTCATATTCTATTAGACGCGCAAAGTTGCGAAAAATTACATTCGCCCCCACATTTTTTTTGCATTTTATGCTTTTTAGCTTTAATTTTGCGCAAAACTAACCTTATACACAATAGAATGAAAAAGCGTATCACTGCATTTATTATCGCCGGCCTGGCTGTCGGCTGCTTGTTTGCTCACAATCTCGACAACTACTCGCGCATGCGGCTTGTGGGCGCTGAGCACTCGCTGAAAGCACGGGCTGCAGACAGCTCTACTGCCGAAGTTACGTACTATCCGATGATAATCGAAATCAACGACGAGTGCGCCATAGACATGCTCAATGCCGTAGATGCGGTGATATACCACCGACGCGCCAACTTTGTGCTTGCCGATGTGCCTACCGATGCGGTGAGTCTGCTCGACAAATCTAAGTTTATTGACTATGCAACCATCGCAAAAACTACATCCGCAACTTGCGATATGGCTCGCAGCTTTGCCAACATCGACGCTGTGCACAACGGCACAGACGGCATCGCCGGCTATGACGGCACCGGAGTGATTGCCGGCATCTGCGACCGCGGGTTCGACCCTGCTCACATTGTTTTCGACGGCAAAATTGGCATGATGTCAACCTACGACGAACCATCAGCCAAGCGCACGGTCTATGCTCCGGGGGCGGCTATACAAACCGATGAGGCATTTCCCGACTGCGACACCGACGACGAAACTCATGGCACGCACACAGCAAATATTCTTGCCGGAGGTCGCGAAAACAACAAATATTACGGCGCAGCGCCGGGGGCACAGTTGGCAATGTCGGCGAGCTGCCTATCCGAGATGGGGCTGCTTTGCGGCATAGAAGATATCATTGCCTACGCCAAAGAGCAAAACAAGCCTGCAGTGATAAACTTGTCGGTGGGCTCGTACATGGGTCCACACGACGGCACTGATATCGTGAACCGCTATCTCGATTTGCTCGGCAAAGAAGCCATCATTTGCTTCTCGGCAGGCAACAACGGCCGCTCGGCATATTGCTTGCAATACGACTTCACCGCCGACAATAACCAAGTGGGCTCTATGTTCGACAACTTCCACAAGTGGAGCGGCTTTGACATTAGCGGATATGCCGACTTGTGGAGCAGCGACAGCCGCAGCTTCGAATTGCAATTTGTGGCATACGACCGCGTTGAAGGCCAATATATCTACGAGAGCGACTGGGTTGCCGGTGACGACGAAGGCTCATACACTGTGCTTTTTGCCGACAACGAGGCGTTGGCGCCACACTTCGACGCCGGCAATTATATGGCGGCAGCGTGGGAGCTCAACAAGTTCAACAACCGATTTAACTTGATGATGGTATATAACATCAACCCCAACGAGAAATACAGCGAAAGTTCTTCGTCGGCACGATATGTGTGCGGCTGGCGTGTGCGCGGCAAAGACGGCGCTCACCTCGACGGATATGCCGACGGCGTCTACTCTTTCTTCCACGGCTGGAGTGTTGAAGGCATGACGACCGGAAACAATGCCGGCTCAATAAGCAACCTATGCTGCAACCACAGCACAGTGTCGGTGGGCTCGTGCAACTCGCGCAGCTACGTGCCGCTGAGCGGCGGAGCTGCTAAAGACTATAGCGGCACAAGCAGCGTCGGTGCCGTGGGCGATGTGTCGTCGTGGTCGTCGTACGGCACGCTTATCGACGGACGAAAACTGCCGCACATCTGCGCTCCGGGATGCATCGTTGTGTCGGCAATGAGCGGCAAATACTACGAAAAAAATCCCGACGGCGGCGACGATGTGTGCTGCATTGTCACCGTAGGCGACAAAAAGCACTATTGGACCGGCATGTCGGGCACGTCAATGGCGTCACCGCTCACCGCAGGCATCATAGCGCTGTGGATGCAAGCCGAGCCTGAGCTCACTGCCGAGCAAGCTATCGAAGTGGCACAAGCCACAGCACAAACCGATTTTTCCGACATCACCAATGTGCGCTGGGGAGCCGGCTGCATTGATGCCTTTGCCGGGCTGAAAAAGATACTCAACTCGGGCGTAGCAAATGTGAGCAACGGCGAGGTAGCCTTCCGCATCGAAGGCCGTCGCATTGTCAGCACTGCACCGGTGACCATCTACGACACCATGGGCCGCCGATATGCCCAAGACCGTGAACTCACACCCGGCATCTACATCGTCAGCACACCCGTCAGCACCAAAAAAGTTAGCATATTTTAGCTCAAAAATTTGCAGTTATCGTCGGAATGGTGTAAATTTGCGCATACCTGAAAGCCCGGAATGGTGCAGATTTAACATTTGCAAAGTCCAGGAATGGTGCAACTAAACCATAACCTCCTGATTATCAGTACACAATAAAACCAACGATTTTCAGTCTCAAAAATAGTGAAAATTGGGATGTGCGATATTGCAAAAGAATGAGTAACTTTGCAGCATTATTAATGCAAAACCACACTAAGCTATGGCTGTAATCATAAATATTGAAACATCAACACGCGTTTGCTCGGCAGCAGTCACCGCCGAAGGCACTGTGCTGCGCCACTTCGAAGATTTTGAAGGCCGCAATCACGCCGCTCTGCTCAGCGACTTCATCAAAGGCTGCCTCGACTTTATCGCCGAAAAAGAAATCAAGCCCGAGGCTGTTGCCGTGTCAATGGGTCCGGGCAGCTACACCGGTCTGCGCATTGGCATGAGCGAGGCAAAAGGCTTGTGCTATGCCCTCGACATTCCCCTTATCGGCGTTAGCACCCTTGAGCTTATGGCTACGCGCGTGATGTTTTCGACCGACAGCGTTGACCCGGACAGCATCCTCGTGCCCATGATCGACGCTCGCCGCATGGAGGTCTACACCGCAGCCTACGACTTTGGGCTGAACGCGCTGATGGCCCCGCAGCCGCTAATTCTCGACGAAAACAGCTATGCCGATATTCTTGCCACCGGACGCCCGGTGCTGTTCTTTGGCGACGGCATGGAGAAATCGAAGTCTGTTATCAAGGCCGAGAATGCCGTATTTGTGCCCGAGGTTGACCCCGTGGCTGTTGACATGGTGGCCCTCGCCGAGCGCGACTACGCTCAGCGCAAATTTATCGACCTTGCATACAGCGTGCCCACCTATCTCAAAGAATTTCAAGCCACAAAACCTCGCAACAAAGTGCTCTAAGCGCATTTATAGCCATGAAAACTGTTTCAATAATAGTGCCGGTGTATAATGGGCAGCAATGGCTGAAGCATTGCGTGAAAAGCATTATGCACCAATCAGAGCCTCATTGGCAGCTGATACTTGTTGACGACGGTTCAACCGACGCTTCGCCGCAGATGTGCGACGAATATGCCGCTGCCGACAGTCGCATATCGGTGATACATCAGCCAAACCAAGGCTTATCAGCAGCTCGAAACGCCGGAATTGATATTGCCAACGGCGACTTCTTGTTTTTCGTAGATGCCGACGATGTGCTGCACCACTCGGCACTGGCTATGCTGCTTGAAATGCATCGTGCCACTGAAGCTCAAATTTGCATTGGCGGCACGTTATATGCCGAAAAGTGCGAATTTGGTACACTCAACTTCACCGCATACAAGGAGCTCACATCCGAGCAAGCAATAAAACGTGTGCTTTATCAGAGACATAAGCTAATCAACTCTATATGCAACACATTGATTACCAGCAAACTATTTAAAGGATTAAGATTTACTGTCGGTCTATACTACGAAGACCTTGACATATTTTACAAAGTTTATGCTCGCGCCGAAAATATAGCCTACACAAGTCAAATCACCTACCACTATCGCACCAACCCCGCGAGCTTTATAAACACATGGTCGGAGAGCCGTCTTGACGTGCTCACCGTGGTAGACAATCTGGTGGAGCACATGGCTAAACACGGTTCAACGGCATTGCAACGCGCAGCTGCCGACCGTCGTTTCAGTGCCTACTACAACATGTTTGTGCTCGCAGCGCAAAACCAACGCCAAGACATTTGCAACCGCTGCTGGGCAGTGATACGCGAGCAACGCCTGGCCTCACTCATCAATCCGCACGTGCGCCTCAAGAACAAAATCGGCGCACTCGTCTCCTACCTTGGCAAACGCCTCACCACCATCGTCGCCACCGCCGGCCAAC
>CAZYNO010000124.1:0-5565 GCA_964648845.1 uncultured Bacteroides sp.
TTTTTTGTGCTATTTTGTTGAGATAGCGAGCGAAAACGAAGAGGTAGTCGCTGAGTCGGTTGATAAATCGCATTGCGGCGGGGTGGATTTGTGTTTGTCGGGCGAGAGTGACCATGTGTCGTTCGGCTCGCCGTGCTACTGTTCGTGCTATGTGTGCGTGGGCGCTTTGTGTGCATCCGCCGGGCAGGATGAATTGGTTGTGTCGTGGCAGTTGAGTGTCGAGGCGGTCTATTTCGGCTTCGAGGTGTTCAACGTCGTTGGTAGAGATTTGTTTTGGTTGCCATTTGCTGTCGGGCTCGGTTGCGAGTTGTGAGCCGAGGTCGAAGAGTTTGTTTTGCAGCCATTGGAGTGTGGCTTGGTCTTGTGCGGGGAGTATTGATATGGCGTTTATGAGGCCGAGCCATGAGTTGAGCTCGTCGATTGTGCCATAAGCCTCGAGGCGGGCGTCGTCTTTGTTGACGCGCGTTCCGCCTACGAGGGATGTGGTTCCGGCATCGCCGGTTTTGGTATAAATTTTCATGTTTTGCTTAAGCGAGTGCGAGTATCAGGGCTTGTGCAGCTACTACGCGCAAGAACATGGTCAATGGGTAGACTGTTGAGTATGCAACTGCGGGTTGGTCGTGGCCTGTTGAGTTTGTTGCGTATGCGAGTGCGGGTGGGTCGGTGTATCCGCCTGACATGAGGCCCATGATGGTTAGGAAGTTTATGTTGTAGCGTTTGCGGGCGATGGTGCCTACAATCACTAAGGGTACGAGTGTGATCACGAAGCCCCAGATTACCCACCACATGCCTGTGAGGTTGAATACGGTAGCGCCGAAACCTTTACCGGCTGAGATGCCGACTGATGCGAGGAAGAGGCAGATGCCGAGTTCGCGCAGCAGCAGTGAGGCTGATGATGAGGTGTAGGTGACGAGTTTGGCTTTGTAGCCGAAGCGGCTGAGCAGGATTGCTACTACGAGGGGACCGCCGGCGAGGCCGAGTTTCATGCCGTAGCCGATGTTGATTGAGCCGAGGATGATACCGAGCACGATGCCCACGAAGATTGTGATGAGGTTGGGTTGGTTGAGGCGTTTCATTGAGTTGCCGAGGCGTTGGCCAAGGCGTTCGATGTCGTTGAGGTCGCCAACCACGGTGATGCGGTCGCCCATTTGGAGGCGAAGGTTGGGTGATGCGAGGAGGTCTACGCCGGCGCGGTTGACGCGTGTTGCGTTGAGGCGGTAACCGTTGTGCAGGCGGAGTGAGCCGATTGTCACGCCGTTATATTCGCTTTTGGTGACGAGGATGCGGCGAGAGTATACGGGTGTGTCGTTGGTGTCCCAGTCGCGTTGTTCTTCGGTGCCGAGCACGGCGCAGAAGCGTTCGGCGTCGGTGGCAGAGCAAACGATGAGCAGCAGGTCGCCGCAGTGCACTTCGGTTGATGATTTGGGGATGATGATTTGACCGTCTTCTTTCATTTGGCGTGATACCACGAAGTTGGTCTGTATGATGTCGTGAAGTTGCATCAGGGTGCGACCGTCAACGAGTTTGTTTGTGACGCGGATTGTGAGGAGGTAGGGTTTGAGTTGTGAGTTTGTGGCTTCGTCTTCAATCTCTTTGATTTCTTCGTCGGTTTTGATGCTGAAGATGCCTTTGATGATGAACATTGCAGCGATGATGCCCACAACGCCGAGGGGATAAGCAGCGGCATAGCCTTGTGCCATGGTGTCGGCCATTTCGGCACCGCCTGCCATTTGTGCGGCAGCTTGTTGTGCGGCAGCGAGACCGGGGGTGTTAGTTACGGCACCGCTCATGATACCAACGAGGGCGGCTTTGTCGTGCACGTTGCCAAAGTAGTATATGAGCACTACGATGAGCACGTTGAGCGCGATAGCTGTCACGGCAAGGCCGTTGAGCACCATGCCTCCGCGTTTGAATGATGAGAAGAAACCGGGGCCCACCTGCAAACCGATAGAGAAAATAAATAGGATGAGGCCGAATTCGCGGGTGAATTTGAGCACGTTTTCGTCAACAACGTATCCGAAGTGACCCATAAGAATTCCCACGAAGAGAACGAAAGTGACACCAAGGCTCACTCCAAATAGCTTGAGTTTGCCGAGGTAGATGCCGAGGGCAATAACGAACGAATAGAGCACAAGAGTTGCGCCTATTGATGTATGCCCGGGTAATAATAAATCTGTTATCCAGTCCATAAAAAAATGTTAGATTAATATCGCGGTGCAAAATTACTAAAATTTGCTGATATTAAACGCTTTTTGCGCTGATAAAATACAGGCTGCAGGGCTGAATGGCTGTTTGTGTTGTTATTTGTCGGGCGATTGGAGGTCGGCAAGTGTTTCTTTGAGCTGTTGCTCGGTGGTGGTGAGGCGTGTGCGACAGATTTTTAGCAGTTCGGAGGCTCGACGAGTTTTTTCGACCATGGTGTCGATGTCGCAGTTGTCGCTTTGCAGTGCGGCAACAATGCTTTCGAGTTCGGCAAGGGCTTGTGAGTAGGTGAGTTCGCTCATTGTTTTGTGGGTTTATTTGTTGATTTTGCTAACGTGAGTGGTTATTGAGCCGTCGAGCAGCACAATGTGCACGTAGTCGCCGGCTTTTGCTTGGTTGACTGATGTCACCACTTTGCCGTTGACGTCGTAGGTGAGTGAGTATCCGCGCTTGAGTGTGGCTTGCGGCGATAGCACGCGCACCATTTGCTGTGTTGCCGTGAGGCGTTGTTTGGCGGCGCTGATGGCCACGTTTGTGGCTTGGATGAGGCTTTGTGTGAGGGCGTCGAGGCGTGCTATGCGCGGCTGTATGAAGCGTGGGCCGAGGCCGGTGAGCATCATTGCTGCGCGGTCAACGCGTGCTGTGTGGCGCTGTAGGTGCATTGTTGCCAATCCGGGCACTGAGGCCGAGATGCGTGCCAACTGTTCACGGTTGGCGGCTATGCGTTGGCTCACTGTTTGGTATATAAGGTTTGCGGCGTTGTCGAGGGCGTCGAGCACGGCTTTGCCGCGCGATATCAGCCACTCGGCGGCTGCTGTGGGTGTTTTTACGCGCATATTTGCCACGTAGTCGAGCACGGTGATGTCGCGCTCGTGGCCTATGCCCACAATCACGGGTAGCGGGAAGCGAGCTATGCGCACGGCGAGGTCGTAGTTGTCGAAGGCTGCAAGGTCGCTTGTTGAGCCGCCGCCGCGAATAATCACCACGCCGTCAAAGTCGCCCCGTGTGGTGTCGATGGCGTTGAGCGCTGATAGCACTTCGGGCACTGTGCGGTCGCCTTGCATGGCTGCGGCAAATAGTGTTGTGCTGAAGCGCAGACGATGCGGGTTGTTGTAGAGCTGGTTGATGAAGTCGCCGTAGCCGGCTGCGCCTTTTGCCGAAATCACGGCTATGCGCAGTGCCGGGGCTGCCCAGTGCAGCTTGCGGTTGAGGTCGATGACGCCTTCGGTTTGCAGACGGCGGATTATTTCGTTGCGATGGCGCACGGCATCGCCAAGTGTATATTCGGCATTTATGTCGCTGATATTCACGCTCATGCCGTATGCTACATGATAGTTTGCCGTCACTTGTGCCATAATCTTCATGCCTGAGGCAAGTTGTGCTCCGGTGGCGGCATAAAATTTGGTGTTGATGTGTGCAAATTGCGAGGCCCAGATGTTGGCGCGTATGCGTGCCAAAGTGCGGCCTTGCTCGTCTTTTTCGAGCAGTTCGAGGTAGCAATGACCGCCGGTTACGCGCAAGTCGGATGTCTCGCCAACAACCCAAACGTTTCGCACGCCGGGGCTCGCGGCAATAGCAGCCGACAGTCGTTGGCTGAATTGTGATACGGTGAGGGTTTGGTTTTCAGGCATGTTGCAGATGTTGTGGGTGAGGAGAATGGCGCTTATTTGGCGAGGACAAATTTTTGGCCGTTGTAGCGATATGTGAGCTTTGGCAATATCCATTTGCTGAGCTTGGCAAGGTCGCTCTCGTCAACATAATATTCGTTGAGGGTATTTGTGAGAGTGAGAGTGTTGTTGGCATATTCTGCCTGCCATAGCATGAACGGCAGCCAAATTTCCACGTCCTCACGCTCGGCTTTGCCTGTGGCGGTGAGCCAGTCGGCGAGCTTGGGCGCGGTGAATGCTTCGCGCTTCAGAGCCTCCCAATTTTTGCTGTAAAAAGATATGTTGCTGTCACGCTGAGGCAATTTTATGGTTTCAACCATCATCAGTATTGTGTCTGATTTAGCTGTAATCATGCTCAGCGCGCACGGTGTTTCTGAAGTGATTTCGAAGCTTATGGTGTTGTTGTCAGCGCTGATAATTCGCGCAGAGCCATCCATATTGTTAGATGAAGTGTGTGGCAGACCGTTGTCAAAATAGTCCACCATGTCAAGGCGAGTGTTCTGACTCAGCAAGGGTATTGCGTTGTCGGCTTCCTCGAGCTTGAAAAAGTCGGCGACATTGCGGCCTTGTGCGGTGATTGCAACGGCTAAGGTGATGAGTATGGCGATAAATTTATTCATTACTTTCGGGTTGAGAAGTCGTTGCAAATTTAGGCGTTTTATGCGAGAAAATCAAGCATCTTCGGCACAAAACGCTCGGCATTGTGTGCTGTTAGTACACAAAGCCCACGTTATCCACCCAGAGTGTGAGGTCGAGCGTGCCAACGTATGGCTCGCCGCCGGCAGCCGAAAACATCACAATGGCGTGTGTTGGCGTGGCATTTGCGTCGTCCCATCCCACTTCTTTCACGGGCACCATTTTGCCTTTCGAGTTGCGAGCGTAATAGCTGTTAGCTTCGCTGATGAGGCCCATGTACGATTTGTAGCCTGACTGTGTTGAGGCGTTGCCATACACAATTTTCATGTCGTGAGCGTTCACCCAACCGGATGTCGATTTTTTGTATTGCTCGCGAGCTGTGCCAACGCGTTTTGCATATAGGTTGCCTTCGGCGTCTTCCCAACGGCGTTGCAAAAACACCAAAGCCTCGGCATAGTCTGAGCCGCTCAAGGTCTTCTTTTTGCCGAATCCCGACGAATATATGCGCTGATTTGTGTTGGGGATAGACACTTTGTAGTCGAAACGCATAGCTTTGGGGCGCTTGGTGAATGCCATGCCCATTTCCATTTTTGAGTATGGATTTTTTGTAGACTTTACAGGCTCGAGCATTTTGCCCAAGAATATTGAGCCGCCAACAATGACGTCGATGTTTATAAATCCGATGGCTTTGCAGTGCTCGTATTCGCACACCAGTTTTGCGCATTTGCCGCTGCCGCGAGTTTCGGGATAGACGGCGTTGCTGGTTTTGATGATGCCGGCGGGGCTTGCCAATACGTTTGATGTGGCCCACGGCGAGCCGCCGCGATTTGTATAGGCATTGCCGCTATTGTCGGTGCCGGTGGGACATATCTCGTAAACTTTTTTTGTGTCGCCGCCGAGCAATGTCGACTCTTTGATATTGCGAGTGAGCCAATTGTCGAAGTTGCCGAATTTAATAAGTTCGAAAGTTTCGGCATTTGCCATATTTATAGCCACGACTATGGCGGCAATCATAGTAAGTATTTTTCTCATATTTTGAGCACAGTAGTGTAAAAATCTA
>CAZYNO010000125.1:0-5531 GCA_964648845.1 uncultured Bacteroides sp.
CGACGAGGTGCCCGGTGGCGCTTGGGGCGGCTCGCAAGTGGCTCAAGACTTTATGAAAGCCAACGGCATTGCCGACGAACATGCTATGCACGCCTACTTTGTGCGACAAATAGCTGAAATACTCAAAGAGCGCGACGTGCCTATGTATGGCTGGGAAGAAATTGCCGTAGGTCACGGCGACGACTTCAACCAAGCTGTAGCTCCGATTGTTGGCGGCGTGAACTGCTGGCACGAGACTCCCGAAGCTGCTATCGCTGCCGTGAAGAGCGGATATAACGTGATACTCAGCAACGTAAACCGCTTCTACCTCGACCTTGCCTACAACTGGCACCCCGACGAACCCGGTTTGACTTGGGGCGGCGTAGTTGACGAATTTACCTCGCTCGAAGGCTATCGCGACGAGCTTTGCCCGGTTGACACCACAGCCGTGCCCGGCAAGATACTCGGCTTGCAAGGCCAAATGTGGTCAGAGACTTTGCGCTCACCCGAAATGATGTTTGAATACCTGCTGCCCAAAGGCCTCGGCTTGGCTGAACGCGCCTGGAACAGCAACAAGACATACACCCCGCAACAATTCAACAAAATTGTAGGCGAAAAAGAATTGCCGCTTTACGACGAGCTGGGCATTGCAGTGCACATGCGTCAACCCGGCATCAAAGTTATCGACAACAAAGTGTATATGAATGCCGCCTACTCTGACGGCGAAATTCGCTACACCCTCGACGGCTCAGAGCCCACAGCAACATCTGCGCTCTACACCGGCCCGTTCAACTACGATGCTAACGCCAAAGTGCGTGCACGCTACTATCGCAACAAAGCAGCATCCGTAACCACACATCTCAACTAACAATCATCACAACCCACTTGAATGAAACCGCAATCAACGCTAAACTCATACATTCAACAAGCTTTGCGCGACAACTGGTCGCGCAAGCTTTTCTCTGATTTCAAGGGCGAGTCGTTTGCTTATAGCGACGTTGCCCGCATAATAGCCGAAATGCACATCCTGTTTGAGAAAGCAGGCATACGTCAAGGCGACAAAATAGCACTCTGCGGCCGCAACTCATCGCGCTGGGCCATCTCGGCACTGTCGGTGATAACCTACGGCGCCGTTGCCGTGCCCATCTTGCACGATTTTCACCCCGACACCATCCACCATTTGGTGAACCACTGCGACGCACGTCTGCTCTTTGCCGACACCCATACGCTCAAAAATCTCAAGTTTGAAGAGATGTCGCAACTCGAGGCTATAGTGCTCATCAACGACTATTCAATGCCCGCACAACGCAGCGAGGCCGCCAAGAGCGCTCACGACAATTTGCAGCAACTTTTCAGCGAAAAATATAAACAGTTTGCAGCCGAAAGCGTAAACTTCGTTGAGGTTAAACCCGACGACACAGCGCTGATAAACTACACTTCCGGTTCTACTGGCTTTTCGAAGGGCGTGATGCTCAGCGAACGCGCTTTGTGGTCGAATCTGCAATACTGCATCGACGGCCTCAACTTCCTGCTTCCCGGCGACGAGATGGTGAGCATGCTGCCGTTGGCACACATGTTCGGCTTCATGGTAGAGATGATACACCCACTCGCCAAAGGTTGCCACATCACCTTCCTGGCACGCACACCCTCGCCAAAAATCATCATGGAAGCATTTGCTACGGTGCGTCCCAAGCTCATCGTTGCCGTGCCGCTCATCATCGAAAAGATTATCAAGACACGCATATTCCCTATGCTCGAGCAACCAAAGCTCAAATTCATGCTCAAGCTGCCCGTCATCAATAATATCATCTACGGCAAAATCAAGACCAAGATTATTGAAGCCTTTGGCGGCAATCTGCTCGAGCTCATACTCGGCGGCGCCGGCGTGAACAAAGACGTGGAGACATTCTTGCGCCGCATAAAATTCCCCTTCACCGTGGGCTACGGCATGACCGAATGTGGCCCGCTGATTTCATATTGTCCGTGGGACAAGCAACGCGAAGCATCGTGCGGCCGCATTGTTGACCGCATGGAGGTGCGCGCCGACAGCGACAACCCCGCAGTGACTCCCGGTGTGCTCTGGGTGCGCGGCGACAATGTGATGCAAGGCTACTATAAAAACGAGGAGGCTACAAACGCTGTGATGCGCGACGGTTGGATGAACACCGGCGACATCTGCAATGTTGATGCCGATGGATATATCTACATTCGCGGCCGCGATAAAAATATGATTCTCGGCCCATCCGGACAAAACATCTATCCCGAGGAAATTGAGCAAGTGCTCAACAATCTGCCTTATGTCGCCGAGTCGATTGTTGTTGATGCCGGCGACGGTAAACTTAAGGCTCTTATACATCCCGACTATGACAGCGCCGAAAAACAAGGCCTCAGCCGCGATGCCGT
Organism: uncultured Bacteroides sp.; assembly: GCA_964648845.1. Classification (GTDB taxonomy): domain Bacteria; phylum Bacteroidota; class Bacteroidia; order Bacteroidales; family Muribaculaceae; genus CAG-873. The sequence continues at coordinate 2,383 of CAZYNO010000125.1, forward strand.
AAATAAACTCATGGACGATAATTTGGTCCAACTCAACACTCAAATGCCCGCTTACTCTAAGGTGGCTAGCCTCAAAATCTATGAGGACGAGTTTGAAAAAACTCCAAAGCGCTCAATAAAACGTTATCTCTATCAAGGTAAATAAAAAGTCATGAACCAACAAATGCACTGGGCTTGTCTGATTAACGACAAGCGTTTCGGGTTGGAGCACTATCACGACCCGCGCAAAGGCAGCCAACGCAGCGACTTTCGCCGCGACTATGACCGTTTGGTGTTTTCGTCGCCATTCCGCCGTCTGCAAAACAAGACGCAGGTTTTTCCGCTGCCGGGCAGTGTGTTTGTGCATAACCGATTGACGCACTCAATGGAAGTGTCGTGCGTGGGCAAGTCGATGGCCGACGAGATAGCCTCAGCATTGCGCCGCAAGTATGCCAACGAGGAGTGGGTGGATGCATTCTATCACCTCGGCGACATAGTGGCGGCGGCATGTTTGGCGCACGACCTCGGCAACCCGCCGTTCGGACATTCGGGCGAAAAAGCCATATCCACATTCTTCAGCGAGGGCAAGGGCAATGTGCTGCAGCCGCTGCTCACCGAGCGCCAATGGACCGACCTCACACACTTTGAGGGCAACGCCAACGCTCTGCGCGCACTCACGCACCAATTTCGCGGACGCCGTCCCGGAGGTTTTGCGATGACCTACAGCACATTAGCCTCGATAGTGAAATATCCGCACTGTTCAATGCTTGCCGGCGAAAAAGGCAAGTTCGGCTTTTTTGAGTCGGAGCGCGACACATTCATCAAGATAGCCGACGAGCTCGGCTTGCTGCGATTGCCGTCGGCCGAGGGCACGCTGCTCTATGCCCGCCACCCGCTGGTCTACATCGTTGAGGCTGCCGACGACATCTGCTATGAAGTGATGGACCTGGAGGACGCTCACAAGCTGAAAATCCTCACCACAAAAGAGGTTATCGACACTCTGCTGGCATACTTCGACGATGAGCGCCGCGCACACGTGATTGAAGTGATGGATCGCGTTGACGACCCCAACGAGAAAATCGGTTATCTGCGTTCGTGCGTCGTGGGCACACTCGTGAGCCGCTGCGCCGAAACATTCATTGCCAACGAAGACGCCATATTGCAAGGCAAATTCAGCGGCTCGCTGCTCAACCACATCAACGAGTTAGAGCGCACGGCATACGAGAAATCGAGCCGCCTGTCGTGGCAAAAAATCTATTGTGCGCCCGACGTTGTCGACATCGAATTGGCCGGTAATCGCATCATCACGTTCCTGCTCGAAAAGCTCACCGATGCCGTCATCAACCCCGAGCTCAACTATTCAAAGCTGCTATTGTCGCGCGTGCCGCAACAATACGACGTCACAGCTGTTGATATTTATAGCCGTCTGCAAGCCGTAGTCGACCACGTGTCGGCAATGACCGACGTCTACGCTCTCGACCTCTACCGCAAGCTCAACGGCATGAGTTTGCCGGCAGTATAATATATTTTAATGTATATAATGAAAAAGGTAATCCTATCACTTATACTCTCTCTGTTTGCCGTTTGCGCGGCATTTGCCAAGTCGTACACCGTCGACGAAGTGCCCAACGTGCAACTCTCCGACTCTACGCGCCTTGTGTCAAATCCCGACAATATCCTCTCAGCCGACGCCGAGGCGCAAATCAACACACTGCTGCTCGACATACGCCGCAAAACCACCTGCGAGGTAGCAATGGTGGTGATTGGCGACATGGACGGCGATACCGACATCGACAATTTTGCCACCGACCTCTACGGCAAATGGGGCCTCGGCAAAAAAGACAAAGACAACGGTGTGCTCATTGTTGTGGCTAAAGATGCACATAAATACGTGATACGCACCGGATACGGCACCGAAGGCGTGCTGCCCGACGTGGTGTGCGGCCGCATAGGACGACGCATTCTCACCCCGGCTTTTCGCGAGGAAGACTATGACGGTGGCTTGATAAAAGCCACGCAAAACATTCACGACGTGATGACCGACCCCGAGGTGCGCGAAGAACTGGTGTCGCAGCTGTCGGGCAACGATGACGACTTCACCTTTGCCGATTTCATGCTGTCATATCTCATACTATCGTTGATAATAACATTTATGCTCGTTGTTTGGGTGGGCAGCTCATGGCTTGAAACACGCGACAAAGATCGTCACGACAAATATCGCGCAATGCACAAATTTCAAGCCGTCACCGGCATAGCCGCAATTTGCTGCCTGGCTTTGCCGCTGGTGCTGTATCTGCCACTGCGCTACAAACTCAACCAATGGCGCAATGGCAAACACTCTTGCCCTAACTGCGGTGCAACGATGAATAAGCTCGACGAGGAGCGCGATAACGACTACCTCACCCCGTCGCAAGACATGGAAGAGCATCTCAATTCGGTAGACTACGACGTATGGCTGTGCCCAACGTGCGGCGAGACCGACATCTACGCATTCGTCAACAACGAAAGCCAATACACCGTGTGCCAACAATGCGGCGCTCGCGCCTGTCGTCTGAAGGGCGACCGCATAATAGTGCAACCCACTACGCAGCGCGAAGGCTACGGCGAAAAAGAATATTATTGCCAAAATTGCGGCAAAACCACCAAACGCCCCTACCGCATTGCACGACGCCAACAAGCACCACCGGTGATAATATTGCCCGGCGGAGGTCGCAGCAGCGGCGGAGGTGGCTTCAGTGGCGGCAGCTTCGGCGGCGGCATGACCGGCGGCGGTGGCGCTTCCGGCTCCTGGTAATCCCCCACCCCAACATTAAAAATATCGCACCTATATAGCAAACAAGGTGGCTGAGAGAGCTCAGCCACCTTGTTGCTTATTGTGTGGGATGATTAGTCGCGGTGTTCGCGTTCGCGGCGGGGACCACGGTTGTCGCGGCGATCGTTGCCTTCGCGGCGGGGACGATCGTTGTTGCCTTCGCGACGTGGAGCGCGCTCACGACGTTGGGGCTCAACGTAGCCTTCGGGTTTGGGAAGGAGAGCACGCATTGACAAGCGGAATTTACCGGTTTTCTTGTCAACCTCGATGAGTTTAACGTCAACTTGGTCACCTTCTTTGAGGCCTGAAGCAGCCATGTCAGCGAGACGTTCCCAAGAGATTTCGCTGATGTGGAGCA
>CAZYNO010000126.1:0-5506 GCA_964648845.1 uncultured Bacteroides sp.
GCCTCGCGGTCAATGATAGTGTCGGGCTGCACGTAGTGAGTCACGTCGGCAATGTGCACGCCCACCTCATAGTTGCCGTTTTTGAGACGGCGCATCGACAAAGCGTCGTCAAAGTCTTTGGCGTCTTTGGGGTCGATGGTGAACGTTGTGACCTTGCGCATGTCGCGTCGTGCGGCAATAACATCGTCGGTGATGCCGGCGTCGATTTTGTCGGCAGCCTTCTCAACGTTAGCCGGATATTTGTACGGCAAGCCGTATTCGGCAAGTATAGCGTGCATCTCGGCAGTGTTTTCGCCGGTTTTGCCCAACACGTCAACCACTTCGCCGCGTGGCGACTTGTCGTCGTCGGGCCAGCTGGTGATGCGCACAATAGCTTTGTCACCGCTTTTAGCGCCCTTGAGGCTTTTGCGCGGTATGATGATGTCGGCAGCAAGATATTTAGAGTCGGTATTGAGCACGGCAAACTGTTTGTCGATTTTTATTGTGCCGATAAACGTTTGGTCTTGCTTCTCAATAATTTCTGTTACAACAGCTTCCGGTTCAACGCCTTTGCGAGTGGCGGCGATGGTGACACGCACTTTGTCGCCGTTGAGGGCATGCATTGAGTTGCGCTCGGCAACAAATATGTTTTCGCCGTCTTCGTCGGTGATGACGCTGTTTTTGCCGTTAGAGCGGCGCACGAAAGTGCCGGTAGCTACGGCATCGCGTTGCGGCGATTTAAATTTGCCGGGAGCAACCTCTATAATTATGCCGTCAAAAGCCAACTCGGCAAGATATAGGGCCACGGCGCGTTGCAGTGCCGGGTTGTCGATGCCCAAAAAAGCAGATACTTGTTTGTAGTTATAAGTGCTGCTTTGTTGTATGTTTACATACTGATCGATGGCAGAATGCAGCAATTGCAATTGCTTTTTGCCGGGAGTTTTTGTTTTAGGAGTTGCCATAAATTTGATGAATGAGTGATTATGACAATATTTATTTAATTTATCAAATACAAAGCTAATAAAAAGTTATCAACATTCCGCATCTTAGCCAATAAAAATATTTATCTACACCTCCCAAAAGTTATCAACACCTTATCAACAAACTTATCTACATGTTATGAACAATTTTGTTGATAACTTTTCTACTTGTGCGCCCGGAGCATCGTCGTGAGTGTCGGTATGCGCGTGGTTGCTACAAATAAATATAAGTTTAATTTGATTTTGTTTCGTAAAATGGAAACAATTTTGTACCTTTGGCGTTATATATTATACATGTAATGAATAAGCAAAGAATAAATGTGGTCTTAATGGATGAGGCTGTCGCATTCATCCATTCTCTACCACAAAAAATAAAAGAAAAAATTACATACAACTACCTTAAAGTTGCCAATGGAGTGTTAGATAGTCAGCTTTTTAAGAAATTAGAAAATAGCAATATCTGGGAGTTTCGCACCATGTATAATGGAAATTGCTACCGTTTGTTTTCTTTTTGGGATACTGAAACAGATACTCTTATAATTGCCACACATGGCATAGTAAAGAAAACTCAAAAAACTCCTGCAAAAGAAATTGCTAAAGCTGAAGAACTTAGAAAACGATATTTTGAACTTAAAAATAAATAGATATGGCAGAAATGAAACTTACTCCGCTTGCTGAAGTAGTTGATGAAGTATGGGGAAAAGAAGGTACACCCCACAGAGATGCTATGGAGATGGAACTCAAAAAGGATGTGAATACTTACTTTTTGGGTGACGCGATACGTAAGGCTCGCCAAACTCAAAATCTTACACAAGATGAACTTGGCGCGCGTATCGGCGTGCAACGTGCACAAATTTGCCGACTTGAAAGTGGCAAAAGCACCGTAACGTTGTCAACGGTGAGTCGCGTGTTTAAGGCTTTGGGTGTGCCGTCTGCTACGCTCGATTTGGAGGGCGTCGGAAAAATTGCGCTGTGGTGAGGCTATTGCAGCGAGGGCTTGAGGGTTAGGCCTACGCGCTCATGCAGACCGAATAAGAGGTTCATGCAGTGGGCTGCAGTGCCTGCCAGGCCCTTGATTTTTGGGTCGATAGCCGACGTTAGCACCAAACGCTCGCCTTGGCGAGCAATATTGATGATGCACTTGTTGGTGTTGGCAACATCGTCGGCCTGCGGCTTGCGTGCCGAGATGAATGTGAAGTTGTGGTCGTCGTAAAACTCATTGAACATATCCACCACTTGTGCGGTGTCGATGGCGCAGTCAAAGCTCACTTCGGTGAGCATGGCACGAGCGCTGTCGGTGGTGAGCGCTTGCGACTCGGCCTCAATTTTGTGATTGAAGCTCAGTTGCATGGCCTTTACCACGGTCTCAATCTCGGCTGTGGCTTGCGCACTGACTGTGTGGCTTGAGCGGATTTTGATGTCAGAGTTGAGCAGCAATGAGTTTGCCAAGGGCAGCAGCGGCAGCAATGCGGCTTGCGCGGCGGCCGAGGGTAGGGCGGCATGCAGGGCACCGCGCACCAGAGGCTTGCGGTTGAGCTCGCAGATGCCGTACACATAGTCGCTGACATCGTAGAAATGGCTGTTTGTGAGGTCTACGATGCGAATATCGGCGGGCAACTCGGCATAGAAACTTTCGGGTTGTTGTGCGCAGATAAACACAATGTTAGTCTTTGAGAAGTCGATTGTAGAACTAAATCTAAGGTCGGTGTCGCCGATCATGCCATGGTGCACTTCGTCGAGGGCCTGTCCGGCATGTGCAGGAGCGCAGATGCCTGTAATTTCAACGTCGGGATGGTATAGTAAAATTCTTATTAATTCGCCGGCCGCGTCACTGTCTGCTCCGGCAATAGAAGCATGTATCATCTATAATTGCAATAGTTTTAGATTGCAAAACTAACAAAAAAATCTGATATATCAAAACCTATGCTCAAAGCGCAGTGATGCTGCCACGGCGCGTCCGCCCTCGTGTGTGATGTCAACGTGCCATGCGCCGTCAACCTCTTTCATTGCGAGTTGAGCGTTGTCGCCATAGTGACATTCTTGCAAATAAGCAATGTCGAAGCGGGTGATTTTGTGACGGTCGAAAAATTCAAGCTCCCATTGGTTGAGTATGTGCTCGATATATCGCACAGAGTTCACGTGGCGATTGAAGTCGATGTCGCAATACCCGAATTTTATCGGTGTGGTGTATTGCGGGTCGGCCACGGGCAGCATTTTGCGCTGTTTTGCGATGGGACATTCCATCTCGGGGCTTTTAAGGTTGTCGGCATTGAGCAGCGAGAGGTCGGCGGCGGTGCGTGTCTCAATATTTATGGCTACCCACACAGTGCGCACATATCCCAACACCTCGCCGTTGCCGCCTTTTATCACCATGCAGCGGTCGCTGTACAGACGGTTCCAATCTTCAATCCAGGTGGTTATGGCATAAGTTTCGTTGATGCGTGGCATACGTTTCATCTCTATTGACAGACGCGACAGCACCCAGCCGATGCCCATGGCTGTGAGTCGGTTGTATCCTATTTGCAGTATGTTGGCGTGCTCGGTGGCAACCTCAATGATGCGGGCGGTGAGCAGCGTGATTGGCAATTCGCCCGTGGCATTTGTTGAGCCGGCGGCGAGGAAATATTCGTGAGTATAGATTAAATTGTTCATATCTTCATTTTTTTAGCAACGATAAACCAGGCAGTCACCACAGAAGTTCCGGTGATAAGCCAGGTGATGGGATAGATTGAAAGAAGTTCGGAGAAACTCTCAAAACGAGCCATCGACACCCAGGCTACGCGCACAATGCATGTGCCTATGATGGTGATGATGGTGGGCGTGAGCGAGTAGCCCAGCGCTCGCAGCGAGCCGCCTGCCACCTCATACGAGCAGGCTATGCTCTGAAATATCAGCACTGCCATGACGCGCTGTGTGGCAAATTGTGTGGCTTGCGGGCTGTTGGTGAACAGTGAGATGAACGATGTGTGAAACAATACTATCAATCCGTTGAGCAGCAGACACGATGCCACGGCGAGCATAAGACAGCGGCCGAATATTACGCGGCATTGATGCAATTGTCCGGCGCCGTAGTTTTGGCTTGTAAATGCCACACATGCTTGCACAAAAGCCGAGAGCACAAAATAGCAATAGAGCTCAAAGTTGATTGCTGCTGCCGACCCTGCCACTGCCTCCGAGCCGTATGAGTTTATGGCTGACTGCACAAACACATTGCTCAGCGCAAACACCATGCCTTGCACACCGGCGGGAACACCTATTTGCAAGATTTTGTTCACCTGCGTGCGCCACAACTTCAGCGAGCGCAACTCAAGGCGTATCAGACCTTTTTCGTGCATCAGCACCCACACCAATCCGCCGGCACTCACACAGTTTGATATCACCGTGCCGAGCGCTACGCCATACACACCCATGCCAAACACAAGCACAAATATCAGGTTGAGCGTCATGTTCACAAATCCGCCTGCCACAAGCCAGTAGAACGGTCGTTTGGTGTCGCCGATGCTACGCAATATTGCCGACGCAAAGTTGTAGACCAACATTGCCGGGAAGCCCACAGATATCAGTCGCAGATATCCGGCAGCATCGTCCAAGATATTTTCGGGCGTGTCGAGCAGCTCAAGCATAGGTCGCGCTATGACCATGCCCACAACCAGCAGAAACAATCCGCCGAGCAGAGCTATCAGCGCCGATGTTGCCACGGCACGTTGCACGCCCTCTTTGTTGCGCTGGCCAAGGTAGGTCGATATCACCACGTTTGCGCCCACGGCGATGCCCATAAACAAGTTCACGATAAGTCCGATGATAGGGCCGTTAGAGCCCACGGCTGCCAAGGCGTGGCTGCCCACAAACTTACCCACAACAGCCACGTCGATTGAGTTGAACGACTGTTGCACAATGCCGCTTGCCATCAACGGCAAGGCAAAAGTGATGATTTTGCGTGTTAGCCCTTGCGAGCTGAGCATATCGAGCCCTCGGTTTGCCATAGTGTTTGTTGAAAAGTTATAATAGCCATAATAGCTCTCATGGCTATTATGGCTATTAAATTAGGTTTAGTGTGAAGCGCTGTTGCGCTGATTACTTGCAGTATTTTGAGAAATCGGCATTGCGCATGTCGCCGGTTTCGTTGAATGCATTGTGGAATGCAAATGCGGCATTGAGGTTGTGCGGAGTTTGGCCGCCTTTGCCTATGCGCATATATTCACGCAGCAAGGGACGATAGTCGGGGTGTGCACAATTCTCGATGATGCGCTCGGCGCGTTGCACGGGGTCGGTGCCGCGCAAGTCGGCAATACCTTGGTCGGTGACGAGGATGTCGACTGAGTGCTCTGAGTGGTCGCTGTGTGCAACCATGGGCACGATGTTCGAAATCAAACCGCCTTTGGTCACTGACGGGCAAGAGAATATCGAGATGTATGCGTTGCGGGTGAAGTCGCCCGAGCCACCAATGCCGTTCATCATCTTTGTGCCGAGCACGTGTGTTGAGTTGATGCCGCCAAAGATGTCAGCTTCGAGAGCTGTGTTCATGGCGATAACACCTATGCGGCGGA
>CAZYNO010000127.1:0-5467 GCA_964648845.1 uncultured Bacteroides sp.
GAAAAATGCGTCGGGGATATGCTCAATCTTATAGTTGTCGGGGGTTCCGGTGATAGAGAAAATGTCGAACTGCGGCTCTTGTCGCACATCGTACATGTGGATGAAAGCATTTGCCGAGCGCACTATGCGCAGCATTTTTTGTTTGGTAAGTTTGTCGAGCGGGTCAGAGTCGGGGTCGGTGCGCGTCTTTACTTCGGCAAAAATTATGCGCGAGCCTTTCATCGCAATAATATCCACCTCGTAGTGACCAACGCGCCAATTGCGTTTCACAATAGCGCAGCCGTCGGCAACAAGCTTCTCACAGGCTAAATTCTCGCCCCACACACCAATTTGGTTATGTCGTGCCATTTGTCAGATAAATTTAAAGTAAAAATCATCGGCAAATGTAGTGAATATTTGGCGAAAGCGATGCAACTCTCGCTTATTTTTTGTAATTTTGTATGCTTTTATAGCACGTGCGTTTACACTTATTTTTGTACAACCATTAAAAATACAATTACAGAGATGCCAATGAGGAAATGGCGCATAGAAGACAGCGCTGAATTATACAATATTACCGGCTGGGGCCGCAACTACTTTTCAATCAACGAAAAAGGACATGTTGCAGTCACACCTCGCGAGGGTTGTGTGTCGGTCGACCTCAAGGATGTGATGGATGAGTTGCAAGTGCGCGACATGACATCACCAATCTTGCTTCGTTTTCCCGACATTCTCGACAACAGAATTGAGAAAATTTCGAGATGCTTCAAAGAAGCAGCTACTCGCTATGATTACACCGCTCGCAACTACATGATTTATCCTATCAAGGTAAACCAAATGCGTCAGGTTGTAGAAGAGATTGTTACTCACGGCAAAAAATTCAACATTGGTCTTGAGGCAGGTTCAAAGCCTGAGCTCCACGCTGTGCTTGCAACCAATATTGCCGACAATGCTTTGGTGATTTGCAACGGATATAAAGACGAAAACTATATTGAATTGGCATTGTTGGCTCAAAAGATGGGCCGACGCATATACCTTGTTGTTGAAAAGCTCAACGAATTGCGCCTCATTGCCGATATTGCCAAGCGCATTAAAATCAAGCCCAACATAGGCATACGCATCAAACTTTCGAGCAATGGTGCAGGTAAATGGGTTGAAAGTGGTGGCGATCAGAGCAAATTTGGTCTCAACTCGTCAGAATTGCTTGAAGCTCTCGACATTCTCGAAAAGCGTAATCTCAAAGATTGCCTGAAGTTGGTGCACTTCCACATCGGCAGCCAAATAACAAAAATACGACACATAAAGAATGCCCTCCGAGAGGCTACACAGTTCTATGTGCAACTCACGAAGATGGGCTTTGATATAGACTTTATCGACATAGGCGGCGGTCTTGGCGTTGACTATGACGGCACACGCTCGTCGGCAAGCGAAAGTTCAATGAACTATTCAATTCAAGAGTATGCCAACGACGCAGTTTCGGCTATCGTTGATGTGTGCGTAAAAAACAACATTAAGCAGCCCAACATCATCACCGAAAGCGGACGCTCACTCACCGCACATCACTCAATCCTCATATTTGAAGTGCTTGAGACAGCATCTCTGCCCATTTGGCACGAAAACGACGAGCTGCCCGAGGACGCCCACGAGTTGGCTCGCGAGCTATACGACATTTGGGACAAACTCAGCCAGCCGCGTCTGTTTGAAAGCTGGCACGACGCACTGCAAATACGCGAAGAAGCGCTCGACTTGTTCAGCCTCGGCATGTTAGACCTTGGCACACGTGCACAGATTGAGAAACTTTTCTGGACTGTTGCGCGCGAGGTTGGCGAAATTGCATCGTCAATGAAGCACGCTCCCGAAGAATTGCGCAAAATAGCTAAGATGCTACCTGACAAATACTTCTGCAACTTCTCATTGTTCCAGTCATTACCCGATGCCTGGGCAATAGACCAGATATTCCCGATTATGCCTATCGCCCGACTCGACGAAAAGCCTAATCGCACCTGCACAATACAAGATATCACTTGCGACTCTGACGGCAAGATTGCAAATTTCATCTCGCAACACGACACCATCGGCGCTCTGCCCGTGCACACTATCAAGCAAGGCGAAACATACTATATCGGTGTGTTCTTGGTTGGCGCTTATCAAGAAATTCTTGGAGACATGCACAACTTGTTTGGCGACACCAACGAGGTGCATATCAGCGTAAACAAGGACTCATACGAAATAGGCCAACTTATTGACGGTGAAACAGTTGCCGAGGTACTTGACTATGTGCAATATTCGCCCAAGAAACTTGCGCGCAGCGTAGAGTCGTGGGTTACGGCTTGTATGAAGGCCGGCACAATCAGCCCCGAAGAAGGTCGCGACTTCTTGTCGACATACCGCTCGGGATTGTATGGCTACACTTATCTTGAAAAAGACTAAAACAATCAGGATAGCGTGCGATATTTCATCAATTTAAGCTACAGAGGAGCGCCTTATCACGGGTGGCAAGTGCAACCCGGCGACGTCAGCGTGCAGCAAGTGATAGAGGAAGCGCTGACTACGCTTTTGCGACGCACAACGCCTATTGTTGGCGCCGGACGCACCGACGCAGGCGTGAATGCTCGCTGCATGATTGCGCACTTCGACACTGAGGTGCCACTCACAGAGCAACAAATTGTAGGATTGCAGCGCTCCTTGTCGGCGCTCTGTCGGCCCGACATCACCATCAACAGCATAATTGCGGTGCACGACGACGCTCACGCTCGATTCGACGCCACAAACCGCACGTACAGATATTTCATCCACACGGCCGACGATCCATTCATATATCCCCTATCGTGGAAGGCTCCGGCTAACCTCGACTTTGAGGCGATGAACCGCGCCGGGCAAATGATGCTTGGACGTCGCGACTTCACATCGTTTTCGAAGTTGCACACCGATGTAAAGACGAATATCTGCGACTTGCGCAAAGCTGAGTGGGTGAAGATTGACGACACCCGCTACTACTTCGAGATAAGCGCCGACCGTTTTTTGCGCAACATGGTTCGCGCAATTGTGGGCACCCTCGTCGACGTGGGACGGCATAAAATCACGCCTGAGCAAGTGATGCAAATCATTGAGAAGAAAGACCGTTGCGCGGCAGGCACTTCAATGCCGGCACATCCGCTGTTTTTGTGGGATGTGAACTATCCTTATTACAATCCAATCAAATAGACCAATCATGACACGACGTCGCAAATCACGCAAATCATCATCATTTCAGATAAAGCCGGTGCTCTACATAGCATGCGCTGCAGCAATAATTATAGGCTGGTTCAGCTTTGGCGAAACCAAGGCTTCGGAGCCTGCAGAAAGCAACGCAAAGATTGCTAGCTCAGAGACGGCAGCGTCAAACCTGTGCAAGGTAATAGTACCCAATGGCACCGTTGAAAAAATAGTAGAATATCCGGGATTTACGGTGTCGTTCAACCGCCAACACCATCAGCCCAACTGGGTGGCATGGGAGCTCACACGTAGCGAGACTCAAGGCACACTACCTCGCTCAAACAACTTTGCCCAAGACCCGAAAGTTGAAGGCTGCCCCACCCTCGACGACTATCGCAACTCGGGATACGACCGCGGGCATATGGCTCCGGCTGCCGACATGAAGTGGAATGAAGATGCAATGAATGCGTGCTTCTATCTCACCAACATGAGTCCACAGGCATCAGCGCTCAATAGCGGCTCGTGGAAAAAGCTCGAAGACAAGTGTCGCGATTGGGCAGTGCGCGACTCGGCAATAATTATAGTCTGCGGCCCGGTGCTCACCGACCGCATCACCAAGACTATCGGCGACACCAAAGTTTCGGTGCCCTCACGATATTTCAAAGTAATACTCGCACCCTACGCCAATCCGCCGCGAGCCATAGGCTTCATCATGAACAACGGCAAAGTGGCAGGCGGCATGCAACAAGCAGCCGTGAGCGTAGACGAGGTTGAACGTATAACAGGCTTTGACTTCTTTGCAGAATTGCCCGACGACATTGAAAATGAGGTTGAAGCACAATGTAATTTCACACTATGGTCGCGTCTCAAATAAATGACATAGCCACTATTTGCGCAATATCCACAGCTCCGGGAGTAGGCGGAATTGCTGTGGCACGCGTTTCCGGTCCTGAAGCAATAAACATTGTAGACAAAATTTGGCACGGCAAAAAGCTGGCCGACGTGGCATCGCACACAGCACACCTCGGCAATATTGACGACCGCAGCGGCAACACGCTCGACCAAGCTGTAGCCACAGTTTTCAGAGCCCCGGCATCGTTCACCGGCGAAGATGTTGTTGAAATATCGGTGCACGGTTCAACATACATACAAGCCGAACTAATCGCCACTCTCGTGGCTGCAGGCGCACGTCTTGCCGAGCCCGGAGAATTTACACGCAGAGCATTCACTGCCGGCAAAATGGATCTTGCACAAGCTGAAGCTATAGCCGACTTGATAGCATCGCAAAGCCGTGCCGCACACCGCGTGGCAATGTCGCAAATGCGCGGCGGAGTGTCGAAACGCTTGGCTCAGTTGCGCGACCAGCTCATCGAATTGGCTTCGCTGCTCGAGCTTGAATTAGATTTCTCTGAAGAAGACGTAGAATTTGCATCACGCACACGCCTTATTGACATAGCGCAACAGATATACGCCGAAGTGACACGCTTGCACAAGTCGTTCGACGCCGGATCTGCAATCAAAAACGGCATTCCTATTGCAATTGTGGGCGACACTAATGCCGGAAAATCGTCGCTGCTAAACGCCCTCGTAGGCGACGAACGTGCCATAGTGAGCAACATACACGGCACCACACGCGACATTGTTGAAGACACTGTGACCATTGGCAACAACCTATTTCGCCTCATGGACACCGCCGGATTGCGCGACACTACCGACCCCGTGGAACAAATAGGCATAGAACGCTCACACCGCGCCATGCAAAAAGCCAGCATCACACTGCTTGTGACCGATGCCGGAGCACAAATCAACCAAGCCACAATTGACGCAGCAAAACAATCCGGTTCATACATCATAGCAGTAGTCAACAAAACCGACATCTCCGACCCCACAGCAACAGCACAAAAGCTATCCGACACATTGCCCGACGGCACACCCATAGTAAACGTGTCAGCCCTCATCGGCGAAGGCATCGACCAACTCACCAAAGCCATTGACAACTATGCCGGCACACAGCTGTCATCACCCGGCGACATACTCATCACCAACGCACGCCATGCGCAAGCACTTGCCGAAGCCGCCGAGTCGACACAGGCGATAATCGCCGGACTGAGCAACAACATCCCCGGCGACCTCGTCGCCCAAGACGTTCGCCAAACCATCCACATCCTCGGCGCCATCACCGGCGCCATCACCTCCGACAACCTCCTCCACACCATCTTCTACCGCTTTTGCATCGGAAAGTAGCCGGTGATTACAACCGATTACGAAAGATTATAACTGATTAGTAAGGCGC
>CAZYNO010000128.1:0-5458 GCA_964648845.1 uncultured Bacteroides sp.
TTATGAGCGCAGACTACTCGCAAATCGAATTGCGACTTATGGCTGAGATTAGCGGCGACCCAGTGATGGTGCACGCGTTCCTCTCGGGCGAAGATATCCACCGCTCAACGGCGGCAAAAATCTACCACTTGCCCATCGACGAAGTGACCGACAGTCAGCGCCGCAACGCCAAAACAGCCAACTTCGGCATCATCTACGGCATCTCGGCATTCGGCTTGAGCGAGCGCCTTGGCATACCTCGCAGCGAGGCAAAAGAGCTGATACAAGGCTATCTGAAGACTTATCCGCGTGTGGCAGAATATATGAATGAAGCCATCGAAAATGCACGTCGCGACGGCTATGTGCAGACCGTGAAAGGCCGCAAACGTTATCTTCCCGAAATCAATTCGCGCAATGCCGTGGTGCGTGGCTATGCCGAGCGCAACGCCATCAACGCGCCACTGCAAGGTTCGGCTGCCGACATCATCAAGATTGCGATGATAAATATCTATCGCGAAATGACCGCTCTTGGCTTGAAATCGCGCATGATAACTCAGGTGCACGACGAACTTGTGTTTGACGTTGTGCCTGCCGAGCTTGAACAACTCAAGGCTCTTGTTGTTGATAAAATGGAGAGTGCCTACCGCGCTAAAGTGCCCCTCACCGTTAGCGCCGGAGTTGGCAACAACTGGCTCGAAGCCCACTAATAGCATACAAACACATCCACTAAAACTATATGAAAAAGTTTTTTTTAACCTTAATGAGCATCTTTGCTTTGGCTGTGGCTGTTGCCGCACCAACAAAGGTTGCATGCGTGGGAAACAGTATTACTTACGGTTTCCTCGTTGAAAATCGCGACTCTCTCAATTATCCGGCTCAGCTGCAGCGATTGCTTGGTAGCGACTACGACGTGCGCAACTTTGGCAAGTCGGGCGCCACGCTTTTGCGCAAAGGCCATCGTCCATATAACGAGCAGGACGAGTATAAGGCTGCCCTTGCTTTTGTGCCCGATATCGTGGTTATGCATCTTGGCGTAAACGATACCGACCCGCGCAACTGGCCTAACTATAACTCTGAGTTCGTGGCCGACTACACAACTCTTATCAACGACTTCAAAAAACTCAATCCCAATGTGCGCATAATGGTGGCTTTGCTCACCCCGCTGCACGCTCGCCACTTCCGCTTCCGCACAGGTACCCGCGACTGGCGTTTGGAGATACAAGAGGCAATAAAAAATGTTGCTAAATATAATAATGTTGAGCTTATAGACTTCAACGAGCCTTTCCGCGATCGCCAAAACTTGTTTGTCGACGGCATTCACCCCACTGCCGAGGGCGCATCTGTGCTGGCTCACGAGGTGTACTGCTGCCTCACCGGCAACTTTGGCGGCTTGCAGCTCCCCGAATACTATCAGTCGGGCATGGTGCTGCAACGCAATCAGCCGGTGCACATTGCAGGCCGTGCCGACGCTCTGCACCAAATCACCGTAACGCTCAACGGACAAACAGCTACCACCAAATCGGATAACACCGGCCACTGGAGTGTTGTTCTGCCGCCCCTCACCACAGGCAAAGACTACGTGATGACCGTGACCGACGGCGCCACCAACCTCCGCTTCACCGACATCATGGCCGGCGAATTGTGGATAGCAAGCGGCCAAAGCAACATGGAGTTCACTCTCAACGAAGCTATCGGCGGTGCCGAGACTGTTGCCGCATGTGCCGACCCGCTTATCCGCATTTTTGATATGAAGCCCGTGGCACGCACCAATGCCGAGAAGTGGAGCGACGAGGTTATCTACAAGATAGACCACAATCAGCACTATCTGCCCACAAAATGGCAATCTATCAGCCCGCAAAACGCCGGCACTTTCTCGGCTGTGGCTTACTATTTCGCCAAATCGCTGCGCGATAGCCTCGAGAATGTGCCCATCGGCATCATCAGCAACGCTGTAGGCGGCTCAAACACTGAATCGTGGACCGATGTAAACACTCTCGAAATGGGTATGCCCGAGATACTTGTAAACTGGCAAACCAACGACTATGTGCAACCTTGGTGTCAACAGCGTGCTGTTGAAAATATCGGCGCAAACCGTCCTCTCGGCCGCCATCCCTACGAGCCGTCATATCTATATTCAAACGGCATCCGCCAATTTGAAGGTATTTCGATTGCCGGTGTGATTTGGTATCAAGGCGAGTCGAATGCGCACAACATTGAGGTGCACGAGGGCTTGTTCAAACTTCTCACTCAAAGCTGGCGCAAGGCTTTCAACAACGATAAACTTCCGTTCTATTTTGTGCAGCTCTGCGGCATCAATCGCCCCAGCTGGCCGCAATTCCGCGACAGTCAACGTCGCCTTGCCGATAGTCTCGACAATGTGCACATGACTGTTATCACCGATGTTGCCGACAGCCTCAATGTGCATCCGCGCAACAAACGCCCCGTGGGTGAGCGCCTTGCTCGTCAGGCTCTCAAATATACCTATGGCTATTCGTCGCTATCAGCCGACGGCCCGCGTCCGCTCAGCGCCGTTGCCAATGGCAAAACCGTCACTGTCAGCTTCAGCGATGCTGCCGACCTTCACACAAACGACGGCAAAGATATCCGCTCGTTTGAGCTTGCCGAAATCGACGGCTTCTTCTATCCCGCAACGGCAACGGTTGCCGGCGACGGCAAAGTTGCTCTCACCGGTGAGCTTGCCCATCCGCGCTACGTGCGCTATGCTTGGGAGCCATTCACTCGCGCAAATCTTGTGAATGGCGCAGGATTGCTCACATCAACTTTCCGCTGTGAGGTTGACAATGCCGCCGACTACGACATTGAAGACGGCTACGAATATGGTGTCTCTGCTGCTTTCGGCGCAAATATCAATGGTAGCGTTATCGTTGCCGGAGGCGCTAATTTCCCCGTAGACCCTCTCTCTGCCAACAGCCAAAAACGTTTCTATAACGGCATTTACAAGGTTGACGGCACCACCACCGAAAAAATCGGTGTGCTTCCGCAAGCCATAGCTTACGGCGCTACGGCTGCTACCGCCAAAGGCGCAGTGCTCATCGGCGGCAGCAACACCTCAGGCTCGCTCAGCAATGTTTATTTGCTCAACGTTGATGGCAACAATGTCAGTGTCACCGACCTCCCCGCTCTGCCCGCGGCCCTCGACAATGCCGCCGCAGCGGCTATCGGCAATAAGGTTTATGTTGCCGGAGGTAATGTTGCCGGCAAACCCTCAACTCAGCTTCTTGTGCTCGACCTCGACGCTGCAGTTCCGGCTTGGCGCAAACTCGCGTCTATGCCCGGCAATGCCCGCACTCAACCCGCAGTAGCTGCAGCCAACGGCAAGATATATGTGTTTGGCGGCTTTGCTCCAAAGTCGGGCAACAAGCCTGCCACTCTCAATACAGACGGTCTTTGCTACGACCCCGCAAAAAATAAGTGGACAAAGATTGAAGCCCCCGCAGTCAACGGCACCGAGGTTAGTGTTGGCGGCGGCACTGCTGCCACACTTTCTGACGGCAAGATAGCCGTTATTGGTGGCGTGAACAAAGATATCTTCTTGCAGGCATTGCAAAATCAGCCTGCCGACTATCTTGAGCACGCCCCCGCCTGGTATAAGTTCAATGCCACCGTCTTTGTCTACGATGCCGTAGCTAACACCTGGAGTACGCCGCAGCAAACCGCCGATGCCGCTCGTGCCGGCGCCGTAGCCGTGCCCTTCGCCACCAACAAAGTCTACATCCACGGCGGCGAAGTGAAGCCCCGCATCCGCACCGCCCACCCCCTCCTCCTCTCCCTCTAAACATAGCGATGGCCCGACAGATGCTCTCGGTCGGGCCATTGCTATATCCTAACGTTTAGGGGTTGGGGGATTAGTTGCAGTTGCAGCCGTTGCCGCAGCCGCCGTCGCCACAGTTGCAGCCACCTCCACAGCCGCAGCCTTGCGCGGGTTGCAATTCTTCGGGAGTAGCGTCGCGCACGGTGATGATTTGTCCTTTGAAGCGGATGTCTTTGCCGGCGAGGGGGTGGTTGAAGTCCATTTTCACTTTTTTATTGTTCACCTCGGTGACGATGCCGCTGATGCGATAGCCGTCGGCAGTCATCATGGGCACAACAGCGCCAACGCAGATATGTTCTTCGTCAAATTTGCCGTCGATTTCGAAGATTTCGCGGTCGAGTTCGGCGATTTGGTCGTCTTCGCGGGGGCCGAACGCCTCGTTGCATTTGGCGACAACGTCAAATTTTTCGCCCACAGCCAAGCCTTCAATAGCTTTTTCTAATGGCACAATCATGCCTTGTGTGATGCCGAAAATGATTTTTTCGGGGTCTTCGAGGTCAGTTTGGTGTACGAGTTTTTCGGTGCCGTCGGCAGCGATTTCGTAGAGGTCGTATCCAAGCTCAACGTATTTGCCGGGAACGATTGTTTCTTTTTGTGTCATATTTGTGTATATAATGGTTGTAGTTTGTATTATTTTGCAAAGTTAGTTATCACATTTCATATAACAAACTTAGTGCCAAAAGTTTTTGGTGAGATTAATTACTTGGGCCTATTTTACAAACTTTTTCAATTTAACCCAATTAACAGGCGATAACATGAAATTCTTGAAACGTCACTGAAATTCACAGAAAAATACAGATGCGGCAATAAATTATAATTATTTGACTTTTTATAAAGTTTTTTTTTCGCAAAAAGATTTTGTGTTTGCGAAACTATGAGTACTTTTGAGCGCTCTTTTTAGCCGATTAACCATATTAACCCCAAATAATCGACCTTAGAAGATACTAAAAATTGATAGAAACAACATTACAAATAACCAATCTCAATTAACAAAAATGAGCAATTCAAACGTTAAACCCGCCGATGGTAAACTCGGCGTACTCGTAGTGGGCAACGGTGCTGTTGCCACAACCTTCATGACCGGCGTACTTATGACTCGCAAAGGTCTCGCAAAACCCGTTGGTTCTATGACTCAATACGACAAAATTCGCGTTGGTCAAGGTGCTGACAAAAAATATCTCCCCTACAAAGAAATCGTGCCCATCGCTGACCTCAACGACATCGTTTTCGGCACTTGGGACGTTTATCCCGCAAATGCATACGAATCAGCCGTAAACGCTGAGGTGCTCAAAGAAAAAGATATCCTTCCCGTAAAAGAAGAACTCGAAGCTATCGTGCCCATGCCCGCAGCTTTCGACCACGACTATGCTAAACGCCTTGACGGCAACAACATCATGGTTGGCAAAACTCGCTGGGAAATGGTTGAGCAACTTCGTGCCGACATCCGCAAATTCAAAGCCGAAAAAGGC
Source organism: uncultured Bacteroides sp. (assembly GCA_964648845.1). Classification (GTDB taxonomy): domain Bacteria; phylum Bacteroidota; class Bacteroidia; order Bacteroidales; family Muribaculaceae; genus CAG-873. The sequence continues at coordinate 5,281 of CAZYNO010000128.1, forward strand.
GTTAGCCGCATCGTTGTGCTTTGGGCTGCTTCGACCGAGGTTTATGTAGCTCCCGACGAAAAATATCACTACCACCTCGCTGACCTCGAGGCTGCAATGAAAGCTGACGACAAACAACACGTTGCTCCCTCAATGTGCTACGCTTACGCAGCTCTCTCAGAAGGTGCTCCCTTCATCA
>CAZYNO010000129.1:0-5425 GCA_964648845.1 uncultured Bacteroides sp.
TCTCGTTCATATACGACGTGTATTGGTTGGCATACGACGGAGCTGTTGCCTTGAACGATATTTCTGGCAGTTGGTCGGCACGAAACGTGCGCCACTCCCAATAGGCAGTGCGCAGCTCGTCAAGAGCCTCGGCGGCATCAACACTGCGCACGCGTGCCATGTCGATGGCATCGTCGAGAGTCAGTGTCACCTCTCGTGCCGTCACCATCGACGGCACAAGGGCAACAGCTACAAATATCAAAAGTTTACTATATTTATGGAGCATTATTGATCTTTTAATGCGTTTGCAGGTTCAACTTTCATTGCTTTGCGGGCGGGGAACCATATTCCGGCAACTATCATTGCGGCAAGCACTGCCATCGTCACGGCATACGCCATATATTCCGGCAATTTGCTTGTCACGGTAAAGCCTATTGATATTATGTCCGAGTCGGCAACGTAGAAATATATCGGTGTGATTATTACAGCCGAGACTAACAACAGCATCAGGCCCTCGCTGATAAGGCGGCTGAATATCTGCCACTGTGTGGCTCCGTGCACTTTGCGCAAGGCTATCTCGGGCACTCGCTGCTGGGTGCGAAACCAGAACGAGCCTAAAAAGCCGAGAAACACTGCCACGAGCAAGAACACAGCGCATATCACAAGGTCGCGCTCGGTGGTGTCGATATCGCGCTGGCAATTGTCGCGCATATCGTCAATTGATGTGAAGTTCGACACATACACATTGCCTTGGCTGAGATCTTTAGAGCTGAGTGTCTCCAAAAATTTGCGACCCATGCCGGGCTTCACGCGCACCACAATGTCGCCGGGCCATCCGCCCATGCGTTCCAGCGGGTAAATTATGCCGCCGCCAACCACGCCCTCATAGTCGTCGCGGGCTATGCCATAGCTCACGTTGCCAACGTATGCAGTATTTGCCGAGTCGCCGTTGATAACCACGGTTTTGCCTTTAAGTTTATATGGCTCGCAACTGCCGCCAATGTCTTCGCTGTCGTTGTGCGGCGACACTAATATTTCGCCGCGCTCTATGCTTTTTGCAAGCTGCTCGGTGGTCTCACCGTTGGGACCGGTGAGGCGAATAAGGCGCACCAATTCAGGCGAAAACATGCGCGAGTTGCCAAAGTAGGCAAGCGTGTCGCTGTCAGAGCTATACATCAAGCGCCATCCCGAATAGTTATGATTATAGGGCATTGAGCAAGTGCCCGTAGCAACCTCCTCAACATACTGATTTGCCTTGATTTTGGTTAAAATCACCTTCAAATCATCGAAATATTGATTGCGGTCATCATACGTCACATAGTCGTCGGCATCTTTAGCAAGCACGTGGCTGCGGCCAACATAGACGTCGGTCAAGTCGTAGCCTACGGGGCGTGTGTGCTTATATATCAGCTGCGCCAAAATCAATGCTATAACAGCCACAACAAGCCCCACAATAGTCAATTCAGCTATCATCCATATATTTGAGCGCCACTCGGTGCGCATTTGTGTGAAAAGTCTGCGTTTCATTGTTGTTAATGCTTTAGTTGTGGTTTGAATTTATTGCGTCAACAGGATTGAGTCGCGAGGCATGCCATGCAGGCACTGCTGCGCTGATGAGATTGAGCACCAGGCACGCAACTAACGCGGCAAAGAGGGTGCTCAGGTTCATAATCATTCCCAATGCGGGAGATACCGAGCCTTCGCCGGTAACAAAAATTCCGTCGTAGAACATTGCAAAAACTATGGCGGCAACCATACCTATCACGCCGCCAACAAGTGTCACAAGCATATTCTCAACAACGATGTCGCCAACAATGCGAGCGCGAGTGCAACCGTAGGCACGTCGCACGCCAATCTCGCTGACACGGCGCGTCATGCGGCTATGCAGCATACTGCTGAGGTTGATTGCCGGCACAAGCAGCAAGATGATATATATGCACCAACGCACATTTCTGTCGGTCTCGGCATCGGGAGTAACGTTGCTACCCGAGACTCCCGACACAATTGTCTCCTGGTCGAAAGGTGCGCCGTGATACACGGTCTTAAGATTTCTTGCGGCAAGCTCGGTGTCGTATTCGGCATAGCGTTTCTTCACTTGGTCGCGCACGCTCTCAAGGCTCACGCCGTCTTTCACCAACATGGCTACGGTGACATCGCCCCATCCGCTCTCTTCGTCGTTATAATTGCTGTTGCTGAACGGGAACGGAACGAACACCTCGCCGCATGCCATGCTTGCCAGCAGAGACGAGTCCTTCACTATGCCGACAATTGTAAACGTTTTGTGATCGCACAAAAATTTTCGGCCCACAATGTCAATGCTGTTAAACATTCTCCGCGCCGCCGACTCGCTCACCACTGCCACACGTGTTTCGGCGTCGGCCTCTTCTTTGGTAAAAAAGCGTCCTGCCACCAACTCGTGGTCGTATATGTCCCAAAAAGCGGCATCGCTGAGGCGTGTCTTTGCCGAAAATGTTTCGCCGGTAGAACCTTTCACGTCAAACGAAGCGAGGTCTTTGCAGAGGTATGACGTGTGCTCAACACCGTCGAGGTCGGCATACAGCTTTTTTGCCACGCTCAACGAAAGGCCCGCCGAACTGTCGTTATTATCGCCGCTGATGCTCTGCAAGTGGATGTACATGCCATAGAGCATGCGGTCGCGATGCGTTTCGGGCGCAATATTCACAGTACCCACATTTTGCATCATCACAACAATGAGTATGAGGAATATCGACAGCGCCGTGCCCAGCACTGTCACCCATGCAATCACCGGCTGGTGACGCATATCGTAGATTATCTGTATTATCTTGGTTTTCATGAGGCATGAACGGTTAAGAGATGATACGTCCGTCAAAGAAGCGCACAATGCGGTCGGTGTCGCGAGCCTGTGCCTCGTTGTGCGTCACCATCACAATTGTGGTGCCGTCTTCGGCATTCACGCGATGCAAAATCTCCATCACCTCGGCGCCCATCTTTGAGTCGAGGTTACCCGTCGGCTCGTCGGCAAGAATAATCTGCGGCATACCCACCATGGCGCGAGCTATAGCCACACGCTGACATTGTCCGCCGGACAGTTGTGTGGGCAGATGCTTTATGCGGTGACTCATGCCCAAGCGCTCAAGCACTTGCTCCACCTTCTCGCGACGTTGCAACGCCGAGAGTCCGGTGCGATAAATCAGCGGCAACTCTACGTTGGCGGCTACGCTGAGCGAAGGGATAAGGTGGAAACTCTGAAACACAAAGCCGATGTTGGCATTGCGGAAGTGGGCAAGAGCCGTGTCGCCCATGCCGGAGCTGTCGGTGCCGAGAATGTTCACCGTGCCCTGCGTAGGCTTGTCAAGCAGGCCCACGATGTTTAGCAACGTAGATTTGCCACAACCCGACGGGCCCATAATGCTTATAAATTCGCCCTTTTCAACGTCAAGATTGACATTTTCGAGAGCCGTAGTCTCTATTTCCTTAGTGCGATAAACCTTGCTTATCGCCTCGAGTGATATCACTGCCATAACCTTATATTGTTTTATTATTGTTTTGATTACTTTTTACTTCTTACTCTTTACTTCTTACTTCTTACTTCTTACTTTCAGCCCTCGGGCTGATTTGTAATTGCTCATGTCGCTGACCACCACGCGCTCGCCGGGCTTCAATCCGGAAATCACCTCAACCTGCTCGCGGTTGCTGTCGCCGAGTTGCACCTCGCGACGCTGCAAATTGCCGTCGCCGTCAACCACAAACATAGCGTACTTGCCCGGGCCGTTGAAGTACGGGCCGTTGGGCACAAGCACCACATTGTCCTTGTAGCCGTAAATCACCTGCATTTCGATATTCAATCCGGCGCTTAGGTGCTCATTGCGCGAGTCGACGAGAGCAACGTTAAAGTCCACAAGATTTTGTTGCGACTGCGGTGAGATGTTTGTCACCGTGCCGTCGAGCACCGTCTTGCCTATAATGATAAGCACCTTCGACCCTACTGCCACCTGGCTGCGCGAGCCGTCGGGCACCTGACCCGCAATCTTAAAGCTGCTGAGGTCTGACACCACGGCAACCTTTTGTCCTGCGCTCACACGGCTGCCAATCTCGCTGGAAATATAGGTCAGCACTCCCGTGTGCGGCGCAGGAATTTTGCCATCGGCGAGAGTGCGGCGCATCTGGTCAAGGTCTTTGTCGAATACACTCAACTCGAGCGCACGCGATTGCTCGGTGGCATGCTGTATTTTTTTGTCGTTAGCATATTTTTCGCGCAACTGCTGCAGCTCCAAACGTCCGGTAGCCAACGATGTCTCAGCTTGGCGCACGCGGTCGCCGGTGCCCGAGCCGAGGCTGTCGAGACGGCGCTCGTTGGTGAGCTCAACCGAGAGGCGTTGCACCTCCATCTCTTTCACCTTGATTTGCATGGCAAGCTGACTGAGAGCCGTTGCATTGTTTAGATTTTCGCGAGTGATATCGTTTTGCTTTATGCTGCGCTCATCGAGCTTCTTTGAGTAGTCGGTCTGAGCCGATTGCAAATCGAGTTCGAGCAGCGGCATACCCTCTTTCACGCTGTCGCCGGCTTGAGCATATACCGCAACAATGCGGCTGTCTACCGGCGAATTGATAATTTCTTCGTAAGCGGGCACCACGCGTCCCGTAGCCACCACCGACGTGTTTAGCGGCCCCTGAGTGACGTCGCCAAATGTCAAGTCGCTTTCGAGCACACTCTTCTGCATGCTCAGCAGCAACACCACAACGGCAATAGCCACAACAGCGACGCCGATGCCCCATTTAGCATATCTGCGCAGCGCCTCAGAGCGCAAAGTTTTACTATCAATTTTTTTATCCATAAGATTAACTGTTTTTCTGCCCCAAAATAACAGAAAAAACAGCCCCTCGTCAACCCCTCCTGACAATCAAACACTTACAACCACCACAATGTCCGTTTTCGGACACACCCCCGGCGCATACCGACCCACACCCGACGATGTGCTTCTTACTCCTTACTTTCGTTTGTTGCGTCGATGTGATACGCGGTTACCTGTAATGGCGCAACATGTTGCTATCTTCTCAGCCGGAGGCTGTACACTTTCGTTAACCTCACAGTGCCGTAGCTTGCGGAGGCTCTGTGGGGCCTGCGTCTTCCAACACCGGTCAACGTCGGAGACGTTGCACCTTCGTAGCGACCCACCTATTGTGCAACCTCTCCGAGGTAGCCTGACTTGGTGGTGTCGGTAGGCCCCACTGAGCCGACTTCGCCGAGCTTCGTCGGCACAGTGGGGTTAACGAAAGTGTAGGCTCTTCGAGCCATCGTCGTCAGCGTCGGTTTACTCCTTACTCCTTACTTCTTACTCTTTACTCTTTACTTCTTACTTCTTACTCCTTACTTTACGCTTCGCCAAAAAAAAGCTGTGCTGCGCCCCAAGGGGTGCAGCACAGCTGAATAAGGTTGCTAACAAGCAATGATTATTCTTCTACG
>CAZYNO010000130.1:0-5369 GCA_964648845.1 uncultured Bacteroides sp.
ACCCCGAAACCGAGGTTGTGATGTTGCGTCTCAAATCAGACCTTCTGCCCCTTGTCGAAGCAGCAGCCAAAGGCAACCTTGGCGACCTCGCCGCCGAGCAGGACGAACGCACTGCCGTGACCGTTATGGCTGTGTCGGGCGGATATCCCGGCTCATACCCCAAAGGCCTTGCCATCACCGGCCAACTCAATCCCGCAGAGAGCATCCTCTTCCACGCCGGCACAAAACGCGACGCCAACGGCAACCTCGTCACTTCAGGCGGACGTGTCATCGCTGTCAGCTCATATGGCTCAAGCATCGCCGACGCTCTCGCCAAGAGCTTCGACGCCATCAACAAATTTGATTTTGAAGGTAAATACTATCGCCGCGACATCGGTAAAGATTTAGAGGCGTTGTTAAAATAAGATTATAACGATATATACACATGAAAGCGGCAAGCATCACGCGTGGTCTGCACTCGTCGGGGCTACTCATCATCTGCACTATGCTGCTCGTCAGCACAGCATACATGGCATTCGATAGCGCCAACTTCGAAGTCATCGACGAAGACCGCGGATTTATATTCTCTTCTCCAAACCTATGGATCAGCAACGGCACTATTGCATTCGTGGTGAATGCTCTGGCCACTCTCGCTATTGCAGCGTTGATGATTTGCATCAACCGCATGTTCAACCTGCTGCGTGCCACCTCGTTGCTTGATGCTTCGCTGTTTTTGATAATGTCAGTGTCAACTCCGGTGCTGCTCACCCAACTGGTGGGCACACCGTTGAGCATAATCCTGCTGATATGCCTGATATTGCTATACAGCAGCTACAGCGCGCCCGGCGAGACGCGCAACGTCTTTGCCATATTCTTCATCCTCTCGGCAATGACAACCACCCAATACTGCTACGCGCTCTACATCCCCGTCTTTATGATTGGTTGCGCCCAGATGCGCATTCTCTCCGGTCGCACTATTGTGGCTTGTCTGTTAGGACTGATTACTCCCTGGTGGATTGCCCTCGGCAGCGGCCTTGTTGAGCCCTCGCAAATACACATGCCCGAGTTTGAAAGCATTTTCGGAGACTTCGACTTCAGCGAGCAATTGCCCATGTTTGCTTCTGCCGGCTTCACTGCACTGCTGCTCATTTTGGGCTGGGTGCTGAACTTCCCGCAGATGATAGCCTACAACGCTCGCATGCGCGCCATCAACGGCGTGATGTCGATACTCTCGCTCATGACTCTCTTTGCCGTGTGCGCCGACTTCACCAACGTCAGTGCCTACGTGCCTACGCTGTGTCTGTGCTCGGCTTTCCAACTCGGCAGATTTTTCACTTGGAAGAACTATGACCGCAGCTTCATTTTTATCGGTGCGGTCTTCATAATTTACTTAGCAATTTTCGTATGGAGTGTAAAAAGCTAAAATTTGTTGTTGAAGCAAATATCCCCTTTGTGCGCGGTCTGCTCGAAAAATACGGCAGCGTGTACTATCTCGACCCCGACAAAATCAATGCTCATGCCGTAAAAGATGCTGATGCGCTGATGGTGCGCACACGCACGCGCTGCAACGAAGCTCTGCTCAGCGGCAGCCGCTGCAAATTTGTCGGCACTGCCACTATAGGCTTCGACCACATTGACCGTCAGTGGTGCAACAACAACGGCATCTACGCCGTCAACGCTCCCGGCTGCAATGCTCCCGCCGTGGCTCAATACGTATTCGCTTGCCTGGCTCAACTCATCAACCGCCCTATCAGCCAATACACCATAGGCATTGTGGGCGTGGGCCATGTGGGTAAAATTGTTGAAGCCTGGGCGCGCTCACTCGATATGCGCGTGATGCTTTGCGACCCGCCTCGCCAACGTCCGGAAGGTGGCAACAACTGGCACTCTCTCAGCGAAATTGCCGCAAAAGCCGATATCATCACTTTCCACACCCCGCTAACCCTCAGCGGCGACGATGCCACACACCACATTGCCAACGACGCATTTTTCGCCTCATTGCGACGTGCTCCGATATTGATAAATGCCGCACGCGGCGCCATCGTTGACAATCAAGCTTTGGTGCACGCTATCGACAACGCTCAAGTGAGCGCGGCCGTCATCGACACCTGGGAGGGCGAACCCGCCATATCGCTGCCGCTGCTCGAACGCGTGAAAATTGCAACCCCGCATATCGCCGGATACAGCTACGAGGGCAAAGTGCGCGCCACAACTATGATACTCGACGAGTTGTGCCGATATTTCAACCTCCCCACTGTGCATCCCGACGTGCCGACACCCGCGGCAACGCCCACAGCTGTGCGCATCACCAACGTGATGAAAAGCTATAATCCTATGATTGACGACGAAAATCTGCGCTCAAATCCCTCCTCATTCGAGGCTCTGCGCAACCACTACGCTCTGCGCCACGAGGTCTAAAGCAAACCGAGATAGGCGGCGGCTATACGGTCGGCAGCGAAGCGCGATGCTATGGCATGGTGCTGCGCCGTGCGGTCGAAAGGTGCGCTGAGTGCGCGGTCTATATAGCCGGCAACGACGTCGGCTCGCGCCACATCGGCAAGATAGCCGGTCTTTTCATGGTCAACAATATCGGGCTGCCCTCCCTGCGAGGTGCACACTGCCGTTGCACCCGCTGCCATCCCTTCAATTATGGTGCCGGGCAATGTTTCGTAGTGCGATGTCGACAACACTACCGTGGCATGGGCATAGAGCGCGGCAAGACGATGTGAGTCGCTGATGGTGCCGAGATATACGTAGGGCTTTTGCAAGCGCTGCAAAAGCGAGGCATCGCGTATGCCTCCGTAAAACACAGCCACGGCATCGTCGGCAGTGGCGCTGTTGATGGCGTCAATTGCAAGGGGCAGATTTTTTATCGGGTCGTCAAGGCGAGCCGCGCCCATAACAATAAGCTTCTTCACCTCGGGCAACCCCAACTCGGCACGCGAAAGGGTGGGGGTGACAGAAAATTCTTCTACCGGAAATGCATTAGGTATCACCGACACTTTGGCATCGGCGAGCAAAGCGCTCTCACGGCACTTCTGAGCCAGCCAATTGCTCACGGCAACAAAATGTATGTCAGCACTGCGATAGAGCCTCTGCTTGCGTTTAAAAACGCTTTTTGAAAGGTCTTTCACATATCTGCCGTCAGAAATCAGTCGGCAGCTGCCACAAGCCGAGGTGTAGCGCGTGCACGTGCCGGCATGATGGCACACACCGGTGAGCGGCCACATGTCGTGCATTGTCCAGATGATGCGTTTACCAAGAGCGGCTATGCGGTCTATTTCGCGCAACGACAGCATGCCCTGGTTCACCCAGTTGAGGCACACCACATCGGCGTCTTGCACCCACGGGTGGCGGTGCAGCGGCATGCCGTATTTGGCGGTAGATATCTTAAAGACATTGGCGCGATTGAAGCCGTTGCGCACAAAAATCTCGGCATGTTCGGCAAGAAACGCCGCTTTGCCGCGCCACTCGGGGGCGGCCTCGGCAACGCGCATATTGTCAGTATCTTTGTGCATCACTATCATTCGCGCATCAACTCCGGCGGCACAAAGAGCGTTCATCAGTCGATAAGTGACAACCGAGGCGCCGCCGCGAGTGTCGCTATGATTTATGAGCACAAAGCGTAACATTAGTGTTTCAATTTAGGAAGTACAACTTTTTCGCGGCGCACCACTATTGCTGCATAAGCAATGAGGATGGCGGCACGGATTGCATAGTTGGCAACGGCATAGGGTGTGACAAGCACATACATGCCCACAACATAGAACAGTGCGGCAAGCAGCGTGTAGCCTCCGATGCGCTTCATCGGATAGCCTATGGGATGCTTTGCCTTGCCCACAAAGTAACTCGAAATCATCATTGCACCGTAGCAGAAAAATGCTGCCCAGGCACAGCCCATATAGCCAAAGCGCGGCACCAACAGCACATTTAATGCTACGGTAATAAACAAACCGAAGAGCGAAAAATACATACCCCAAACGGTCTTGTCGGTAAGTTTATACCACAACGACAGATTGAAAAATACGCCGAAAAACAACTCGGCAAGCATGATGACAGGCACCACTTTCAAGCCGCTGAAATAGCGCGGCGAAATGAAATATTTGAGGATGTCGAGATAGAACATCACGCCCATAAATATCATCAAAGCAAAGATTACAAAATATTTCATAGCATCGCGATAGGCCTGATAGCTGTTCTTATCTTTGCTCTGTGCAAAAATAAACGGCTCGTAGGCAAAGCGGAATGCTTGTATAAACATCACCATGACAATGGCTATTTTGTAGTTCGCACCATATATGCCAAGGCCTTCCATAGCCGTGGCAGGGTCGGCAAGCGAAGGATAGAGTATTTTGTCGAGTGTTTGGTTCATCACTCCTGCAACGCCAAGCACCAGCAGCGGCGCCGAATACTTCAGCATCTCGCGCCATAACTGCGAGTTGAAACGCCAATTAAAGCCACGCAACTCGGGTGCCAACATCACAAATGTCACCACCGACGATATAAGGTTGGCAAGGAAGATATAACCAATGCCATAGTCGGGGCTATAGAACCAGCTGATTGTCTGCGGGGCAACCTTCATTATCGCCGGGCAAGCGAGAATGAAAAATAGATTGAGACCGATATTCAAGCCTATGTTTATGAGGCGCAGATAGGCAAAACGTATGGGGCGCTTTTGGTAGCGCAGATACGAGAACGGTATCGCCGTGAAGGCATCAAGCGCCACGCACACTGCCATTATCACAACAAACGACGGATGACTTTCGCACTCCATGGCCACCGATATCGGCTGCAAGAACAGCAATACGGCAACTACAAACGCTGTCGACGACACTGCCAACGAGATTAGTGATGTGGAATATACAAGCATCGGGTCGCGCCAACGCTCATGATTTGAAAAACGGAAAAATCCGGTCTCCATGCCGTAGGTGAGGATTATCAACGCCAACGCCACAACTGAATAGACGTAGGTCACTACGCCGTATTCTGCCGCCGGAAACATGATGGTGTAGAGCGGCACCAAGCACCAATTCAAGAAACGCCCGATAATCGAGCTCACGCCGTATATGGCGGTATCTTTCATCAAACTTTTGATTGCAGACATAACAAAATGTGATAAATGTTAGATTAGTGTCAGGCAAACAAGCCGAGAGTTTCGCCTCGGTTCACTCCAAGGTGCTTGAATGCCAAATCTGTGACCTCGCGGCCACGCGGAGTGCGCTTTATGAAGCCTTCTTTTATGAGATACGGCTCATAAACTTCTTCTATGGTGCCGGGGTCTTCGCCAAGCGCTGTGGCTATGGTCGACAAGCCCACCGGGCCGCCTTTGAATTTGTGAATTATAGTAGCAAGAAGCTTGTTGTCAATCTCGTCGAGACCATACTTGTCTA
>CAZYNO010000131.1:0-5339 GCA_964648845.1 uncultured Bacteroides sp.
GTAGGGGCGCTATCAATAGCGCCCGGCGACAATTCGACGACAAATGACGCCGATATTTCGACAACAAACAATTGTGTATCAATTAATTACCTGTGCAAGCCATGCGGGCGCAACATGTTGCGCCCCTACAAGGTAACCGCGTATCACATCGACGTGTGTGTCGGTATGCCTGCCGGGGATTGTGCGTATCACATCCGACGCGGGGACGGGTCAATTGGACTATTTGTGGCAAATTTATGCTGAAAAACATTGTTTTGTGATAATTTTCTTGTGTTTTATTTGGTTTGTATGTCTAATTGTAATAAATTTGCAGAATAAACTTATAAAATTCTTGCGAAGGCCGTTTTTCGGCGATAGTCTGTTATCGATGAAATGTTTTATGGCCTTATTATCCTTTAAAACTAAGAGACATGAGCATACTGTTAAGAAGCGCAGCAAGTACACAGGGTCGCCGTATGGCCGGCGCTCGAGCCTTATGGCGCGCAAATGGCATGAAAGATGAACAGATAGGTAAACCGGTGATTGCGATTGTTAATTCGTTCACGCAATTTGTGCCGGGACACACTCATCTGCATGAAATTGGCCAAATCGTAAAAGAGGAAATTGAGAAGCTTGGCTGCTTTGCTGCCGAGTTTAATACTATTGCCATTGACGATGGTATTGCTATGGGCCACGATGGCATGCTTTATTCGCTGCCTTCGCGCGATCTTATTGCTGACTCGGTGGAATATATGGTGAATGCTCACAAGGCTGATGCTATGGTTTGCATTTCGAATTGTGACAAGGTGACACCGGGTATGCTTATGGCTGCTATGCGTCTTAATATCCCCACGATTTTTGTGTCGGGCGGTCCGATGGAGGCCGGCGACTTGAATGGTCGTGCTCTTGACCTTATAGATATTATGATTGATGCTGCCGACACGTCGGTGGATGACGATACGGTGACGTTGCTTGAGCAGCGCGGCTGCCCCACTTGCGGCTCGTGCTCGGGTATGTTTACCGCCAACTCTATGAACTCGCTGAACGAGGCCATCGGTATGGCTTTACCCGGCAATGGCACGATATTGGCCACTCACGCCAATCGTGAGCAGCTGTTCCGTCGTGCAGCTCGTCAGATAGTGAAGAATACGTTTGCATACTATAATGATGAGGACGAGAGTGTGCTTCCGCGCAACATTGCTACGCGCGAGGCTATGCTCAATGCCATGGCTCTTGATATTGCCATGGGAGGCTCAACAAACACCGTGCTTCACCTCTTGGCCATAGCCAATGAAGCCGGCGCCAACTTCACTATGGCAGATATTGATATGTTGTCGCGACGCACACCGGTGCTTTGCAAGGTGGCTCCCAACTCGCACTATCACATCCAAGATGTGAACCGTGCAGGCGGTATACTTTCGATTATGAAAGTTCTTGCCGACAATGGTCTTGTTGATATAAATGTGAAGCGTGTTGACAACCTCACCCTTGGTGCGGCTATTGAGCGCTATGCTATCGACGGCAAGTATTTTGGCGAGGAGGCAGCCGAGTTGTGGCTGAGTGCTCCCGGCGGCGGACGCAATTTGAAGCTCGGCAGTCAGTCTTCGCGCTACAAGACTCTCGACACTGACCGCGAGAGCGGCTGCATTCGCGACTTCGACCACGCCTATGTTAAGGATGGCGGTCTTGCTGTGCTCAAAGGCAATATTGCCGTTGACGGCTGTGTTGTGAAAACGGCGGGTGTTGACGAGAGCATCTTCCACTTCGCCGGACCGGCCAAGGTGTTCACATCGCAGGAGGCTGCCGTAGAAGGCATACTTCACGACCAAGTGAAGAGTGGCGATGTGGTGGTGATAACCTACGAGGGTCCCAAGGGCGGACCGGGTATGCAGGAAATGCTTTATCCCACGAGCTACATCAAGTCGAAACACCTCGGCAAAGAGTGTGCGCTCATCACCGACGGCCGTTTCTCGGGCGGCACCTCCGGTTTGTCAATCGGCCACATCTCGCCCGAAGCAGCGTCAGGCGGCGCAATCGGTCTTGTGCGCGATGGTGATATTATTGATATCAACATCCCCGAGCGCACCATCAATGTGCAGCTCAGCGACGAGCAACTTGCAGCACGCCGCCAAGAAGAGCTGGTACGCGGCAAAGAAGCTTTCACGCCCACCGGCCGCAACCGACAAATCTCAAAAGCCTTGCGCGCTTATGCTGCTATGGTGACTTCGGCCGACAAAGGCGGAGTGCGAGAACTTTAATATATGATATAACTTAAGAACAAGATAACTTATGAGCGAAAAGATTTCAGGTTCTGACATAATGCTACGTTCGCTTGTTCGCGAAAACGTAGACCTCATATTCGGCTATCCCGGCGGCTCAATAATGCCGTTCTACGATAGACTTTACGATTTTCAAAAAGAAATAAAGCACGTGCTTGTGCGCCACGAGCAAGGTGCCACGCATGCCGCACAAGGCTATGCGCGAGTGACAGGTCGCCCCGGAGTTGTGGTAGTGACCTCGGGTCCGGCAGCCACAAATATCATCACAGGCGTTGCCGATGCCATGATGGATAGCACCCCGCTGATTGTTATCACCGGACAGGTTGCCTCGCCGCTTTTGGGTACTGATGCTTTTCAGGAGACCGACCTTGTCGGCATCACTCAGCCTATAACCAAGTGGAGCTACCAGATACGCCGTGCCGAAGATGTAGCTCCGGCTGTGGCTCGTGCGTTTTATATAGCCTCGACCGGTCGTCCCGGTCCGGTGGTGCTCGACTTTACGTTCGACGCCCAAAAAGGTCTTGCCGAGTTCGATTATAAGCCGTGCGGATATATTCGCTCATACAATCCGCGTCCGGATGTCGACTCGATAGCCATAGCTAAAGCAGCAGAACTCATTAACACAGCCAAGCGACCAATGATTTTGGCTGGTCAGGGAGTGATACTCTCAGGCGCTGAAAAAGAATTGTTGCAGTTTGCCGAAAAGACTGATATCCCCGTGGCATCAACGTTGCTCGGACTTTCGGCTGTGCCTTCGGCTCATCCGCTCAATGTTGGTATGCTTGGCATGCATGGCAACATTGCGCCGAATATAAATACAAACAAGGCCGATTTGCTCATCGCCGTAGGTATGCGCTTTGACAGCCGCATCACGGGCCGCGTTGAGACGTATGCCCCCAATGCCAAAGTGGTGCATATTGATATTGACGATGCTGAGCTCAATAAGATTATTCATGCTACGGTAGCCGTGCATGCCGATGCTGCCGATGCATTGCGTGCACTCATGCCGCTTGTCAACAAGACAGACCGCTCGGAGTGGCGCGGATATTTCGACGAGCCGAAGCGCGTGGAATACAACCGTGTCATCAAGCGCGAGGTAGAGCCCGAAGGCAACCGCATGCTTATGGGCGAGGTTGTGAGCAAGGTCAACACTGCAACTAAAGACAGTGCCGTCATCGTCACCGATGTGGGTCAAAACCAGATGTTCTCGGCACGCTATTCGCGTTTCACTCGCACCCGCTCGCTGCTCACCAGTGGCGGCCTCGGCACAATGGGCTTTGGCCTGCCGGCAGCTATCGGCGCCAAGATGGGCGACCCGTCGCGCACGGTGTGCTTGTTTGTCGGCGACGGCGGTTTGCAGATGACAATACAAGAGTTTGGCACCATACTTGAGTATCAAACCAACGTCAAGATAATATTGCTCAACAACAACTTCTTGGGCAATGTGCGTCAGTGGCAAGCATTGTTCTTCAACAATCGCTTCTCGCAGACGCCGATGATCAATCCTGACTTTGTTGCCGTGGCCAATGCATACGGCATAGTCGGAGAAGATGTTGCCGAGCGCAAAGATCTTGATGCCGCCATAGCGCGGATGCTTGCACACGACGGAGCATATCTGCTCAACGTAAATATAGACGAGACCGACATGGTATTCCCCATGACACCCGCGGGTGCCGATGTTGATTATATCATGCTCAATGCGCACGAATGTTATCGCAAAGATTAACCTCTTAAGCACGAAACAATCATGGAAAATCAATTATTCACAGTCACGGTTTTCACCGAAAACAATGTTGGTCTGTTAAATCAGATTTCTATCATATTCACTCGCCGATGCCTGAATATCGAGAGCCTCTCGGTGAGTCCGTCATCAATCAAAGGAGTGCATAAGTTTACTATCACTTGTTTCAGCGACCGCCCGATGATGGAGCGCGTGGTGAAGCAGATAGAAAAGCGCATCGACGTGCTCAAGTCGTTTCTCTATACCGACGAAGATCTCATCTATCAGGAGGTGGCGCTCTACAAGGTGCCCGCCGCCAAGGTGCTCGAGATTGACAACGTTGAGGCTATCATCCGTGCACATGGCGCTCGCATTCTTGAGATTACACCCGAATATATTGTCTTTGAGAAAACCGGCCACTCGTATGAGACCGAGGCGCTCTTCAATGAGCTCAAAAAGTATGACATTGTGCAATTTGTGCGCTCCGGTCGTGCTGCCATCACCAAGGCCACCGAAGAGTATGTGACGATGTATCTCGAAGAGCAAGAAAAACGAAAAGCCCGTTATCTAAACGAACAAAATAATTAACAACATAACTATAAACATTTAAATTACCATGGCTAAATTAAATTTTGGCGGTGTTGAAGAAAACGTAGTCACCCGCGAAGAATTTCCGTTGGAAAAAGCAAAAGAAGTACTCAAAAACGAAACAATTGCCGTAATCGGTTATGGCGTGCAAGGCCCCGGCCAAAGCCAAAACTTGCGCGACAATGGCTTTAACGTGATTGTTGGCCAACGTCCCGGCAAAACTTTCGACAAAGCTGTTTCTCATGGTTGGGTGCCCGGCGAAACCCTTTTCGGCATCGAAGAAGCTTGTGAGCGCGGCACAATCATCATGTGCTTGCTTTCAGACGCTGCCGTAATGTCGGTATGGCCCACAATCAAAAAGCACCTCACTCCGGGCAAAGCACTCTACTTCTCACACGGTTTCGCCATCACTTGGAGCGACCGCACCGGTTGCGTACCTCCCAAAGATGTTGACGTTATTATGGTAGCACCTAAAGGCTCGGGCACATCATTGCGCACCATGTTCCTCGAAGGTCGCGGCCTCAACTCATCATACGCTGTAGAGCAAGACTACACCGGCAAGGCTCTTGACCGCACACTTGCTCTCGGCATCGGCATTGGCTCAGGCTATCTTTTTGAAACAACATTCCAACGCGAAGCTGTTTCAGACCTCACCGGCGAGCGTGGCTCACTGATGGGCGCTATCCAAGGCTTGCTCCTCGCTCAATACGAAGTGTTGCGCGAAAACGGCCACTCTCCCTCTGAAGCTTTCAACGAAACTGTTGAAGAGCTCA
>CAZYNO010000132.1:0-5283 GCA_964648845.1 uncultured Bacteroides sp.
AAAAAGAGCGCATCGACAAACTCAACCAAGCCGACGCTATCATCTTCCAAACCGAAAAGCAACTTTCTGAGCTCGGCGACAAAATCCCCGCTGACAAAAAAGCTGCTATCGAAGCTGCTGTTGCAAAACTTAAAGACGCTCACAAAGCTCAAGACATTGCAGGCATCGACGCTGCTATCAACGAAATCCAATCAACCTTTGGTGCAGCTCAACAAGACATCCTCAATGCTCAAGCACAAGCCGGCCAAGCTCAGCAACAACAACCCGGTGCCAACCCCGGTGCACAAGGCGGCAACCAAGGTGGCGACCATGTGACCGACGTTGACTTCGAAGAAGTGAAGTAATTACAACTCAAGAGCTTTCTCAAACAAAAATACCAAACCGGGGACGGCTGTCAGGCTGTCTCCGGTTTTTTACTAATATCTATGAAATTAGTGGATACTAACAGTAGTAGAAACTAAAATTATTATTATCTTTGCGTCACCAACTTATGATTATTTATTTCATTCCATGACTAAGATAATAGCAATACTAAACCACAAAGGTGGCGTGGGCAAAAGTTGCACCACTCAAAACCTTGCTGCTGCTCTGTTGCAGCTACGAAAAACCGTGTTAGTGATTGACCTCGACGGTCAAGCCAACCTCACCGAGTCGATGGGTCTCTCAATTGAAGAGCCGCAAACCGTTTACGGCGCCATGAAAGGCGAATATCCTTTGCCGCTTGTCAATACCGAATGTGGCATCACTCTCTCGCCATCGTGTCTCGACCTTTCGGCTGCCGAGTCTGAACTTATCAACGAGCCCGGCCGCGAAATGATACTCAAAGGCCTTATCGCCAAAGCTGCGGCAAAAGTAAATTTTGACTACATTCTCATCGACTGCCCGCCGTCGCTGGGATTGCTCACACTCAATGCCCTCACTGCTGCCGACTATCTCATTATCCCCGTGCAGGCGCAATTTTTGGCTATGCGAGGCATGGCTAAACTTATGAACATTATACAAATTGTGCAAGACCGTCTCAATCCCTCGCTCAAAATCGGTGGCATTGTCATCACACAATACGACCGTCGCAAAACACTCAACAAAAGCGTGTCTGAGCTTATCCGAGAGTCGTTCTGCAACAAAGTGTTCAAAACATTCATTCGCGACAATGTGTCGCTCGCCGAGGCTCCCGTCAATGGCATGAATATATTTGAATACAGCCCCCGCTCGTATGGCGCACAAGACTATCTGTCGCTCGCTAAAGAAGTGTTAGATCTCAAATAATTAGGATTATGGGAAAAGCAAATTCACTAAAAGATAGCATGAAGGGCGGTCTCAATGGTCTGCTGACCTCAACCGCCCCTTCAGTGAAAGATATTAAACCTCAGCAATCTGCTCCCGAGCCCGAGCCTCAGAAAAAGCGCGAGCCGGCTGTGCATTGCAATTTTGTTATTGATAAAAGCATTCATACGCGCATGAAATATCTTGCCATCGACAAGAATATGTCGTTGCGCGACATCGTAAACCAAGCTATGCTCGAATATCTTGAGCGCAACGAGCAACGTTGACACTCAAAAGTTGACACGCACACCGGCATACACCATAGCTCCTTGCACCGGACCCCAAACCATGGTTGAGTCGAAGTTGTCGCCCCACGGATTGGCGGCGTCAACAATAGGTGTCTTTTGCTTGTAGGATGTCAGATTTTCGCCGCCGACATAGACGTCGAAGTGGCGGAATGAGCGTGTTATCTGCGCCGAGAGTTGTGCGTAGGTGGGGTAGGTGGCTTGCCACAGCGGATTGTTGCTGTCGGCGGTGGGCATAACCCCCGAGCCGTTGACTGTCACTGTGGCGTCGAATGCCCACAAACCCATCATCGGTGTGTAGTTTACGGTGAACAATCCTTTAGAGCGTGAGGTGAGAGGCTTGCGGCGCGCACCGTAGCCATAGTCTTCGCGCACATCCGTATAACGATATGCAGCCGTGAAGTTGAGCGCATTGCTCAATGTCACGGTTGTTTCTATTTGTGCCGAGTGTGAGCGCGAGTTGCCGTCAACCGAGCGTATGTAGGCTGCGTGAGCGTTAGTGTATAAGTCGGCCACGGTTTGATTGTTGAAGCGAGTGAAATAATATTCTCCGCTGATGCTCACTTTCTTGCTGCCGATTTTTATGTTGCCGGTGAGACCGCCGCCCATGTTCCAACCCGACTCTTGCTTGATGTTGCTGTCGATGATGATGCTGCGCGACGATGCCAGCAGATAGCTGAACTCGGCAAGCGGGTGCGACGAGCGATAGCCGCGACCTGCCGAGAGGTGTGCCGAGAGGGCCTCGCTCGGATTGTATTTCAGGTGCAAGCGCGGTGTCACCATCGAGCCGTAGAGCGAGCTGTAGTCGTAGCGCAAGCCTGTCATCAGCACCCAGCGCGACTCGTCAACATTGAGCGTGTATTGGGCGTATGCTCCGCCAACGTTTTCGCATTCTTTAGCGCGGGTTTTGCCGTTGGCAACGTTGTGTGTCAGACGGTAGTATTGGTCGAAACGGTCGTAGTTGAAGCTCAAACCCGTTGACAGTGCATGCATTTCGCCCCAATTGCGCTCAAACATCAGCGAGGCGTACACGTTTTGCTGGTCAACGTCATAAAGTTTGTGGCCGTATTCTGAGTCTTGATTGTGAAGTGAGCCCGACAAAATCAATGCTATGTTGGCGCCGCTTTCGTCGTCAATTACCACGGCATTTTTGGTGAACAATTCCCAGCGATTTGTGCGCAAGTCTACGCTGTACGGATGCTCGGTTTGCATGTCGGAGTGGGCGGTATGCTGTCCGCTGTGGCGGTCTTCGTACAGATATTTAAGCGCAGCCTGAAAAATGTAGCCGTTGCCACCGGCATAAGCCCAGCGGTTGAGCGCTGTGACTTGGCGCACGCGCGGTGTGTCGATAAATCCGTCGCCGTTGCCGTCGTGCTGCTTAAAGTCGTTCTGGCCGTGCAGCAATAATGCTGTCGACACTTTGTCGCTGAGGTGCGCATTGGCGGCAAGATTGAGCTCTGCCTTGCCCATGTGGTCAACGTAGGCGTTGCCCATGAAATACTTGTCGCTTTGCGGCTTCAGCATCTCGATATTGATTTGTCCGGTGAGCGACTCATAGCCGTTCTTCACCGAGCTTGCGCCTTTCGATATTTGTATTGACTTCATCCACGGCCCGGCGATATAACCCAAGCCGTAAGGTGCTGCAGCACCGCGAAAATTTGGAATATTTTCGGTGAGCATTTGCACGTACGACCCCGACAAACCAAGCAACTTGATTTGGCGAGCACCGGTGGCGGCGTCGCTATAATTCACGTCTACCGACGGGTTTGTGGTGAAACTCTCGCCGAGGCTGCAACAAGCGGCACGCTTCAATTCGCCCGACAGCAAGCAGTCGGTATTCGTGGCCACCGAGCGCAATTTGCGCGTATTATCCTGTTTCTTCGTGATAACAAACTCCTGCAGATTGGTCGTAGTGTCGCTCTCGGCAACATTCCCCGCCAAAGCACACAGCGGGCTTATGATGAAAACGTATGGTAAAAATCTTGATATCATACTGCAAATTTACAAATTTTTGCCCTAACATAAATGATTTTTTATTTAGAGCCATTATAAAATGCACTGTTGACTGATGTTTGCGGTGTTATTCACGGTGCAGCAGCCATTCTATAGCTGAAATTACGCGGATTGTTTTATCGTCTAACGCGATTTCTTTAGACGGTGAAAAAGCAATTAATGTGAGCTTATCGCATCGCAAAGCATCGGCAGCTTGCAGCAGCGCCGACGTTTCACGCTTGAATGTTTTCTCTGCATCTACATCGTATGCCACTTGTATAAGTTCGATGACTTTATCTTGATTGCAGACCACAAAATCCACCTCTTTCTGTCGAGACGATGGACGATAGAAATATATATCTAAAAAATCATTGGCGCAGCGGCGCAAAAGTTCGATATACACCACATTTTCCAAACGCCATCCCAAGTTCTCCGGGGCGAGTGCATTTTCGCGGTAATTTTGCAATCCCGGGTCAACGATGTAACCTTTTGCATTGCGTATGCGCTCTTGACTCTTATATGAGTATTTGGGAAGCAACTGTATCAAGAAAGCTTGCTTCAGATAGTCCACATATCCCTTCACTGTTTTATCTGCGATATTCAGCATTTCAGAAAGTTTGTCATAATTAACTTCCTGACACACGTTGTTTATGATGTGGTTGGCGATTTTTTGTAAAGCATCAATGCGGCGTATGTGATAGCGTTGTTGTATATCCTTTCTGAGTATTGCTTCCATCAAACTTTGCACATATCCTCTTTTATTGTGCAAATATTGCATTTCAGGGAAGCCACCCAGATTGATGTAGTCAATAAATGCGCGCTTGCGCTCAGCATCTGCTTTAGTTGTTAAGCTAAGTTTATCAATGTGATGGTAATCGCAGTACTCGGAGAATGAAAACGGATAAAGATGAATCTCGTTATATCTGCCTGTCAAATGAGTTGCAAGCTCGCTACTCAGCAGTTTTGCATTGCTTCCCGTCACAAATACATGTATGCCGATGCGAAGCAAGCGGTTTACAAATAAATGCCAACCGTCAACATTTTGAATTTCATCCAAAAATAAATAAGACAAATCCGTGCCATAAATCTGGTACAAACACGATAGCAATGTATTCAAGTCTTCAACTTGCAATTTAGCAAACCGGTCATCATCCAGATTTACATAGCCATACGAAATGTTGTTTTGAAGCAACACCTTATGGCAAAGCGTTGACTTGCCGCTTCGGCGCACTCCAATCACAATCTGAGCTAAAGGACTGTCAAATTCAAAAAGAGATTCTTCTTTACGAGTGACCCATTTGATCGGATTGTAGCTCGTCATTTCGTCCCTTTGCTCTTGTAAAACCTGCAAAATTACCTTTTCGTTAAACATAATTGCAAATTATATGGTTTAATGTTCTGATTACAAAGGTATAAACAATCTTTGCAACTCCAAATTTTTTGGCGATAAAAATGCGTCTATTACGCTAAAATGCAATTTTTGGAGGTCTGAATTACGCTAAAATGCAGTTTTTAGTGGTCTGAATTACGCTAAAATGCAGTTTTTTAGGGCAAGAAAAAAGGCTGCGCCATATTCGCGTATGGCGCAGCCTAATCTTGCAGCATGTCGGGCGTGACACGCTGCAAACGTTACCATTCTTCGTTGTCGGCAGGTGCTGCCGATGTTGTGTTTTTCAGAGTCGTTGCCACTGAATCGAAGGTTCGGTCAACCAAAGCGCTCAAT
>CAZYNO010000133.1:0-5273 GCA_964648845.1 uncultured Bacteroides sp.
TGGACGAAATTGCAGAAAAAGGTCTTGCTGCACACTGGCGCTATAAAGGCGTGAAGAGTGAGCAGGGACTTGACGCATGGATGAAGAACGTGCGCGACATTCTTGAGACCGCCGACACCGGCCCCATGGAGCTGATGAAAAATCTGAAGCTCGATGTGTATAACAAAGAGGTGTTTGTATTCACACCCAAAGGCGACTTGCACCGTCTGCCCTTAGGTGCCACAGTGCTCGACTTTGCATTTAACATACACACCGGACTTGGCTGCCGCTGCACCGGCGGCAAGGTGAACGGCCGCAACTGCAAACTCAACTACAAGCTGCAAAGCGGCGACACCGTTGAAATACAGACATCAACATCGCAGCAGCCCAAGCGCGACTGGCTCAACTTTGTTGTCACCGGCAAGGCTCGCAACAAAATACGCATAGTGCTCAAAGAGCAGGAAAGCCGCACCGCCGAGCTTGGCAAAGAGCTGATGCAACGTCGCTTCAAAAACCGCAAGATAGAGATACAAGAGTCGCTGCTGATGAAGCTTATCAAGAAGTTGGGCTACAAAACCAGCACCGAATTTTTCAGCCGTCTTGCCGAAAACGAGATAGATATCAATACTGTTCTCGATGCATACCTTGCACTCACCGAAAAGCAAGTGGAGACCACAGCAGCCGTGTCGGCCGACGAATATGTGATGCAGACGCCGCCCGAGGAGACCCCGAGTCGCGACAACGACATACTCGAAATAGGCAACAGCGACGGCATAGTGAAAGGGTTGAACTATAAGCTTGCACGTTGCTGCAACCCGATATACGGCGACAATGTTTTCGGCTTTATCTCGTCGGAAGGCGTGGTGAAGATACACCGCGAAGATTGCCCGAATGCGCGCAACATACGCAGCCGCTATCCGTACCGAGTGATACGCACACGCTGGAGCGGCAAATTTGACGGCCAAATGGCGGCAACGCTGAGCATCATCGGACACGATGATATAGGCATTGTCACCAACATCACGTCGATTATCAACAAAGAGAAGAGCACATCGCTGCGCAACATATCAATCAACTCAAACGACGGCCTGTTCCAAGGCTACGTGGTGGTTGGCATCAGCAGCACCGAAGCACTGACCTCGTTGATGAAAAAGATAAAAGACATAAAAGGCGTGAAAGATGTGACTCGTGCCGACTCTGCCGCCGCAACACCAGTAAACCAATCGAACAACAAAGCTAAAGTCAAAAAGAAATGACAAATAAACTATTGGCTACAACCATATTAGCCGGAACATTAATATTCAGTGCCTGTGGCAAAGACGACAGCGAGAAAAAAGCTGCCGAAGCTCTCGACTCAAAAATCGACAGCGCCATAAACGTGAAAAACTATGAGGAGGCACTAACTCTCATCGACTCACTCAACAAAGCCTACCCGCTGCAAGTGGAGATACGCCGCGGCACTATTGCCAAACGCGCACAGGTGATGGAGAATTGGGCACAAGTGCGCATCCCCGAGCTCGACTGCAAAATTTCGAACAGCGAGGAGGCTATTGCCATGCTTGAGCAAAACTTCAAATTTGTGCAACCGTCGAGTGCACTGCCCGGATATTATGTCTACAAGACATGCACATACACCGACGTGAGCAGCTTTGCCGCCAAGTCGAGCATTCAGCCTCGCGTGAACAGCGGCGCTGATGCCGAAGACACCCCATGGACTTTGGCTGTGAATGCCGGAAAAGATATCAATCTCAACAAGCTTGTGATAAAACTTGCCAACGGTCAGCAGTATGCCATCGACATCACCGTGAGCGACGGCACTATGGCGTCGATTGCGCCGGAGCGTGTGAACGATTTAGGCAAATATCTCTGCGATAATCCCCAAAATGCAGCGGCAACAGCCACCGCAAGCGGCAGCAAAGGCAGCGTGAACATCAAACTCAGCACCGGCGACTGCGAGGCTATAGCAGCATCATGGCAACTTGCCGCCGAAAAAGACAGCTTGCGCCAAGCATTGATTGATCGCGAACGCGTGGAGCGTCAGCTGCAAATAGCTCGCGACCAGAAAGCTAATGCGCCTATCGCCAATAGCGACCAAGCCAATCAAAAATAGAAGCATACACCATTTCGCGCACTTTGGGCGACGATAAAATCAAATCGTGCATACCGCCATAGACGGTAAGTTCGGTGACGTCGGGGCCTAAAGTGCGTCCTATTTTGCTGATATCGTCAACATTGAGCACGGCATCAGCTTTTTGGTGTTGCTCGGTCCAGTCGTCACCGTCAACACTCTGCGACGAATGCATAAGCAATATAGGCACGGCTATGCCGGGATTGTCGTTGCGCAGCTGCTTTTGCGCCTGCGAAATCATGTTTAGCCACCCGGCAGTGACTTTGCGCGGGTAAAGTGTTTTCCACTCCACATTATAATCCCACTCGCCATGATAAGCTTTGAGCAAACTCTCGCCATAGGCAGTGCTATTGCCTTGACTTATTGCCATTTTAGGGAATAGTCTGCCAACGCGCGACACGGCGGGAAGGGCACATTTGCGCATAAATTTGCCCATATTCCACTCCAGAAACGGACTATTGAGCAAGAGCACGCTCACAATGCTGTCGGGTTGGAAAGCCATATACGACGAGGTGATAAGTCCGCCGGTTGAGTGCCCCAACAGAGCCACATCGTTTATGCCGTCGGCACGCATCACGGCGAGCACCGAGTCTATATCTTCGTAATACTCGGCTACTTTGCGAGCCTGATATGGCACTTGCTTGGGGCGAATAGACCTGCCATAACCATGCAAATCTACGGCATAGAAGTTGTAGCACGAGTCGACGAAGCGGTCGCCCATTTCGCGTTGAAAGAAATAATCGTTGTATCCATGCACATATAGCACGGCTTTGCGCGACTGACAGGCAGAGCGTTTGCGCACCACGGTGCACGGCAGGTTGTCGGAAGCGCGGATGATGGTTGCTTGTTCGTAACCGGCGAGCGAGTCGGGCTGCCATTGGCGGGCGTGCAAGCCCAAGCCTATGCAGACTATAAGTATTAGTGAGCAGATTGAGCGCATTGTGTAGATGTATAAAAACAAAGGGCGCACAACTATGCTGCACACCCTCTGTGGTATATTTTTTTAGTGGAATTATTCGGCTGCTTCGTCAGCGGGTTTTTCCTCGGTGCGGAAGTCGGTGTAACCGTTTTTAACGAGAAGATTATACCAAGAGAAAACTTTTTTGATGTCGTTGTTGTGCACGCGATCGTTGTCGAAGTCGGGAAGGATTTCGCCGAAATAAGCGCGGAGTTTATCGGCAGTGTCGAAAGCTTTAACATCAACGGGTTGAGCGCCGGTTTTTTCGATAATAGCTTGGAAAACGTCGTAGAGAGGTTTGTCTTCTTCGATAGTGTATATAGCGATATCGCCGAGCGAGATAACCTTGTCAGAAGCGTAAGCGGGCACGCGTTTACCGGTTTCGATATTTTCAACGATAAGCATGTTTTTGCCTTGGCTCACGAGGCTGTATAAACCGGGTTTGCCGGCAATAGAAAGAATACGTTTGTTCATTTTTAGATATATATAATAATGAATTAAAATTAGTGTGTGCGACACCCGCAACGGGTGCTAAAGTTCAATCGCCCACAAAGATAAATATAAATTATCAAAAACGAGCAAAAGCACACGAAATAAAACGCAAAATATATATAAAAAGTTTTGGAGTTGCGCAATTGTTAGTTAACTTTGCACGCAACGAAAAAAACGGTATATAAATCGGACAAAACGTAAACAACTAACAAAATAACAACAGAAACATGAAAAAAATTCTTATTATGCTCGCAGCATTGTTTATCACTTCTGCAAGCATGCAAGCACAAAATTTGAGCAGCATTCTCGGTGCGCTCAAAGGCTCGGGCTCATCAAGCACAACTTCATCTTCAGGCTCGTCATCAAGCTCGTCATCATCACAAAGTTCAAGCAGCGGTTTGAGCAGCATTCTTGGCACCCTTGGCCAAACAATACAAAATGCCACTGCCAGCACCAGTTTCTCACTTGACGACCTCGTTGGCACATGGAATTACAGCTCGCCCGCCGTATCGTTCGACAGCAGCGATGCTCTCAAAAACATTGGTGGTGCAGCGGTGAGCACTCAAATCGAGAAAAAGCTTGCCACATACTACAAAAAGCTTTATCTCAACAACGTCACACTCACTGTTGACTCATCATACAACTTCACAATGAAGTTGAAATGGGGTTCACTCAGCGGCACAGTCACCAAGGGCGACAGCGATGGAACTCTCGTATTCAACTTCTCAGCCAGCTCATACAATATCGGCTCAATCAACTCACGTGCCACAAAATCCGGCAACCAACTCAACATCACATTCGATGCCGAGAAGCTCATGAGCCTTGTGCAAACAGTGTCGAAGCTCACCAGCAACTCAACAGTCAGCACAGTTTCAAACTTGCTCAGCTCGTATGATGGCATCTACATTGGTTTCAAGATGACAAAATAATCTGCTCTGCGTAGCACATAAACTTAAAAAGCCCACAGCTTAATGTCGACGACAAAAGCTGTGGGCTTAGTTTATATTATTACGAGTTGAGAGAGTCAAAATTCGTAGTCAACGCAAGCGCGGTCTTCTTTGTGACCGGCGAGCAGAGCGGCAGCGGCAACGTGTGCGGGGTGTTTGGCATACACGTCAACATCGGCCATGGTGGGCACAACAGCAGTGAGCACCACGTCCCATTTTTCGTTGGGGTTTTGGTTGATGCCTACTTCAATTGATTTGAGCACGCTGATTTGCTCGGGCAAAGCGAGGAGTGCGTCTTTGAAAGCTTGAGCCACGGCGAGACGTTGCTCGGGTGTGCCTGTGAGTTTGAAAGAAACAATATGTTTAACCATTTTGATTGAAGAGTTAAAATGAGGTGGTGAGAGAATATTGGTAAAAATAATGGCCGCGTTCTCTCAACGCAGCCATTGTGGAGGGGTATATTAGAATTGGGAATGTGTTCTAATTTATTCAGCTACCACTTCGAATGAAAGCTCTGCGCTAACTTCTTTGTGGAGGTTAACAGTAGCAGTGTATTTGCCAACTTCTTTAACGGGAGCTACAACGATGAGCTTGCGATCAACGGTGATGCCGTTTTTCTCGAGAGCTTCAGAGAGTTGAGCAGCGTTAACAGAACCGAATACAGTGCCGGTTTCGCTAGTTTTAGCAGCGATAACAAGGTTTTCAACACCTTGGATTTGAGCTGCGAGAGCTTCTGCATCAGCTTTGATTTTAGCGAGCTTGTGAGCAC
>CAZYNO010000134.1:0-5156 GCA_964648845.1 uncultured Bacteroides sp.
CATATCGTATTGCACAGGCGATACCATTACGTTTGCAATTTCAGTGCCGCGATACTTGTCAGATTTCTTTGCGGCAACTACCGAGAGAGGTTTCAATCCGGTGTACGAGTTAAGCGCTGTAGAAAATTGTAGGTCTTCGTCGGTGCTGTTATCCGAGATTGGAGGCACACACGATGCCACTTTATAGTCATAGTCGGAATATGTTGAAGAGATAATATCAATGCTTGCGGTGTAGCCCGACGGGATAGCAAAAGCGTCCAAACGAGATGGTAACGCGGGCTCACCAAGAATTGAACCGCTACCAAATCCATCAAGGCCGATACGAACAGTTCCATCCTCGTCTCCGCTTTCAGTCAGCGACACCGCATTGATTTGATATGTCACGATTACTCCATCTGATTGAGTTTCCACGGTACGCGTCATCATTTGAGCCGGCTTCACAGTCGTCTCAGCCCGCTCTGCTGTGCTTAGGTAGCGCTGCGCATTCACAGAGATACATGCAAATGCAGCAATAAAAAGTGAAAGTAGTTTGTTATTCATTTAAACATGATTTATTTAGATTTATAATTTAAGAATTTGTTTTGCAAAGTTTATAAATTATTTTCATATTTCAAAATTTTTTACATAAAAAATGCTTTGTGTCGTTAGCACAAATGCATACCTTCGGCACGCAACGTCGCGGGGGATGGCCTGTCCACGGAGACGCTTCGCTTTCTCCGCGGTTACCGACAAAATCGTACCCTTCGGGCACGGAAGATGGTATGCGCGTATTGCATGGTCGTGTGGGTCGATATGCGGCGGGGTGCCATCGACGACGGGGGCGGTATGCGCGCAAAGGGTTAAATTTTAGGGGTTTTGGGGAGGAGGAAAGATTTTTTGGATAAATTTTTGTATCTTTGTGGGATATGAGTACATCTAAGATATTTATCCCTTTATTGGCAACGAGCGTGGCCGTAGGTTGTCACGCTTCTCAATTAGAAAATCCAACGGACACTATGCAGTTTGTGACAAACTTGCATGATGTGGAAGTGGTTGGTGTGAAACAAAAACCTGATAATCCTCTTGAATTGTCGACCGTGGTGAAGGGCGATGATGTGCAGTGTCTGAAGCTTGCTTCGGTGCGCAACATCAGCGAGATTACCCCTAACTTTTACATCCCGGCGTATGGCTCGCGCATGACATCGTCGATTTATGTGCGCGGTCTTGGTGCTCGCATCGAGCAGCCTGTTGTTGGCTTGAATGTTGACAATGTGCCGGTGCTCAACAAGGACAATTACGACTTCGACCTTGTAGATATTGACCGTGTGGAGGTGCTTCGCGGCTCGCGCAGCGTGCTCAACGGCCGCAATGCTTTGGGCGGACAAATCAACATCTACACAATGTCGCCGTGGCAATATTCGGGCATGCGCGCGCTGGTTGAATATGGCCGCGCCAACAGCTACAAGGCTTCGGCGGGCTGGTACGGCCGTCTCTCTGACAAGATTGCAACTTCAATAACCGGCATGTATGGCGGCACCGACGGCTTCTACAAGAATGAATATGACGGCAGCAACAGCGGACAAGAGCATCAAGGCTCGGCACGCTGGAAATTGTCGTGGCACCCCGACTCGCGCTGGAGTCTGTCGAATGCAGCATCGTTTACCTACTCAAAGCAGGACGGATATCCTTATCAGAGCCTTGCCGGCGGAAAGATTTCATATAACGACTCAATATACTATCGCCGCACGGCTTTTGCCGACGGCTTGACCGTGAGCTACACGGGCCGCAAGATGATTGCCACATCAATCACGTCGGTGCAATATCTCAACGACGACATGACTCTCGACCAAGATTTCTTGCCCGAAGACTATTTCACCCTCGCGCAACGTCGCAAAGAGTGGGCTATCACCGAGGACTTGTTTGCTCGCGGCTTTAAGAAGAATTATGACTGGTTGATTGGAGTGTTCGGCTTCTATAAGACTACCGACATGGATGCGCCTGTAACCTTCAAAAATACAGGCATTTCGCGCCTCATCGAGAGCAACGTCAACGCTGTGCTGCCTCAAGGCATGCAGCTTGTGTGGGACGAGCGTCTGCTCACCCTTGGCAGCCTCTTCGACAAGACCGACGGCGGATTTGCGCTCTATCACCAAAGCACCGTTCGCTTTGGCAACTTCACCGCACAAGGCGGTTTGCGCTGGGACATTGAGCACGTGGGCATCGACTACACCAGCCGCTGCTTCAGCTCGTGCACAATGTATCGCGGACAATATCCTCTGGGCCAACGCGAAGTGAATATCGACAAAACCGGACACCTCTCGCAAACTTTCAATCAATTGTTGCCGCAGGTGGCTATCGACTGGGCAGTCAACCGCAGCTGGAACGTGCGTGCATCGGTGGCTAAGGGCTATAAAGCAGGTGGCTACAACACACAAATGTTTAGCGACGTGTTGCAACAGCAAATCATGGAGCAGATGGGTGTGCAAGCAACCTACGACATTGAACAGGTGATGACCTACAAGCCTGAAAAGTCGTGGACCTACGAGTTGTCGGCATCAGCCGAGACAGCAAACCACCGTCTCAACGCCGAGGCTGTGCTCTTTTTGATGAATTGCCGCGACCAACAGCTCACAATCTTCCCCTCGGGCACTACCACCGGACGCGCAATGACCAATGCCGGCCGCACTCGCAGCTATGGTGTTGAGGTCACCGCCAACTGGATGCCCGTTGATGCTTTCAGCCTCCGTGCGTCATACGGCTACACACACGCCACATTCACTCAATATCACAACGGCATCAGCGACATGAAAGGCAACTATCTGCCCTACGCTCCGCTGCACACCATCTTTGCCGCCGCCAACTATGAGTTGCCAGTAACTTTCATGGGCGTCACTCCGTCGGTGAACGTAAACACTCACGCTGCCGGCAAGATTTATTGGACCGAGGACAACTCGCAATCGCAAAACATGTATGCCACACTCGGCGCTTCGATTGTGTTGAGCCACGCACACGGCAGCCTCACTCTTTGGGGCGAGAACCTCACCAACTCGCGCTACAACACATTCTACTTCGAGTCGATTGGCAATCGCTTTGTGCAATGCGCCAATCCGTGGAGCATCGGTGCAACACTTCGCATCAACCTCTAAGCAACAGCTGAAACATATAGCAAAAAACTAAGCCGACTGTCCTCGCGGATAGCCGGCTTTTTTAATACTATATTGGGAATGTGATGAAATGAATATTTCGTCTTAGGGAGGGGCGATTATCCCACAAACCACAAGCCCATGCCTGAGTTTTGTGCAAGTTCGAGCAACCAATTGTAGATGGGGCTGAACACGCCAAGCAACATGATGCCGCCAACGGTGAGTATCAAGCCCAGGCGCTCGGTGCATGCTGAGCGGAAGGTGGGCACGATGGGATCGCCGGGGGTGATGTACATTGCTTTAACAACGAGCAGGTAGTAGTAGAGTGAGATGATGGTGTTGATAAGTGCGATGAGCACCAACACGTAGATTGCTGTTGAACCTTGGTTGATTGCCGAGGTGAAGATGAAGAACTTAGAGAAGAAACCGGCAAACGGGGGGATACCTGCCAATGAGAACATTGCAAGCATCATGCAGAATGCCAATTTGGGGTTTGACTTCGAAAGGCCTTGGTAATCGTCCATAGAAACTTTGCCTGTGCCGTTTTCGATAGCACCGATAACGCCGAATGCAGCAAGGTTTGAGAAGATGTAAACAAAGATGTAGTACATCATCGCTGCCATGCCCATGGTGTTGTTGGCAATGATGCCAAGCATGATGTAACCGGCTTGCGAAACAGATGAGAACGCGAGGAAGCGTTTCATGTTGCGTTGACGGATGGCGAAGAGGTTACCAACAGTGATTGTGAGGATGATGAGTGCATAGAGCATCCACTCCCACACTTGGTGGTAGAGTGTGCCAAAGGCTTGTGCCAACACACATAGGAATGCAAATGCTGCTGCACCTTTTGAGATGACTGAGAGGTATGAGGTGACTGAGGTGGGAGCACCTTGATAAACGTCGGCGGTCCACAAGTGGAAGGGAACCAATGACAATTTGAAACCGATACCTGCAATCACGAATGCCATAGCCACAATCGAAAGAATCGAGAGGTTTGCGCTGAAGGCATTGTAGATGCCGTTGAAGTAGAGTGTGCCGGTGAGACCGTACACAAACGACAGACCCATCATGAAGACTGCAGAAGAGAACACTGCAGTGAGGATGTATTTAACGGCTGCTTCGTGGCTCTCGTAGCGGTTTTTGTCGAAGGCTACCATAGCTGCGAGGGGCAGTGAGGCGCTTTCCAAACCGATGATGAAGAGCAGGAAGTGACGAGCCGAAATCATCAAGTACATGCCAAAGAGAGTGACGAGGAGCAGTTCGTAGAACTCACCGCGGCGCCACACCATTGACTCGCCGTTAGTCCATTTGATAGATTGGATGATAACAATAAACATGCCGATGTTGAGGATGCCTTTGATGGCGGCAATAATCGGGGTTGTTTCGTACATACCGGCGAAAGCCGACACTTCGCAACTTTGACCTAAGCAATGGCAGCAAAAACCTGCCAAAGTGATCACACCCATAAGCACTGCTGTGACAGCGGGAAGTGCTTTTTGTGTGTTGCGAGGCATGAATGTATCATATAAAAAGACCACCAAGAATAGGACAAGCAATCCTATTTCTTGCTTCATGGCTAAAAATTGTGAGTAATCCATTTGCTTTGCTATTCTTAGTTATCTTAGTTCATACCGAGGACTTTGAAAATCTCCGATGTGAATGTGGGGTTAATAAGCTGATTAAAGAAATTGGGGAAGCAACCGATAGCAGCTACGCAAACAATGAGAGTAACTGTTGAGAGGCGTTCCCACCAAGATGCGTCGGTGAGCTCTTTGTGGTGCTCGTTTTGCACCGGGCCAAAGAGTATCTTGCCTACTACGCGAAGGATGTAAACAGCGGTGATCACGATTGAGCAGCAAGCTGCGATGGTGAACACGCGGTGGAACATGTCGGCGTGTTGGAATGAACCAACGAAGATTGTCATCTCGGCAACGAAACCGCTGAGGCCGGGGAGACCGAGCGATGCCATACCGGCAATCACGTAGCACACGCAGAGGTAAGGCATGATGCGCATCAAGCCACCCATCTCGCGGA
>CAZYNO010000135.1:0-5134 GCA_964648845.1 uncultured Bacteroides sp.
TTGAATACCGCAAAGCCCGCAAGCTCAAACGCTGGGGCAACATGAGCCGCACTTTCACGCGCATTGGTAAAGAAATCACTATCGCTGCCAAAGCCGGTGGTCCCGACCCTGACACCAACCCCCGTCTCCGCGCTTTGATGCAAAATGCAAAGGCTGCGAACATGCCCAAAGACACCGTTGAACGCGCTATCAAGAAGGCTACCGATAAAGACGCAGGCGATTACAAAGAAATCACTTACGAAGGATACGGCCCCCACGGCATCGCTATCTTTGTTGAAGCTGCTACCGACAACAACACCCGCACCGTTGCCAACGTGCGCTCTTACTTCACAAAGCACGGCGGCTCGCTCGGCACTCAAGGCTCTCTCACTTTCTTGTTTGACCACAAAGCTGTTTTCAAAATCAACGCTCCCGCTGACCTCAACCTCGAAGACCTCGAGCTTGAACTCATCGACTACGGTGTAGACGAAATCGAGCAAGACGACGAAAACCACGTAGTGATCTACGGTGCTTACGAAGAGCAATCAAACATCCAAAAATATCTCGAAGAAAACGGCTACGAAATCATCTCTACCGAGTTTGAACGTATCCCCAACGACCTCAAAGATGTTACTCCCGAGCAACGCGAGAAAATTGAAAAACTTCTCGAAAAACTCGAAGAGGACGAAGACGTGCAAAACGTGTTCCACAACATGCGTGAGGAAGACGACACCGAAGAATAATTACTATCCTTCAGATATAAAAACTTTGCAGGCGTGCACATCTGCACGCCTGCATTCATTAACAACCTATAATACACCTTAATATCGTGGCAAAAAAAATAGTCGAGACACCGCTGATGAAACAATACATCGAGATGAAACAAAAACATCCCGATGCCGTGTTGCTGTTTCGTGTGGGTGACTTTTATGAAACTTTTAGCGACGACGCAATCGCTGCGTCAGAAATACTTGGCATCACTCTCACGCGACGCGCTAACGGCGCTGCTGCCTATGTGGAGTTGGCCGGATTTCCTCATCACGCTCTCGACACTTATTTGCCTAAACTGGTGCGCGCCGGCAAGCGCGTGGCTATCTGCGAACAGCTCGAAGACCCCAAGCTCACCAAAAAGCTTGTGAAACGTGGTATCACAGAGCTGGTTACGCCCGGTGTGTCGATGAACGATAATGTGCTCGACCATCGCGAAAACAACTTCCTCGCAGCCCTACACCACAGCCGCCAAGACAATTGGGGCGTGGCTTTCCTCGACATCTCTACCGGCGAATTTCTCACCGCCGAAGGCACCTTCGACTATGTTGACAAGCTCATGGCCAACTTTGCACCCAAAGAGGTGCTCGTTGAGCGCGGCACACGTCGTCGCATCGAAGAAATGCTCTCCGGCAAATATCTCACTTTCGAGCTCGACGACTGGGTGTTCACCGCCGAAGCCGCGCTCGAGCGACTCCTCAAACAATTTCAGACCGCAAACCTCAAAGGTTTCGGCATAGATAAGATGCCCGACGCCATCATAGCCTCGGGCGCCGTGTTGCACTATCTCGACATCACCAACCACACTCAAACAAGTCACATCAACTCGCTGACGCGCATCGAAGAGTCGCGCTATGTGCGCCTCGACCGCTTCACCATACGCAACCTTGAGCTCGTGGCGCCGCTCAACGAAGACGGCAAGAGTCTGCTCAGTGTCATCGACCGCACAGTCACTCCTATGGGCGCACGCATGATGCACAGCTGGGTGACAATGCCTCTGCGCGACACCAAAGCCATCAACGATCGCCTTGATGTGGTTGAATACTTTTTCCGCAACCCCGAGCAGCGCGACACCGTGCGCACACAGCTTGAGCAGGTGGGCGACCTGGGACGCCTAGTGTCGAAAATCGCCACGCTGCGCATCACGCCCCGCGAAGTGCTGCAGGTGCGCAATGCCCTCGAAGCCCTTGTGCCCATAAAAGCACTGTGCTCGGCTTCGGGCCAACACGTGCTCACAGCCATAGGCAACCAGCTCAATCCGTGCACACCCGTGGCTGAGCGTATAGCTCGCGAAATACATCCCGACTGCCCCAACCGCGTGGGCTCGGGCGAAGTGTTGCGCCGAGGCGTCAATGCCGAGCTCGACGAGCTGCGCGACATTGCCGGGTCGGGCAAAGAATACCTCATGCGCGTGCAAGCACGCGAGAGCGAAGCCACCGGTATACCCTCGCTCAAAATCGGCTTCAACAGCGTGTTCGGCTACTACATCGAAGTCACCAACACTCACAAAGACAAAGTGCCCGCCGAGTGGGTGCGCAAGCAAACACTCGTCAATGCCGAGCGCTACATCACTCAGGAGCTCAAAGAATATGAAGAAAAAATACTCGGCGCACAGGACAAAATAGCCTCGATAGAGACCTCGCTATACAACGACCTTGTTGCCGCCCTGTCAATATACATCCCCGCAATGCAGCTCGATGCACGACTCCTTGCGCAGCTCGACTGCCTGCTGTCGTTCACCCGCGTAGCTGCCGAAAACCACTACTGCCGCCCGATAGTCGACGACTCGCTCGCCATAGAGCTTGTTGAAGCACGTCACCCGGTTATCGAAAAGCAACTGCCGCCGGGCGAGCCCTACATCTCAAACTCTGTGTCGCTCAACAACGAGTCTACACAGATTCTCATGCTCACCGGCCCCAATATGTCGGGTAAATCAGCTCTGCTGCGACAAACAGCGCTCAACGTGCTCATGGCACAGATAGGCTGCTATGTTGCCGCCGACAGCGCGCACATCGGCTATGTCGACAAGATTTTTACCCGCGTGGGCGCCAGCGACAACATCTCGCTCGGCGAGTCAACATTCATGGTTGAGATGACCGAGGCAGCGTCGATAATCAACAACATGAGCGAGCGCTCGCTCATACTTTTCGACGAGCTTGGCCGCGGCACATCAACCTACGACGGCATATCTATCGCCTGGGCTATCGTAGAACATATACACAACCACCGCCGTTTTCACCCCAAAACACTTTTCGCCACACACTATCACGAGCTCAACGAGATGGAAAAATCGTACGAGCGCATCGTCAACTATCACGTGTCGGTGAAGGAGGTGAACGGCAAAGTGGTGTTCTTGCGCAAACTTGCCCGCGGCGGCTCGGAGCACTCGTTCGGCATACATGTGGCACGCCTTGCCGGTATGCCGCAAAGCATTGTCAAACAAGCCGAGCATATCCTTGACCGACTTGAGCGCGAGCACAACCCCGCCGACGAGGCTGCTGCCCTCGGCAATGTTGCCACACAGCACCAAGACGGCGTGCAGCTGAGCTTCTTCCAACTCGATGATCCCGTGCTCAGCCAGGTGCGCGACCAAATTATAGGTCTCGATATAAATAACCTCACACCCATGGAGGCGCTCAACAAGCTCCATGACATACGCACAATAATCACCGGCAAAGCTTAACTTTTATGGCTACTTTACCTCCCGACTTCGTTGCCATGTTGGCACAACATCCGCAATTTGGCGGCTTGGCAGACGCTCTTGCCGACACCGCTCCCGATGTGAGCGTGCGCGTCAATACGCTCAAGGGCTGCTCCGTGCCCGCCGATGCCGACCGTGTGCCATGGTGCAGCACCGGATACTACTTGGCAGAGCGTCCGCAGTTTACCTTCGACCCCGCCTTGCACCAAGGTCTCTACTATGTGCAGGATGCGTCGTCGATGATTGCGCACACCATAGCCCGCAGCCTCACCGCCGACGGCACGTCGGTGCGCTGGCTCGATGCTTGTGCCGCCCCCGGAGGTAAAACCACCGCTATCATTGATGCGCTGCCTAAAGGCTCGCTGATGGTGGCAAACGAATTTGACTTTAAGCGTGCGGCGGCACTGCTCGAAAATGTGGAGCGTTGGGGCTCGGCAGATGTAGTGGTGAGTCGCGGCGATACAAATAAATTTGCGAAGTTGCCCGAGTTTTTCGATGTGGTGTCGGTCGACGCTCCGTGCTCGGGCGAGGGAATGATGCGCAAAGAGGCCGTGGCGGTGCAACAGTGGTCGCCGCGATTGGTGCAGCAATGTGCAGCTCTGCAGCGCGAAATTGTTGAGAATGTGTGGCACGCCCTCCGTCCCGGAGGTGTGCTGGTCTACTCTACGTGCACCTTCAACCTCAGCGAAGACGAGGACAATGTGCAGTGGATTATCGACGAGTTAGGCGCTGAGCCCGTATACCTTGATTTAAGCGCGTATGACGGCGTGCTCCCCGGCATAGACACATCTGTGCCGTGTGCTCGCTTTTTGCCCGGATGCGTGCGCGGAGAGGGCTTGTTTGTGGCTGTGCTGCGCAAGCACGGCGAGGCTGCGGCAGCACGTGTTGCAGCGCCCAAAGGTTTGAAGACCGTCAAAGCTCCCGGCGATTGGCTTTGCGGCGACTATGTTTATATTGCCGACGACGATAAACTTCGCGCTCTCCCCAAGGCTTTGCTGCCCGAGATGATGCGCCTCAACTCGGTGCTCTCTGTGATAGGTCTCGGCTTGCACGTGGCAACGGTGAAGGGCAAAGACTATCTGCCCACAGTGTCGTTGGCAAGGGCTATAGACATCAATGCCGCGACGTGGCCTACGGTTGACGTAGACCTCGACACGGCACTGACATATCTTCGTGGTGAGGCTTTGGCGATAGACGCTCCGCGCGGCATAGTGCTGCTGACGTATGGCGCCCGTCCGTTGGGATTTGTGAAAAATCTGGGCAATCGGGCTAACAATCTTTTGCCCGACAATCGCCGCATCCTCTCAAAAAAACGTATCGGTTAGTTGTAGAGACGCTCGCGAGCGGCAGCAACTTTTTCGTCTGTGATGTAGTCGTCATAGTCCATCATCTTGTCGATGATGCCGTTGGGTGTGAGCTCGATGACGCGGTTGCAGACGGTTTGAATAAATTCGTGGTCGTGGCTAGCCATCAGGATTACGCCTTTGAAGTTTTGCAGGGTGTTGTTGAACGCCTGAATTGACTCAAGGTCGAGATGGTTTGTGGGCGAGTCGAGCACCAAAGTGTTAGCATCGGTGAGCATCATGCGTGCAATCATGCAGCGAATTTTTTCGCCACCGCTGAGCACTGAGGCTTGTTTGAGCACCTCTTCGCCCGAGAACAGCATTTTGCCGAGGAAGCCTTTGA
>CAZYNO010000136.1:0-5053 GCA_964648845.1 uncultured Bacteroides sp.
AAACTGTAGTGCTACCATTACACCATAAGACTATCATTTGCTCAAGACTTGAACCGTAGCTTTCGGCCTTAGTTCCTTTCCTAAAGCGATGCAAAGTTACGAACTTATTTTGAACTGTGCAAGTTTTTAGCAATAAAAATGTAATTTTTTTACTCATCACTGCGTATGTATCTGATTTTTTGACTACTTTTGTGTAGACATTTCTAAAGACCAACACATTAATAAATGCGTCGCACATTTATCATATCAATACTATTACTGCTTAGCTGCTGCGGACTCTCTTCTGCGAGGACCAACGATCAGATTTTAGATAGCTTAAACGTGGCGTTGTCGCGAGCTAAATCCTCGGCCGACAGCATCGGCGTGCTATACGACATATACGATGCCTCTTTCTTGCGCGGCAGATACGAGGCTGCCGACCGCCTGTATAAAACCGCCGTGCGCTCGGGCAACTACACCGTCACTCTCGATGCCTTGCGCCTGCTCACAAACATTGCTCACCGCAACGACTCGCTGCAGGACATCCAGCAACAGCGCACCGCGCTGATACCATCGTCGCCCGACGAAAAAGAAACTCTCGTCTTTATCAAGGTGGCGCGCGCATCTACCGCCGCTCGCACTCTCTCGGGCGAAGAGCTGCGCAACAAGCTCCACATCGTGCTGCAAGGTTACAAATACGACCAACAAGTCGACCTTTATCGCCGCATCGAACTTTTGTTCACAATATGTAAATATCTTGAGGGCTGCACCACGAGCGAATTGCTGTTCAACTACCTCAAGGAGCTTGAAGGCCTCATCAAAAAATTGCCGCGCGAGCCCGGAGCCCTGCGCTCTGCCTACTACACCGCAGCGGCTATTGCAAACACCGATGCCGGACGCCATGCCCAGGCCATAGAAAACGACCGCGAGCTGCTGAAAATCATCCGCGAGCTTGAGGACCGTCACCAAGCCGAAGGCCGCGAGTTTGTGAACTATGTCACAAACTACTATGTGGTGTATCGTCGCATGCTTTGCAACTATGAAGCTTTGCGCCTCGATGAAATAGAAAAAATATATAGCCGCATACAGGATTTAAAGAAACTTAGTCCGGATATCGGCGAAGATATAGAAAATTCGGGCCGTCTCGTTGATGCATACTACTATATGGCGCGCGAAGATTATGCACGCGCTTTGCCACTGCTGCAAAATGCCGCACGCTTGCAAGTGAACGTCACTCGCCGTCTGTCGCTGCTGCAGATGGAAATTCTGGCTGCCGGAAAGGTTGGCGATAACTCTGCGCTGTTGGCGGCATACAAGGAATATCTGCCGCTAATGGAAAAGCAATTGGTGGATAGCGAAAACGACCGTTTGCTCGAATATCAAGTGCTATACGACGTCAATACGCTCGCCGCATCAAATGCCGACCTCGAAGCACAATATGCCAAAGCCGAGGCTCGCGACCACAAACGCATGCTCACACTCCTCTCGGTAGCTTTTGCCGTGCTTTGCGTCATCTTGATTATGCTTGTGTTCGGCTATCGCCGCTCGCGCCGTCTGTCGGAGCGTCTTACCGAGGCAAACATCCTGCTCACCGGCGAGCGCGACACGCTGCGTCGCATACAGAAGGAGCTGATTTTGGCTCGCGACAAAGCCAAAACCGCCGAGCAACACAAGTCTGACTTTATAAACACTATCAGTCACGAGGTCTCAGAGCCGGTAAACGCCATTGTCGGCTACTCGCAGTTGATTGTCGACTCTATCGACGACAAACGTCGCGGCGTGCTCGAACGCTTTGTGCAAATCATTCAGCTCAACGCACAACTGCTGCGCACGCTCGTGAATGATGTGCTCGACGTGTCTGAGCTCGACAACTCGCGCATTGTGCTGAAACTCAAAAATGTGCCGCTCAAAGACATGTGCACAGTGTCGGCAGAGTCGGTGCGTCCGCGCCTGAACCCCGACGTCAAACTCAATGTTATGCCGCTGTCGCCTGACATGGAAGATTGCAGCATCGACACCGACTTGCATCGCGCAGAGCAAGTTATCATCAACTTGCTGACAAATGCAGCAAAATTTACCGAAAAAGGACACATCAATCTTATATACGGCATTGTTAAAGGCGAAAATAGAGCCGAAATTATTGTTGAAGACACCGGCCCCGGCATCCCCAAAGGCCAGGAACGCAAAATTTTTGAACGCTTCTATAAGGGTTCGCAGATAAGCCAGGGCATAGGCTTGGGCTTGCCAATCTGCCGACTCGTGTCGAGACTGCTTGGTGGCAGCGTGGTGCTCGACACTTCGTACACCGACGGCGCTCGCTTTATTTTCACTCTGCCACTTCACAAAACCAACAAAACCGGGCCGACAGTGTCGGTTTAATGATTTGCTATTATGGATTTAAAAGTACTTCCACCGTCAGATATAGTAGACGCAGTGATAAATTTGCCTCTAAGCAAGAGCGAGAGTGCTCGTCGCTTGGTGCTCGATGCCTTTGGCGGCGTTGACAACAGCAATCTTGCCGTGGCCGATTGCGACGACACTAATGCCCTGCGTCACGGACTCGGCGTGCGCAACGGCGAGGTGAATATCGGTGCTGCCGGCACTGCCATGCGTTTTCTCACTGCATATTACGCCGCCACCCCCGGCACCGACATCACCCTCGATGGCTCTGAGCGTATGCGCCACCGCCCGATAGGCATACTTGTTGACGCCCTGCGCAGCTTTGGCGCCGACATCACTTATGTTGGCGAGGAGGGCTTCCCGCCGCTGCACATACGCGGCAAGCAGTTGAGCGGTGGCACGCTCGATGTTGATGCGCATGTCAGCTCACAATTCATCTCTGCCTTGCTCATGGCTGCACCGTCAATGCAGCAGCCCATGCAGCTCAATCTCGGCGATACCGTCACCTCGCTGCCATATCTCAAAATGACTGTGGCAATGATGCAGCGTCGCGGCATAGACGTGACCTTCGATGGCGAAGTGCTAACTGCCGCCCCGGGCGGGTATGGCATAGACTCTGCGGCAATCGAGCCCGATTGGAGTGCTGCCTCATATTGGTATGAAATTGTGGCTTTCTCCGGCGGATGGGTCACTTTGCCCGGTTTGCGCTCGGATAGCTTGCAGGGCGACCGCGCAATTGCAAACTATTCGGAACTGTTTGGCGTTATCACCGAATTTACCGACAACGGCGTGCAGCTCTCGGCTACCCCCGACTTTCGCTCGCACTTAGACCTTGACATGGCTGAGACGCCCGACATTGTGCAGACGCTCGCAATATTGTGTGTAGCCATACACATAGCATTCCGCTTTACAGGCGTGCACACCTTGCGCAACAAAGAGACCGACCGCCTTGCCGCCCTATATCACGAGGCGCTAAAACTCGGCCACGAGCTCGAAATTGTCGGCGATGACGTCATTGCCAGCGAAGATGCATACTTCGAAGTGCCGGCTATGCCGCATATCAACACCTACAACGACCACCGCATGGCAATGGCGTTTGCCCCGATGGCTATCATCAACGACGGCTTGATTATCAACGATGCCGAGGTGGTGTCGAAGTCGTATCCGCAATACTGGGACCACCTTCGTGCCGCCGGTTTTGACATTCAACAAACAAACAATACACAAAATATCCAATGATTCCTTCACTGATTTTACTCGCAATTCTCGTGGTATTCGGCGCGCTGCTCTATCTTCACTACCGTCTCACCGGTGGCGACAAAGAGGATGCTGCCGACGCTGCAATACAATCCGCTGATAACCAAGACGAAGCTTGCTGCGGCATGCACATCACCTGCGAGCGCGACTCGCTGCTCGCTTCGGTGAGCGACAGCGTAGAATATTACGACGACGAAGAACTTGATGCTTTTGCCGGGCGTGCTGCCGATGCCTATTCTGATGCAGAAATTGAGCAGTTTCGCGAAATATTGCTAACTTTGCAGCCCGACGACATTGCCGGATGGGCTCGCTCGGTGCAATTGCGTGGCATAACTCTGCCTACCGAAATACGCGACGAGCTGCTGTTCATTGTTTCCGAGGCTCGCAGCGAGCGCACCGGTGCATAAACATTCATCACACTCAGTTAATCTATATGTTCGACTATCCGTTTTTCCGACTGGCTCTTCTTGGCGTGGCTATCATCTCGATAGCTGCGGCGATGATAGGCACATACATCATTTCGCGCCGCATGGTGGCTATTTCAGGCGGCATAACTCACGCCTGCTTCGGCGGCCTTGGCCTCGGCTACTTTTTAGGCGTTAACCCTGTGGTTATGGCAGGCGTGTTTGCCATAGCTTCATCGTTGGGCGTTGACTGGATGTCGAAGCGTATG
This sequence comes from uncultured Bacteroides sp., assembly GCA_964648845.1. GTDB lineage: Bacteria > Bacteroidota > Bacteroidia > Bacteroidales > Muribaculaceae > CAG-873. Next base: position 4,310 of record CAZYNO010000136.1, read on the forward strand.
CGCGTGCGCGAAGACTCGGCAATAGCTGTTGTGTGGGCTGTCGGCATGGCTGTGGGAGTGCTGTTTGTATTCCTCACACCCGGATATGTGCCCGAACTCAATTCGTTCCTTTTCGGCAACATACTCACCGTTTCAACCGGCGATATAGCTGTGTTTGCTGCTTACACTCTGATACTTATTGCATTTTTTGCGCTCTACTTCAAGCAGATTGTGGCTTGTGCCTTCGATCCCGACTTTGCTCGTGTAGCAGGGCTGCCCGTCACCTTCATCTCAACGGCGATGACCGTATTTGTGGCGGTGTGCATTGTGCTGACAATACGTCTTGTGGGTATTATGCTGCTGATGTCAATGCTGTCGCTGCCAATGATGATTGCCGAGGTGTGGGTGCACCGCTTCAGCCGCCTCATGGCGCTGTCGGTAGTCATCTCGCTGGTGTGCAGCATTGCAGGCCTTTGCATCGGCACACTCGTTGACGTGCCGTGCTCAGCCATTATCGTTATCCTTATGACTGTAGCCTACATCCTTTCTCGCCTCGCTCACTCCCTCGCCTTCGCCAAACACTAACCTCCCATCTCTGCTAATTCTTCTTTGCGGTCGAGAAATTCCATGGATTATTTTTTGCAAAAATTATTTTCTGCAAAAATAATAACTTTATTCAGAATTACAAAATTTTAGAACTATAACAGTAAAAAAGTGCGATTCGCGTACTTTATCTCGCTTTTTGAGGTAGATAAAGTACGCGAA
>CAZYNO010000137.1:0-5023 GCA_964648845.1 uncultured Bacteroides sp.
GGAAGTAGCGGTCGTGGGTGATGGCAATCACCGTGCCGGGATATTGCTGCAGGTGCTGTTCGAGCCAGTCAATCGACTCTGCGTCAAGGTGGTTGGTGGGCTCGTCGAGCAAAAGTATGTCGGGTTGTTGCAAAAGCAGACGGCAGAGGGCCACGCGGCGACGCTCACCACCCGAAAGTGTCTCAACGTTTTGGTCGTCGGGCGGGCATTGCAAGGCGTCCATAGCACGCTCAAGTTTCGAGTCGATATTCCATGCGTCGGCAGCATCGAGTTTATCTTGCAACTCGGCCTGGAGTGCAAGGAGTGCGTCGAAGTCGGCATCTGGGTCGCCGAAGGCTGCATTCACTTGGTCGAACTCGGCAAGCATGTCCATGATGGGCTGCACGCCTTCGCGCACCACTTCAATCACGGTTTTGTTGGGGTCGAGTTTGGGTTCTTGCTCAAGGTAGCCCACGCTATAGCCGGGCGAGAAAACCACTTCGCCTTGATAGTCTTTGTCTACGCCGGCAATGATTTTGAGCAATGATGATTTACCTGAACCGTTCAAACCGATGATGCCGATTTTGGCACCGTAGAAAAACGACAGGTATATGTTTTTAAGCACTTGTTTTTGGGGAGGGTAGATTTTTGACACACCTACCATCGAGAAAATTACTTTCTTGTCGTCTGCCATGATTGTGTGGTTAAAAAAAGTGATATTATTTGCGACGGCGGGGCGCGTACTTAGCGGGATAGCCTACGCGGGTCTTGCCCTCGATGATGTTTGTAAGTTTTGTGCGGATGAGCTGTTTGCGGATAGCCGAGACGTGGTCGATGAACATGGCGCCCTCGAGGTGGTCGCACTCGTGTTGCACTATGCGGCTGAGGTAGCCCGACATCTCTTCGCTATGCTCCTCAAAGTTCTCGTCGAGCCAAGTGAGGCGGATATGCTCCACACGCTTCACATCTTCCGATATGCCGGGCAAGCTGAGGCAACCTTCGCTGCGGCTAACTTTGTCGCCGTCGAGCACCTCAATCACGGGGTTGATGAGGGCAAATTTGCGGCCTGCACATTCGGGGAACACTTCGGCCACGGGTTCGGCATCAATCACCACGATGCGCTCGTTGCGACCTATCTGGGGTGCTGCGAGGCCCACGCCCTCCGAAAAGTACATGGTCTCAAACATATCGTCGATAAGTTTTTTGAGCTCGGGATAGTCTTTGGTGATGGGTTGTGACTTTTCACGGAGCACCGGGTGTCCGTAAAGATATATTGGTAACTTCATATTATATTTTGTTGTGAGTTGAGAAAATCGTTGAGAATTATTGATGCCGAGATGCGGTCTACCACCTCCTTGTCGCGACGTGCCATCTTGCGCATGCCGCCGTCAATCATTGCACGGTGAGCCAGCACCGATGTGAAGCGCTCATCGAAAAATGTGAGCGGCAGCGGTGCTATCTCTTTGCGCAGCTTGTTGATCACCGGTGTGAGATAGCGCATGCTCTCAGAGTCTTCGCCGTTGAGATTTTTGGGTTTACCAACCACTATGCCGTCAACCGTCTCTTTTGCAATATATTGCTTCACAAAGTCGATGAGCTGACCGGTGGCTACGGTCTCCAACGGGTTGGCAACAATGCGCAAAGCATCGGTCACGGCAATGCCGCAACGCTTACGTCCGAAATCTATGGCCATTAATCGTCCCATATTCGCCTGCAAAGTTACGCATTTTGCGGCGATTGCACAAACTCACAGCCCCTATCGTGCGCTATTTAGAAGTAATATGGCGCGTTGTTGTTATTCAGCAAAATACCTTGTGCCACTTCTTGCGAAGCGCTTACGCCAAGCGATTTGCCGATTATTGCCAACGCAAAAAGTGTGGCCGATGACGGGCCGTTGGCGGTGATGATGTTGCCCGACACCACAAATCGACGGTCCAACATGTTTGCACCATACTGTTTGCACTGCATCTCAAAGCCGGGATAGCATGTGGCGTCTACGCCTTTGAGCAAGCCCAGCGGTGCGAGAACTACAGCCGGAGCGGCGCAGATGGCGGCGATGTTGCCGTCTTTGGCTGCATGGGCTTTAAGCAAGTCGTTGAGCGGCACACAGTTGTGCAAGTTGGCAGCGCCCGGCATTCCGCCCGGAGCTATCAGCCAGTCAACGTCTTCAAATTTTGCCTCTTTGATTGTGGTATCTGCCTCTACGGTAATGCCGTGTGCTCCGACAACGCTGCGGTTGTCGGTGATAGATACTGTCACCACATTCATGTTGGCGCGACGCATCAAATCGACGGTTGCCAGCGCCTCAATCTCCTCAAATCCTTGTGCTAAAAAAATAAAAGAGGTCATTTTTCTTTAAGTTTTAATAGGGTTAAAAAATTAAGTTTAATCGGTAAAAAGTTACAATGAGGTGTGCTTTGGCTGCAAATATAGTAAAATAATCATTACATTTGCACTAAATTATAAAAAAAAATTCTTCAACTATGCGCAACACATTATATATCATATACGCAACCCTCATTTCTGTGCTCCTCAACAGCTGTGCAAACTCCGAACAATGGCACCAAGTGGAAGGCGCCACATGGGGCACCACATACCACATCACTTACTTTGCCGACAAACAACTCGACGACTCGATTGTTGCCGTGATGCGTGCCGTGGAGCTCGAACTCAGTCCGTTTGAGCCGGCAAGCATCATTTCGCACGTCAACAGCCACAAGAGCGACTCGGTGGGCACAATGTTTGTGAAGGTTTTCAACGAGTCGCAACGCATAAACCGCATCAGCGGCGGTGCCTTCGACCCCACCCTCGCCCCGCTAATCAACCTTTGGGGCTTCGGATACAGCCACCCCGACTCGCTGCAGTGCGACAGCGCCGACGTGGCTCGCACCATGCAGCTCGTGGGCATACAGGATTGCAGCATCTCAGCCGACAGCCGAATTGTGCGCAAACACAACGACACACAATTCAACTTCTCGGCAATAGCAAAGGGCTTTGGCGTTGACTGCGTGGCTGACATGCTGCGCCGCAACGGCTGCAAGAATTTCCTCGTGGAAATTGGCGGCGAAATGTCGCTTGCCGGCACCAACCCCGACGGCAAAGACTGGCACGTGCAAATCGACGACCCCGTAGCTTCGGCAACACAACACCGCAAGTATGCACTTGTGAGCTTGACTGATTGCTGCATAGCCACATCGGGCAACTATCGCAACTTCCACACTCTCGCCGACGGCACACGCGTGGCACACACCATCTCGGCAGTGACCGGATTTCCCATCACCACATCTACGCTCAGCGTCACCATCGTCGCCCCCACCTGCATGACTGCCGATGCGCTCGCCACGGCTTGCATGGCAATGCCCCTCGACAAAGCACGCAAAATGATTGAAAACGAGCAAAATACGTCTGCTCTATTCGTTGTGGCCGACGGCGACACATGCCGCACAGTCATCGCCGGAAAGAATGTATTCAACTAAATGGGTTAAATATTGTTAATTAAACACTTAATCATTTGATTTTCTTCACACTTTTATCTATCTTTGGGGTGCAGAGATGAAGTTATCACATTGACTTGGCACTCATGCAAATGCAATAAACCTTCTTTCACTAACATTTGATACTTTAAAGCTGTGCTACCTATCGACATTAACACAATCGATCTCGCAGCTAACTCATTGGGAATAGTTAGCCTCGAGTCGGCAACAATCCAACAGATTCGTGCCCTAACTTCCGAGCTCGAAAAACGCTCGGGTGAAACTTTTGTGCGCCTCGAACTTGGTGACCCCGGGCTCCCTCCCGTCGAAGTTGGTGTGAGAGCCGAATGCGCCGCCCTCAAACGCGGCGTGGCCGGTTACTACCCCAAAATCGAAGGTGTGAAAACCCTCAAACACGCAGGTTCGCAGTTCCTAAAACTCTTCCACAACATTAACCTTGAGCCCAAATTCATCCTGCCTATCGCCGGCTCTGCTTTAGGTTCGTTCTCTCTAATGTTGCTCCTGAAACACGTTGCTCCCACACGGCAGAAAATATTGATACTCGGGCCCGCATTCCCGCTGCACATCAATCAAGCCAAAATTGTGGGATATACGCCCGTGATTATCGACATTGACGAAGTGCGCGGCGAACGTCTTGCCGAGGCACTCGAAACCGCCCTTGCCGGCGACGACGTTGCCGCCATAATCTACAGCGTGCCAAACAACCCGTCGTGGCTCACACTCAGCCTCGCCGAGCTGAAAATCATCGGCGATGCCGCAAATCGCCACCAAATCATAGTCATCGAAGACCAAGCCAACTGCGGCATGGACTTCCGCACCGACTACAGCTTCCCCGGCCGCGAGCCATACATACCCACAGTGGCACGCTACACGCCTCTCTACGTCATGCTCCTCTCGGCATCTAAAATCTTCAGCTACGCCGGCGAGCGCATAGGCCTTGTGTGCATCAGCAAAGACGTCTACAACCTGCAAAGCGACGCGCTGCTGAGCACTTACGCAACAAACGTGCTCGGCGACAGCTACGTCTACGGCTTGCTCGGCAACATCACCGCCGGAACAGCAAATGCTGCACAATTTGCCCTCACAGCCATGCTCGACGCCGCCTGCGACGGAGGCATAGACTTTATCGACGACGCCCGCGAGTACGACCTGCGCAGCGCCCTCGCAAAACAAACATTCATCGAAGCAGGCTTCAACATCATCTACAAACGCGACGACGATGACCGCAACATATCAAACGGCATCTGCTTCACCATCGGTTACGACAACATGACTTCTGTCGAATTGCAAAAAAATCTGCTCGCATTCGGCATCTCAACACTCTCGCTGCTACCCACAGGCAGCAAACGATACGGGGTGACTGTCAGCGTGGCATCTCTCACCTCGCCCGACCGTTTTGCCGACATGCAAAACCGTCTGCGACTCTTCAATCTACACTTCTTCAAAGTGCCATAAAAAAGTGACCGGCTGTCTCGCGACATCCGGTCATTTTTACTTTTAACCTTAAATCTAATAACATGAAAAACACAGTGCAAAAATAGTATTTGTAA
>CAZYNO010000138.1:0-4917 GCA_964648845.1 uncultured Bacteroides sp.
CGGAGGCCGAGTTTGGGGCGCTCGTCGTTGAGCTCGGCGAGGCGCTGCATCACGGCGTCGGCACGGTCGTCATCAACTACGGTGATTATTGCCGAGGCCAGTGACGGCCAGGCGTGTGTGCCGTAGTGCGGCTCGCCGTTTTTGCTGCCGCGGCCCGACACCAGCGGCCAGGCTGTGAAGCCGCGGCAGTTGAGGCGCTCAAGCGACTCAACAATGTTGTTGTAGTGCGCTTGGTCGAATGTTATGAGTATTGCTTTCATTTACTTTTGATTTTCAAGTTGTTTGTGATGTTTGCGGCGTTGTCGTTTCACTCCCACACCGGCAAATACGCAGTAGAGTGTGGGCACGAACAGCAATGTCAGAATTGTTGAGAACGTGAGACCACCGATAACGGCAACGCCCATGGGTCGCCACATTTCGGAGCCTTGACCGGTGCCGATAGCCATAGGCACCATGCCCAGAATGGTGGTGAGTGTGGTCATCACTACGGGGCGCAGACGCGAGCGGCCACCGAGTATCACCGAGCGGCGTATCGACAAGCCGCGCTCGCGGTTGAGCGTGATATAGTCGATGAGCACAATACCGTTTTTCACCACGATACCGATAAGCATAATGGCACCAATCATACTCATCACGTTGAGCGTGTGCCCCGTGAGCCAGAGTATGATGAATACGCCGGAGAATGCGAACAGCAGCGAGGTCATGATGATGCCCGGATAGGTGTAGCTCTCAAACTGTGCTGCCATCACGATGTAGACGAGGATGACAATGAGCACGGCGAGCATAAGGAGGTCGCGGAACGAGTCTTGTTGGTCTTCGTAGCTACCCGACAGCTCGATTGATATGCCTTGTGGCAGGTCCATCTTGTCGATTTCTTTTTGCGAGGCCTCAACAATTTGGCTCATAGGCACGCCTTGCACCACAGTCGACACTGTGATGATGCGTTCGCGGTCTTTGCGCTCGATGGTTGGCGGCGTGTAGCGCTCAACCACCGTGCCAACGTCGCGTATGCGCACAGCCTTGCCTGCCGAGTTATATATCATAATATTCTCAATATCTTCGATAGATGTGCGATATTCGGGAGCATACATCACCTTGATGTCATACTCCTCGCCGTCTTCGCGGAACTCTGATGCCGTGGCGCCGTTGATGCGGTAGCGCAAAGCGTAGGCTGCCGTCTGCGAGTTGAGGCCGTAGAGAGCAAGCTTTTCGCGGTCGAAGTCAACGTGATATTCCGGCTGATAGTCCGAGCGCGATATCATGATGTCGGCGGTGCCCGGTATCTTTTCGAGCATATTTTTCATCATGCGAGCCACCGAGTCGGTCTCGGTGAAGTCGTAGCCATAAATCTCGTAGTCGATTGTTGATTGGCCGCCCATGCCGCTGCCGCGACTACCGCCCACATTGACGTATGCTTTTTTGTATTCGGGGTAGCGCTTGAGATCTTGGCGCATCTTCTCGGCAATTTCGGTGATAGAGCGTTCGCGGTCGCCGGGGTCAACAAGACGTATGTTCATCGACACAATGTGTGGGCCGTTGTCGCTGAGCGAGGCAAATGTGTTGTCGCTTGACGCCGTGCCGGTGGTGTAGTTTATCACCTGTATCTCGGGATATTTCTTGCGCCACTCGGTGACGAGTCGGTTGGTGGTTTCGCGAGCTATCTCCACGCGTGTGCCTATGGGCAGCTCGAGGCTCACACCAAGGCGGCCGTTATCGTTGGTGGGGAAGAACTCTGTGCCCACGTGTTGCAGCAATCCCAGTGAGGCGACGAATGTTGCCATACACACTACTATTGTGATAATCTTGTGCCCCACAACCCAGTGCAGCAGACGTGCATAGCCGTTGTCGAATGCATCGAGTGCTTTGTTGATAGGCGTGAAGAAGATGGTGTAGGCGCGGCTGTGTTTTTTGTTGAGGCGCAGCATTTGGCTGCACAACATCGGCGTGAGAGAGAGCGCGCTGGTCGTAGATATTATCATCATGATAGTGACCATCCAGCCCAATTGACGGAACAGTACGCCGGTCATGCCGGTGACAAGTGTGAGCGGGAAGAACACTGCAATAAGTGTGAGTGTAGACGCTATAACAGAGATTGCCACCTCGTTGGTGCCGTGCACTGCCGCCTGTTTGGGGTCGGCACCGCGCTCAATGTGCGTCGTCACATTTTCGAGCACCACAATAGCGTCGTCGACCACCATGCCTATAGATATTGACAGCGCGGACAGCGACACAATGTTGAGCGAGTCGCCCGACATGGCCAGGTATATGAACGACGCTATCAACGATATCGGGATGGTTATGGTGATGATTATTGTGGCGCGCCATCGCCCGAGGAAGAAGAACACCACTATCACCACAAACAGCAAGGCGTAGAGCACGGTCTCAACGAGTGAGCTGATGGTGTTGCGAATGTTGTCAGACGTGTCGACGATGACTCCGAGTTTCACATCCGACGGCAGACGTTTTTGCAACTTTGGCAGCATTTCTTGCACCTTGTTTGCAATCTCCACCGAGTTGGCGCCGCTCTGCTTTTGTATCACAATCATGGCGCCTTTTTTGCCGTTGTTGTAGGTTGTTTGTGTGCGCTCTTCAACCGAGTCGTCAATCTTGGCAACGTCGCTGAGGTAGATGCTGCGGCCGTTCACCGAGCCCACCACAATGTTTGCCATCTGCTCTGACGATGTAAATTCGCCCTGCACGCGCAGCGAGTAGGTGTCAGAGCCGATATCGAATGAGCCGCCTGGCACATTGCGGTTTTCGGCAGCTATAAGATTTGATATTGTTTCGAGCGACAGGCCGTAAGCCTCCAGACGTGTGGGGTCGACATATATATGTATCTCGCGCTTCGGAGCACCCGAAATCGACACCGAACCCACGCCGCTGATGCGCGCCAGCGGGTTTGCCACGGCGTCGTCAAGTATCTTGTACAAGCCCGGCATACTCTCTTCGGCTTGCACCGAGAGCAGCACGATAGGTATCATGTCGGTAGAAAACTTGAAGATGATAGGCGTCTCGGCATCGTCGGGGAGTGCCGACGACACCATGTCGAGCTTGTCGCGCACGTCGTTGGTGATAACGTCGATGTCGTGGCCATACTCAAACTCGAGTGTGATTACCGACACATTTTCGCGCGATTTTGAAGTGATATGTTTCAAGTTGCTCACAGCATTGAGCACGTTCTCAAGCGGACGAGTGACGTTTTGCTCAATGTCGGCGGCGCTGGCTCCTTGATATGTGGTCATCACCATGATGGTGTTTGTGTCGATATCGGGGTAGAGGTCGATAGGCAATTTGCTCAGCGAGAACAAGCCCAATATCACCACAGTCACGAAGCAGAGTGTTGTTGTTATCGGTCGTTTGACCGCACTGCCGTATAAACTCATGTGATGTATGTATTATTTGGTTTTAGATTTTTCTTGTTTCAACTGCACAGGCACACCGTCGGCAAGTCGCGATTGTCCGGCAATCACCACTGTGTCGCCGGGATTTACGCCCGAGATGAGCTCATAGAATGTGTCAACGCGGCGGCCAAGCTCCACACGGTTGTATTTCACTTTGCCGTTTCGGTAGACGTACACATACTTGTTGCCCGAGCCGGTTTGTTTCACCACGGCGCGGTCGGGCACCACCACGTGGTTTGCCACGCCAAGGCTTATGGTGCAGCGAGCAAACATGCCGGGGAAGAGTCGCTCGTTGTTGTTGGGTATCACCACTTCGGCTTGGAATGTGCGGGTTTGAGTGTCGACCGACGGATATATGCGGCTTATCTTGCCGTCAAATTTCTCGTCGGCAAAGGCGTCAAATTCAATCTCTACGGGCATGCCCACGCTCACTTTTGAGCGCTCGGCCTCGTTGATGCCTATCACCACTTTCACCGACGGCGTGATTTGTCCGATGGTGAGCACCGGCAATGTCGACGACATGTCGCCGGGGTCGTAGTTGCGTGCCGTCACCACGCCGCTCACCGGAGATGTGAGCACGGTGTTTTCGAGCACGTTATGATATTGTGTGCGTGCGGCATCGAGTTGGGCTTTCAGTTGGTCGACTGTGGCTTGTGTGCCCGAGCCGATGTTGAGCAGCTGCACGGCGCGATTGTATTGTCGCTCGTATTCGTCGATATTCACTTTCAGCTGTGCGGCCTGAGTGTTGTCGAGAGTCACCAGGGTTTGTCCGCGCTGCACATGGTCGCCAACGTCAACGCGTATATCCTTGATGCGGTTGTACGACGACGGCGATATATTGTTGAGATTGTATGCCTCAACGTTGGCTGTATAGGTGCGCGTTTGGTCAACGTCTTGTTGTCCGGCAACGTCAATTTCAACGATTGGTAATTCTTCAACTTCGGCTGTCTTGTCGCCTTCTTTGTCTGATGAGCTGCAAGCGCCTAAAGTCAGCGCCAAAACAGGATAGATGATGCGAAAGTTTTTCATTATTATATGTGGCGTTTTTATTTGTTATCGGTTTGTTGCACCGGCACGGCGTTGCCAAGCAAGAGCTCAAGCTCGGCACCGGCAAGAAGATAGTTGTATATGGCTTGATAGCGCGTCAGACGCGACTGCGTGAGCGCCAGTTGGCTGTCGCGCAACTCAAGGTATGAGGCGGCGCCGATGTCAAAGCTTTGGCGCATGATGTCGTAGGCACGTTGGGCTTGCATCACACTCTCCGAGCACGATGCTATCTGCTTCACGTTCAGCTTGATATTGTCTTGTGCCAAAGTTACCTGCATATTCACCGAGCGCTCAAGATTTTGTTGCTGCCAATCGGCTTGCTCCACTTGTATCTCGGCCTGGCGTATGCGAGCCATGCGCTGTCCGCCTTGATACAAAGGCACGCTCAGCGAGAGAGCCACGTATGAGTACGGGTTCCAGCGGAAGTTGCGCAGCGGATTGCCGTTGCTGCTCGATGTCCAGTTGTAGT
>CAZYNO010000139.1:0-4901 GCA_964648845.1 uncultured Bacteroides sp.
GTAAAGGTGTTTTTCTGAGCCTCAATTCTTGCTTCAAGGGCTGTTTTAATGTCCCCTGCGGCTGTTTCGTCTACCGCCTCAAAGCAAGCGATTTCCTCGGGTGTTGCTCCCGAAGAGCTTACATATACCTTTGCGGAAGTATACTTGTCCTCCGCAACGCCAATGATTTTCTCAATTTTTGCGCTGTCGAATTCTACAAGCTCGTCCTCAAATTCAATTTCCGACTTCAGCTTGTCCGCTGTCGCCGTTACGTGCTCCGCCTGTGCTTCCTCCTGAGAAGAAGCAACCGTGCTCTGAGTGTCGTCCTCAGAAGCCGTGTCCCCCGAACAAGCGGAAAATCCGCATACAACCGTCATTACTGCAAGCAATGTGCAAACTGTTTTCTTAAAATTCATTTTAAATTATCCTTTCTCTGTAAAGTCATTTTTTGGTATTCTATGCCAAGTTTAGGTATTGTCAATTATATAATTTTGCCAGTAAAGGCAATATTCGCTGTTAAGGTGAATTCCGTCCGTTGAAGCGTCCTCGGGCAAATAGCCGTTTTCGTCCGCAACGGCTGAGGTGCAGTCAAGGTAATTTACTCCCAAATCTGCCGCAACCTCCGATATGGCAACGCTGAACGTTTTAGCATTGGTGTTGTTTACAGACTCTCCCTTTGCGTCCTGGGAAGCTGTCAGCGGGAGAATTCCCACGCAGTAAATCTCAGCGTCGGGCTGTAAATCCATTATGGTTTCCACCAGCGTGGAGTAATGCTCCTTAAACGTGTCAACATAAGGCCAGCCCATTTCGTTTGTGCCGAAGCTTATATAAACTCTGCCGTACTGCTTTTGCGCAAGTGCGTCGGGGATTGTGCCGTAGTTGCCGTTTTCAAGGGTGATATCCGCACTTGTCAGCGCCGTGTAAATTTTTCCACTACGAGCCGATGGCTCCGTTTTCGGTTGCAAAGTTACGAATAATCTGCGAGAGCGCAAAAAAAAGAATGAGCAAAGGTAAATTTATTGCTAAATTTGACGATTACTCATTCTCCTCTCTCCTCTGGCGGTGCGGACGGGACTCGAACCCGCGACCCCCTGCGTGACAGGCAGGTATTCTAACCAGCTGAACTACCGCACCATTTTGGTTTTTGGGAGGTTGCTTTTTGGTTTTGCGCTGCAAAGTTACAAAATAATTTCGTTATCTCCAAATTTTGTGCAAAAATTAAACACCCATCCCACCCTCTTGTTTGATTATTTGCCGAAAATGCTGTAATTTTGCGCACAAGATAATTACAAATCTTTATTATGCAAAATTTCACCATCCACGTCAACAACCTCGATGAGCTCGCTGCTGCCGCTCATCAGTTTGTAGAGGCTATGGGCGACGAAACCGTTTTCGCTTTCTACGGCGAGATGGGCGCAGGCAAAACCACTTTTATCAATGCGCTTTGCCGCGAACTTGGCGTTGAAGACGACGTCACCAATTCGCCCTCTTTCTCTATTATTAATGAATATCGCTCGGACACTACCGCCGAATTGATTTATCACTTCGACTTGTATCGTCTCGAAAGTCTTGACGAAGCTATTGATATCGGTGTTGAAGATTATTTCGACTCGGGTGCTCTCTGCTTGCTTGAGTGGCCTGAACGCATTGAGCCTATGCTGCCCGACGACACTGTCAATGTTTCTATTAAAGTTAACGACGACAACAGCCGCGACATCATTGTGTCGGCTGAATAATCTTCGCTATGCAAATTATAAAACTCGACGAGGCAACCTCAACTAACACTGTGGCTGCCGAGATGGGTGACGCCGCTTCACACGGCACTGCCGTGTGGGCGCTCACTCAATCGGCCGGACGCGGCCAGCGTGGCAACACCTGGGAGGCAGAGCCCGGCAAAAATTTAACTTTCTCGGTGGTGTTGCGCCCCACCTTTATTGCTGCAGCGCGCCAATTTGAGTTGTCGATGCTTGTGTCGTTGGCTATTGTGCGCGTGCTGCAAAAATATTTGCGCAAAGATGTGAGCATCAAGTGGCCCAACGATATATATGTGGGCGACATGAAAATTTGCGGCATACTTATAGAAAATTCGCTTTCCGGCTCGTCAATCGACCGCTCTATTGTGGGCGTAGGCCTCAATGTGAACCAAACCGCGTTTGTCAGCAATGCCCCCAACCCGGTGTCGATGACACAAATCACCGGCGAGACTTACAATCTTGAGGCTCTCGTCAACGAGTTTGTGAGCGCAATTGTTGACGCTGTTGACGGTTATGGCCGCGATATAGAGCCCGAAGAGCTGCAAGTGCTGTATGCACAGCTGCTTTGGCGCGGCGACGGCGGCTCGTATCGGTGGATTGACACTGCTACAAATCGGATTTTCAGCGCCAAAATAAAATGTGTTGATGCTACGGGCATGCTCACGCTCAGACTCGACGACGGCACCACGCGCACCTATGCTTTCAAAGAGGTATTGGCAGTGCTCAAATAGACACTACTATTAATGTTGCTACTACAAAAGCCAGCATCAGCACGGCTGTCTTGCCCAACATCGGATTGAGAGCAGCGCCCAAACGCTTGCTGATTGCCGAGTGGAGGCAAGTGTGTGCTATGCCGTATGCAATGGGAATGAGCACCTTCCACGGCTCGAGCGACGCCCATACGGGCATGGTCAGAGCCACGCCAAGCCAGCCGTTGGTGAGGTAGAGCGAAAGTGTGCGATGACGGTCGATGATGTGCACCAATGTGAGTTTGCCAACTTTGGCGTCGGCGTCGGCATCGCGATAATTGTTGACTATCAATACGTTTGCGCCCATCAGTCCGATGCCTATCGAGCCGAGCAACACGTCAACGTCGAAGGCTCCGGCTTGCAGATAGTATGTGAGATTTACCGGAATAATACCAAAGAAAAATATCACGGCAACTTCGCCAAGCGCATGGCGCGACAAAGGGTAGGGCCCGGCACTGTATGCCAACGCACCCAGAGCTATGCCTATGCCGGCGGCAATGAGCCACCATCCTCCCCAATATATCAGCGATAAACCAACAACGCAGGCAAGCGCAAGCGTGCAAAATGTGGCGTTGCGCATGGCTTGGGGCGTGATGTCGCCTTCGGTCACTCCGCGGCGTGGGCCTTCGCGTCCGGGTTTGTCGAGACCTGCTTTGAAGTCGTAATATTCATTTGCGAAATTTGACGCTATTTGTGCTAATATTGCAAATATGAGGCACAACAGCACAGGCAGGAATTGAAATTTATCCTTAAATACACCATAGGCAGCAGCCATAAGCACTCCGGCAACCGAGACGGGCAGTGTGCGCAATCGCATGGCTTCAATCCAACAAGCAATTTTTTTCATTATAGTGATCAAAAAGTGATGTTATATTTTTTGAGAATAAACACGGGGTTGTATGTTAGTTTTGCCTGACGCAGACCGGCGTCTCCGGCATCGTCCTGGCGATTTACGTAGCGTATCTGCGGATAGCGTTGCATCATCCGCTCAACAAACATCTTGTTTATGGCTGCTCCGGCACCGTTGACGTCGTGGCTCATCTTTTCGATGTGCACGTGCAAGGTGTCGCCTATCACCTCGCCAAAGGTGAATGCAACAATGCGCGCGTTATTGTCGCGCAGCAGAGCGCTGTCAAAGTGCGGTATGTTGCCGTCGGCAAGCACGCGGCTCACGGCTTGGCGTTCATAGAGTGCCATGGGCGAGTTGTCGTCGTGTTGCAATGATGCAAAATATGTCGCCACTTCTGAGATATTGCTGTCGGTGATATCTTCAACACGATAGTGCGGATTTTCAGTGATAAAGCGGTTTACGTGGTTGCGCTTTTTCTGAAATTTCTTTCCGGCGAGCGTGGCAAGGTCTTCGGCGCTGTATATGTAGTCGCTCCAGGCCTCAAGCGGCTCGGTGGTGGTGTTGGTGTAGTCGGCAAACAAGTCGAGGCAATCTTCGGGTATGGCTGAGAATGTAAGTCGCGTGCCGTGCAGCTCGCAATAGTGCTTTAGCAGGCTTACGGCAGTGGTGGTTGGCATGTCTCCGATAGGCAGCGAGAATGCTGTGATGTGGCGATTGTTCTCTGCCAAACCTTTTATGAACAGGGTGTTGTTGATGATATCATATTCATATCCAAACCAATTTATCCACAAAGCTATGCCGCCCACGGTGTAGTCGCATGAGCGCGACGGTGCACGTTGCAGCACCGCTCTGATTTGTGTCAGTGCGGCGAGTGTCACGGGCTTGAATATTGGCAGTCGCACCAACTCTTCGGCCCGGGTGGATGCTTGCGTTTGTGTGTTGTTTGGTTTGCAGTTGTTCATACTATAAGAAGAATAGCCTCGCACAAAGATAATCAATTTTTTAGAGTCAAACAACAGCAATAAAAAAAGTCGCAGCGGCTCTGTGTTGCCGATGCGACTTTTTTAAGGGATATTGATGCATTAGCGCACGATGAGCAAGAAGTAGTTTTTCTTGCCTTTTTGCACGAGAATGTATTTGTCGTTGAGCAGAAGGTCGAGTGAGGCTGCAGCGTATGCGTCGCTAACTTTCTCTTTGTTGATTGAGAAACCGCCTTGTTGAGCAAGCTTGCGCAATTCGCCTTTTGAGGGGAATACGGGAGCTTTGTCAACCAACAGGTCGGCGAGCTTGATGCCGGCAGCGATGTCGTCGCGGCTAACTTCAAACTGGGGCACGCCTTCAAACACGGCGAGAAGTGTGTCTTCGTCGATTTTGTGCAGTGTCTCGTGTGCTTTGTTGCTGAAGAGTATTTGCGAAGCTTCAACAGCGGCCTCGTAGTCGGCGGCAGAGTGCACCATAGTGGTGATTTCTTTGGCGAGACGTTTTTGCAAGGGACGTTGGCCGGGGTCGGCTGCTTGTTCTGCTACGAGTGCTTTGATTTCGTCTTCGGTGAGCTCGGTGAAAATCTTG
>CAZYNO010000140.1:0-4876 GCA_964648845.1 uncultured Bacteroides sp.
AACTCAAGCCAGTTTAAATACACCATTCCGGTGCGCGTAATATTGTCAACAACGTATATGTCCTGCACTCCGGCATTTTCTGCCGCATGCAAAAAATCTTCCTGCATCTTTTGTGCTATAGCGGGTATGCGCTCTTGTGGCACATCTCTAAACTCGTATGCAGTGCCGCCAACACTGTCAAGTTGGCAAACTTGTTGCAACGAGCTTATCGAGCCGTAGCACACTGTTTTGTCAAAGTCGCCGAAGTTTGATGTGAATATACCTGCTACAGTATATTTGCGCGCTTTGATTTTGTCATTGACAAAGAAACAAGCTGTCACTCTGTCGCCAACATTGAGACCTAACTTTTTTGAGGTGATGCTCGATATCACTATATCATTTTTCGACTCTGCTTTGCTGTAGTCGGGCATTGTGCCCTCAATCAAATTTTTTCGCTCGAAATCAAAATTGTGGTTCTCATCATATCCGGTGAACACCAGCATCGAATAGTCGTTGTCGGTTTTGAGCATACCGGGCTGACGCAACACCAACGAGCCTTTTTTGCCCGGAAAAGTTTCTTTTGTTATCCTTTCTACCGTGCTGTCGAGCTCAAGATAATTGGTCTGTTCTCCGTAGGTGTAACTATATGTGGGTAATACAGAGATGTCGCAATTGAAGCCATGCAGCTTTTCTCTGATTTCAGATTTGAAACCGACAACAACTGCCAAGGTAAGCAACATCACTGCTACGGCGCAAGTTACGCCGGTCACGGCGATAATTGCAGCAATCTTGTTCTTGCCGCCAATGCTTATGCGCTTTGCTATGTTTAATTCAGTTTTCATATATCCTTGCAAAGATACAAATTTATCTTTAACTGATAAAATGTTTATTTATTTAGAATGTTTACAAATAAGATTGATTTTTTCTTTGTTTAATCATCTTTTTTTCTCAACTTTGTAGTCGCAATTTTTTAGGTATTATTAATATGAGACTTTCTGACCTCGAAACCGGTCAATCCGGCGTAGTTGTTAAAATATTGGGACACGGCGCTTTTCGCAAACGTGTCATGGAAATGGGTTTCGTGAAAGGACGCAAAGTGTCTACTCTGCTATATGCCCCTCTGCTCGACCCTGTCAAGTATTCTATTTTAGGTTACGAAGTGAGCTTGCGACGCTCTGAAGCTCAAATGATTGAGGTTGAGCCGGTTGATGATGATTATCAAGCCGATGCCGACTCAAATTACGACTTGCAAACCATCAACGCCGACAATTGCGACGACGCCCGTGTGCGCGTCGCCGAACATCGCCACACAATAAATGTTGCCCTAATTGGCAATCCAAACTGTGGCAAAACATCGCTTTTCAATTCGGCAACACACGGCAAAGAGCATGTGGGCAACTACAGCGGCGTTACCGTCGATGCTAAAGAAGGTAAGTTCAGCTATCGCGGATATAAGTTTAACGTCGTCGACTTGCCCGGCACTTATTCGTTGGCATCATATTCGCCCGAAGAATTATATGTGCGCACATATCTTCGCGAGCAGACTCCCGACGTAATTATTAATGTTGTTGACGCCTCAAACATTGAGCGAAATCTTTATCTCACCACCGAGCTTATTGATATGGACCGCTCAATGGTTATTGCTTTGAATATGTACGACGAGCTGCGCAACTCAGGCTCGCGCCTTGACTACAAACTGTTGGGCGACATGATTGGTGTGCCAATTGTGCCTACGGTTTCAAAACATGGCGACGGCCTCGACGAATTGTTCGACACCGTTATCGACGTGTTTGAAGGCAAAAATCAGTCAGTGCGACACATACACGTGCATCTTGGCAATGAATTGGAGAGCGCTGTGACTGTGCTTAAGGACGCCATAAAAAAAGATGGCGACACCGCACACCACATTTCTCCTCGCTATATGGCTATAAAGCTGCTCGAAAACGACCCCGAGACTGTGCGCTTTGTGCAAGACAAACCTAACGGAAAGTCTCTGATTGAACTTCGTGATAAATCTATATCGCGTCTTAAAACCGTAATGGTTGAGGATGTTAACGAAATTATTGCAGCCGAAAAATATGGCTTCATTGAGGGTGCTCTTGCCGAGACTATGGCCAAAAACGAAGTGAAACGCGTCACCCCAACAAGCCTTATTGACGCCTGGGTGACAAACAAGCTGTTCGGCTTCCCGCTATTCTTCTTAGTGATGTTCCTTACCTTCTGGCTTACTTTCTCACTCGGCCAATATCCAATGGACTGGATACAAGCCGGAGTTGATGCTCTTGCAGCCCTCGTGCAAAACCACATGCCTGAAGGCCCGCTTAAAGACCTTATTGCCGACGGCGTGCTTGGTGGTGTTGGTGGTGTGATAGTGTTCCTGCCAAACATCATGATATTGTACTTCTGCATATCATTTATGGAGGACTCCGGTTATATGGCTCGTGCTGCATTCATAATGGACCGCATCATGCACCGCATGGGACTGCACGGCAAATCGTTTATACCTCTTATCATGGGCTTTGGCTGCAACGTCCCCGCTGTCATGGCAAGCCGCACCATCGAAAGCCATTCAAGCCGATTGATAACAATACTTATCAACCCCTTCATGTCGTGCTCTGCGCGCGTGCCTATATATATTCTGCTCGTCGGCACATTCTTCCCGCAGCATGCAGCAATAGCTTTCACAGGGCTATATTTCCTCGGCATACTTGTTGCTCTGATTACGGCTCGAATGCTTCGCAAATTCATCTTCAAAAAAGATGAAACACCGTTTGTTATGGAGTTGCCGCCTTATCGCCTCCCGACATTCAAATCGTCGCTACACCACATGTGGAACAAAGGCGAGCAATATCTCCGCAAAATGGGTGGTATAATTCTTGTTGCCGCAATAATCGTATGGGCTCTAAACTACTTCCCGCATCACGGCGAAGCAAATCTCGTGGCTGAAGCAAAAACTACCGAGCACGTAGATAGCTCGAAAATAAATCCGGCGCAAGACTCATACCTCGAAATGGCAGGTAAAATCATCAATCCGATTATGCAGCCCCTCGGCTTCCACTGGCGTGCATCAGTTGCCGCTCTTGCCGGAGTGCCCGCAAAAGAAATCGTCGTTTCAACACTTGGCGTGCTTTACGCTAACGACGAGGATGCCAACGATGCCTCGCTCGGAGCACGCCTTTCTGCTCCCGATTCTGCAACCGGATTGCCCGACTTCAATTGGGCCTCGGCGCTATCGTTCATGGTGTTCGTATTGCTTTACTGCCCTTGCATAGCCACAGTGACAGCAATAATCCGCGAAACAGGCAGCTGGAAATATGGCGCATTCTCTGTTGTCTACAACACTGCCGTCGCCTGGCTCTGCTCACTCGCAACCTATCACCTCGCCATCCTCTTCATGTAATTGATACTTCTTTATTTTTACGATAATAATTAGCCCAATTAGTCTCATCAGGCTAATTGGGCTATTCATTATCGTCATCGTCATCCCAGTCGAGGAACCAATCGTTTTCGAAGGCCTCGGAGGTGAACTTGCTCAGCTCGCGACCTTCACGCTTAGTGGGGCGTCCGAGCCCCTTGCGCCGGTCAACAAAGCCCGAGATGCGCACCACATCGAGCATGTCGTATTGTTCTTGTGGCGTGAGATTTTCAAGATATTCCGGCACTAATTTTGCGCCAAGACGATTTGCTGCGAGCTTCAGCACTTTGAATGTGTACTGAATAGGCGGCTTGCGCACATTTATTATGTCGCCAACCTTGATAGTGCGCGACGGCTTCACTATCACACCGTCGCCTGCGCCGAGGCTCACACGTCCTTTCTTGCACTCCTCGGTGGCAATAGTGCGAGTCTTATACACGCGCATTGCCCACAGCCATTTATCAATTCGTTGATCGTCAGCCATGACGTTTACTTGTTGTTATAGTTGCACATTGCGGTCTGTATGCCGGCCAGCACAGTCTCTTTCATTGCCTCAATTGCCACATTAATACGGGTGGGCAGCATTTGGCGTTGGTCAAGCGTGAAATTGCCGAGCACATAGTCAATTTGTGTGCCTTTGGGGAAGTCATTGCCTATGCCAAAACGCAAACGTGCATAGCTCTGTGTGCCAAGCATCTGAGCTATGTTCTTCAACCCGTTGTGGCCGGCATCGCTGCCCGACGGCTTTATGCGTATTGCTCCAAAGGGTAGGGCGAGGTCGTCAACAAGCACAAGAATGTTGGCGATGTCGATATTCTCTTTGTCTTTCCAATAGCGCACGGCATTGCCGCTGAGGTTCATGTATGTAGACGGCTTAAGCAATATCAATTGTTTGTTTTTCAGACGCATGCGCGCAACATCACCATAACGTTCGGTCTCAAAACTAATATTGGATGCCTCAGCAAAGGCATCCAATATTTTAAAACCTATGTTGTGGCGTGTATTGCGATATTCGTCGCCGATATTGCCCAGCCCAACAATAAGATATTTCATTCGTTATCTTTTAACAAATTATTTTGCAGCTGCAGCAGCTTGAGCAGCACCGCGAGCGGCACGAGTGAGTTGTACAGCGCATACAACAGCGTTCTTAGCGTTAACGAGTTCGAGACCTTCGAAGTTGAGGTCACCAACTTGCATTGTTTTGCCAAGACCAAGGTTGTCTACGTTGATTACCAAGTTTTCGGGAACTTGGCTGTAAACAGCTTTAACTTTGAGTTTCTTCATTGACAAGCTGAGTTTACCACCGGCTTTAACACCTTCAGCGTGACCTACCAAACGAACGGGTACCTCAATAACAACGGGTTTAGTGTCGTTAACTTCGAGAAGGTCGATGTGGAGGATGCTGTCTTTTACGGGGTGGAATTGGATATCTTTGAGCACTGCCATTTTCTTTTCGCCGTTGATGTCGAGTTCGATAGCGAA
>CAZYNO010000141.1:0-4865 GCA_964648845.1 uncultured Bacteroides sp.
ATTCGTTTTTCTTTTACAGAATGTCATTGGATTAGCATTTATTAACAGAATATTTTACGTCAAGACTCAATAAAAATATAATTTTGCAATATAAAATAGAAATACAATAAACAACTAAAATAATTGATCTAATAAACAATCATGATTTTCAAAAAAGCCATTATAGCTTCAGCTTTGTTGACTCTTACCTGCATAGCTGCAAACGCCGAGAAGAATACCATAGTTGTAAACTTGGCGTCAGGCGATAACACCCAGATATATCTCTATGATGATATTGTTGCAAAGTTCACCACCGACGACATGGTGTTTCTATCTTCGCGCACCAATGTTTCAATCTCGAGAGATGAGATAAAGAGTTTCGACTTCATCGAGACCAGTGGTGTGAACGAGCTCGAGACAAGCGATCTGAAGATGGAAATCACAGCTTCGGGCATCAACTTCTACAATCTTCCGGAAAATTCGACAGTGCAAGTCTACACAACAGCCGGCGTGCAAGTATTTTCGGCAACCGGTAGCGGCGAGTTGTCTGTGCCCGGCGAAAAGCTCACCGGCGGTATCAACTTGGTGCGTGTAAACGGCACGACCTACAAAGTAAGTTTCAAATAATATATCACAACGCTGATATTTTAACGATAAAGAAAACAAATGCTCATCGACACGTTGCCGGTGAGCATTTTTTCTAAGCCAAAAAAAGAAAGAGAGGAGCTTTCGCAAGTTCCTCAATTTCAATTCATCACATTATGCTAATAACTTTAGTCAGTATCTGTTTTCAATAAC
Source organism: uncultured Bacteroides sp. (assembly GCA_964648845.1). GTDB lineage: Bacteria > Bacteroidota > Bacteroidia > Bacteroidales > Muribaculaceae > CAG-873. Next base: position 778 of record CAZYNO010000141.1, read on the forward strand.
TTTCCAGTCGACAATCTGCCATAGAGCGAGGAGAGCGTCTTTGCGACGATTTTGGAAATCGAGGTAGTAGGCGTGCTCCCACACGTCGAAAGTCAGCAACGGGAGTAGTCCGTCGGTCAGAGGGTTTTGGGCATTTGAGCTTTGAGTGATATGGAGCTTGCGGTTAACGTCGCTCGAGAGCCAAACCCAACCCGAGCCAAAGATAGCGGATCCGGCATCAATAAATGCTGTTTGGAAATTAGCAAACGAGCCAAAATCGCGCTCAATAGCCAAGCGCAAATCGCCTGTTGGCTCTCCACCACCTTCGGGGCTGAATGAGAAAAAATAAAAGATATGGTTCCAGGCCTGCGATGCATTATTAAACAAGCTTCCGTCGGCTTGCATAATAACCTCTTCAAGACTCATCGCTTCATACTTTGTATTTTTAATCAGGTTATTTAGATTGTCAATGTAGTACTGCAGGTGTTTGCCATAGTGGAATTTGACTGTTTGTTCGCTGATAGCGGGAGACAAGTCGCCATCGTCGTAAGGCAACTGCGGCTTAATGTATTTCATAATAATAAGTGAAAGAAGTGTGAGTGTTTTACAAGTATAACACCCACACTTCTTATTTGTTCACTACTGTGTGTAAAATTTTTTGCTTATAGCTCAACGACGGTGATGCCGGCGCCACCAAAGCGCACATCCTCGTCGCGATAGCTGCGCACACCGGGCACAGTGTCGAGATATTTGCGCAGAGACATGCGCAAAGCGCCGGTGCCTGTGCCGTGAAGAATGCGCACGCGCGGTATGTTGAATTGCAAAGCGTCGTCAAGGAAGTATGTGACAGCTTGAGTTGCCTCGTCGGCACGCATGCCGCGCACATCAATGTCGGGATTGAAGTTGAGCTGACGGTCGCGCATGGTGTTTGTGGTCGAGGCGCTGATAAACGATGCGGCCTTTGGCGTTTGCGTAGCCTTGCGTATGGTGTGTGTGAGACGGTCGACAGGCACGGTGATTTTCATCGCGCCGAAAGCAACAAGGGCTTTCTTGCCTGAAATTTCGAGCACGGTGCCCGGTTGTCCGGCGTTGTCGAGGAGCACATTTTCGCCTACAGCCACAACATGTTTTTCGGCAACAGGCTTCACTTCCTTTTTCTTCTTGGGCTTGGGAGCACGCTTAAGCAACGGATGCTCTGCCTCAGCCGCCGGATTTTCGTCGCCAAAGGCTTTGCGGTCATCAGCCAAACGTCTGCGCGCCTCGGCAGTGGCTTCTTTTTCGGCCTGAGCTTTGCGGATATCGTGGATAGTACGCTCAATCGAGGCATTACTTTTGGCGATGATTTGCTCTGCTTGCTGACGCGCATCTTCAATGATAGAGCGGCGATTTGCGCGAAGATTTTCAGCATCGTTTTCGTAACGTTCAATCACTTGCTCAAGATGCTTTTCGCGCTGACGCACTTGCTGACGTTTGTTTTCCCAATATCGTTTGTCGCGAGTGATGTCGAGCAAATATTTGTCTAGATTTATGTAGTCGCTACCCACAATATCTTTTGCAGCATTGATAATGTCGTCGGGGAGGCCGATTTTGCGCGCTATCTCAATAGCAAACGAACTGCCGGGGTGTCCGATAGACAACTTGAATAGCGGCTGCATGAGTTGTCGGTCGTAGAGCATAGAGCCATTTACGAGGCCTTCGGTTTCGTCGGCAAGGGTTTTAAGATTTTGATAGTGCGTGGTGATGACGCCCCACATGCCTTTGGCATTAAACTGCACGAGCAACGCTTGGGCAATGGCGCCGCCGATTTGTGGCTCAGTGCCTGTGCCAAACTCGTCGATGAGTATGAGCGACGTCTTGTTGCCGTGCGCCAAAAAATATTTCATGTTGCTCAGATGCGAGCTATAAGTTGAGAGGTCGTCCTCAAGAGACTGGTCGTCGCCAATATCGGCAAAAATGCCGGAGAACATGCCCATGCGCGAATTTTCATAAACGGTGGGCAACACACCGCATTGCATCATGTATTGCACAATGCCAACAGTTTTGAGGGTCACTGACTTACCGCCGGCATTAGGGCCGGAAATGACAAGTATGCGCTTGTCGTGCTGCAATTTTATCTCGAGGGGCACAATCATGCGGTTGTGGCGTTCGAGCGAGAGTTGGAGTATGGGGTGACGTGCGCTATACCACTCAATGTCGGTTTTATGCGACAGGTGAGGCAGAGAAGCGTTTGTGTCGATGGCAAATTTAGCCTTTGCATTTATGAAGTCGAACTCGCCGAGAGTGTCGTAAGTGCATATAAGGTTTGGAATGTACGGACGGATTATGTTTGCCACAGAGATGAGTATGCGCACAATTTCGCGGCGTTCTTCAATTTCGAGTTCACGCTGACGGTTGTTTAGCTCAACCACCTCGGCAGGCTCAATGAAGTAGGTTTTGCCCGAAGCCGACTCATCGTGCACAATGCCGTTGATGCGTCGCTTGTTCATAGGGGCTACGGGCACCACCAAGCGGCCATCGCGCATAGTCGGCGTGGCGTCTGGCTCGAGATATCCGTCGCGTATGCCGTTGCTCACCACGCGACGCATGGCAGCGCTGATGCGTGCGCCAATGGTTGATAGTTGCGAACGTATCTCTTTGAGTTCGGGCGAAGCGTTGTCTTTCACCTCACCGGTGCGGTCGATAACATTATTTATTGCGCGTACAACCTCAGGAGCGGCATCAAGCTTTTCGGCCAAAGCGGCAAGATGCGGATAGGTAGACTCGCCGGCATCGTTGATGTTGTGCTGAAAAAAGCTGACAATAGCAGCAACAGTGGCAAGCGATGCGCGCAGTTGAGCGAGCTCGCGAGTGTCGATGAAAGCGCCTTCAACCGATGCGCCTTTGAGCCATGAAGTGGCATCGACAATATCGTTGAGTAGCAGCGGCGTGTCAGACTGAGCGATGTGCATCATTTCGTTGGTTTGGTGCAACAGCGTTGAGACGAGGCTGAAGTCGGTAGAAAATTTCATATCAGCTACCAACGCAGCGCCGAGCGACGATTTGCAATTTTCGCTAATGAGACGGCGCACACCGTCGAAACCAATTTTGTGCTCTAACGAGCCGGGATATATTGTTGGAGTCAAATTCATTTAATATATGAGGTAAATTTAGTGCAAAGGTACGCATAAAGTGTGAAAAGATAAAGAGCGAAGTGCGCTAACAAAAAAATTTGCATAGCAGTGAACAATTGTGCAACTTGATTGTTAAGAGCGTAAACTGCAAAATTATAAAAACCTAAACCTATTATTCACACACGAATAAACTATTATGGAAAACGCTGTATTTCAGGCGAAACTTATGTCGATACAGGGCAACCTGCTGAGTTTTGCATACATGCTCACTTCAAACCGCGATGATGCCTACGATTTGCTGCAAGACACCACGCTCAAAGTGCTCGACAATGCCGACAAATATGTTGACAATATCAATTTTAAGGGCTGGGCGTTCACCATTATGCGCAATATTTTCATCAACAATTATCGGCGCATAGTGCGCACGGCTACGGTATTTGATCACACCGACGATCTTTTCCATCTCAATCAGCCGCAAAATTCGGGGTTCGACACGCCCGACGGCTCGGTGTCGGTGCTTGAAATTACGCGCGTCATCAATTCATTTAGCGATGAATATCGCATACCGTTTTCGATGCATGTGGCAGGATATAAGTATGCCGAGATTGCCGATGAGATGCAATTGCCGCTCGGCACGGTGAAAAGCCGCATATTTTTCGCGAGACAACGACTGCAAAAACTACTTCAAGGATATCAATCATGAGCACACATCATAAACCTCAACGGCTCTCGGCGTTTCATATCATAGCGCTGTCAGCGACACTGATATTAATAGTTCTTATTTCGTGCGACACCATCAGCGCTGCCGGACACAGCAGCACAAACCTGCGCATGCAATTGGGCATCTGCATGATACTTTTGGCCGACCTGGCGGTGGTGCTTGTGATGCGCCAACACGTTGACCGCATAAAGGGCGTGTTTATGGTTTACATCATATTGCTGGTGGCTGTAGTATATTTTTCGAGTTTGATATTTTATGCCGAGGAGCGGGCTGTAAAT
>CAZYNO010000142.1:0-4856 GCA_964648845.1 uncultured Bacteroides sp.
TGATTGAAGAAACCGGCCTTATCAAGATGGACTTCTTGGGACTGAAAACACTGTCGATACTCAAAGAAGCCGTGAACAACATCAAGCTCACGCGCGGCATAGACCTCGACCTCGAAAAGATACCCATCGACGACCCCAAAACATATCAGCTATATTGCGAGGGGCGCACAATCGGCACATTCCAGTTTGAAAGTGCCGGTATGCAGAAATATCTGCGCGACCTCAAGCCTTCAACATTCGAAGACCTCATAGCCATGAACGCCCTCTATCGTCCGGGCCCTATGGACTTCATCCCCGAGTTTATCAAGCGTAAACAAGGCGTAAGCCCCATTGTCTACGATATACCCGAAATGGAGAAGTATCTTAAAGACACCTACGGCATCACCGTCTACCAAGAGCAGGTGATGTTGCTGTCGCGATTGCTTGCCGGCTTCACCCGCGGCGAGAGCGACACACTGCGTAAGGCTATGGGTAAAAAGCTCATCGAAAAGATGAACCACCTCAAGGGCAAATTTATGGCCGGCGGACAAGAGCGCGGCCACGACCCCAAGGTGCTTGAAAAAATCTGGAAAGAATGGGAAAAATTTGCCTCGTATGCATTCAACAAAAGTCACGCCACATGCTATAGCTGGGTGGCATTTCAGACCGCATATCTCAAGGCAAACTATCCGTCGGAATATATGGCTGCGGTGCTCAGCCGCAACCTCAACGATATAGCCAAGCTGTCGAACTTTATGGACGAATGTCGTGCCATGAAGATACAGGTGCTTGGTCCCGACGTCAACGAGTCGTTCGGCTCGTTTGGTGTCAACAAAAAAGGCGACATACGTTTCGGACTGTCGGCAATCAAAGGCGTGGGCGGCAACGTGGTGCGCGATATTATCGCAGCCCGCGGCAAAGAGCCGTTTAAAGACATCTACGACTTTGTTGAGCGCGTGCCAGCCGGCGTGGTCAACCGTCGCACCTTCGACAACCTTGCCATGGCCGGAGCTTTCGACTGCTTCAGCGGCATCAAGCGCGAAGACTTTTTTGAAGAAAATACGCGCGGCGAAACATTTTCGGAACAACTTTTGCGCTACGGCCAGCGTTATCAGCAAAACCAAGCCGAGCAAACAGCCTCGCTCTTCAGCTTTGACGACTGCGGCATAGACCTCAACGCCGAGGCGCGTCCGCCCATCAAGCCCGCCAAGGCATGGCCCGACATTGAGCGACTGAGCAAAGAACGCGACCTTGTGGGCATGTATCTGTCGGCCCACCCGCTCGACCCGTATTTCATGGAGTTGAACTACGCAACAAAGACAACCATCAAAGGGCTCTCAGACATTGAGCCTGCCGAAGATGTTGAAGTGACATTCGGCGGCATGGTGGCATTGTACGAAACACGCCCCACGCGCAAAGGCGGCACCTTTGGCATCATGAAGATTGAAGACGAGACCGGCTCGACCGAGTTGCGCCTGTTTGGCGAAAACGTGTTCAACCTCGGCCGCTACGGCATACCGATGACTCCGGTGCTTGTGACCTGCAAATGGCGTCGACGCTTCCGCGACTCAGACCTGTCGTTTGATGTTATTAACATTCGGCCGCTCGCCGAGCTTAAAGGCAAGTTAATCAGAGGAATAACCATCTCGCTCACGCCCGAACACGCCCGAAGCGAAGTGCTCGAATTGATAAAAGATCAAATAAATTCGTCAAAAGATGACTTAGGTTCATTATATTTGCGTATCTTTGACCCCGAAATCAATCGTTCGATAAAACTCACGGCCGCAAAACGCATCCCCATCAACCGCTCTCTCATCAATTTGCTGCGCAACATGGAGATTGAATTTAACGTTGAGACCGTGCCCACATCAGCATAAGATTATATATACATTACCATATTACAATCAAAATCTACTTAAAAGAAAATGGCTACAAACTTTACTGACCAAAACATTGACGAAATTATCGCCGGCGGAAAGCCCGTAGTAGTAGACTTCTGGGCTACATGGTGTGGACCTTGCTGCGCTATGTCGCCCATCGTTGAAGACCTCGCTAACGAATATGAAGGACGCGTGGTTATCGGCAAATACAACTGCGACGACGAGAGCGACTTTGCAACCGCCAACCGCATCATGTCAATTCCAACCTTCTTATTCTTCAAAAACGGTGAAAAAACCAAAATCCGTCTCGCAGGCTCACAAACTCGCGAAACTCTCAAAGAAAAAATTGAAGAATTGATAGCCCTCTAAATCGGCGGCATCACTCCACAAAAATAACAAATCGTATAGGCCTCGCTCGAGGCTTATACGATTTTTTTGTGCCTTGGCTGTCGGATTTGGCTAAAAGGAAAAAAATGCGTAATTTAGCGGATATAATAAATCAATAAAATACAATGAAAAAAAGACTTACAGCGATGCAGCGACTAATGCCTATAGTGGTGTGCGCCACAATGTTGGTGCCAATGGTGTCGCTATCGTGCTCGAGCGATGATATTATTGAAAAACCGGCGCAATATGTGCCGGCCCAACCCGACTACAACAATGCACTGATGTGGAGCAATCGGCTCAACGACTCAACAGGCAACGGCGCCGATGTGTTCTACATAGCCTCAACCTGGGAGTTTGACTGGGAAACCGCCGACAACATTGTTAGCCACTATGCCGATGTGTGGAACGTGCAGCACCGCGCCGACATGTATATTGAGCAGTCGAATGTGGCCGACTATATGGCTGAGGGCAACAACTTTTACGCGCCCTTCTATCGCCACATCACTCTCGACTCGTGGGCCACACTCAACGAAGACACCATCAGCCGTCGCTACAACGACGTGTCGTTTGTCGACGTGCAAAACGCTTTCAACTACTTTCTCTCGCACCACAACAACAATCGTCCGTTCATACTTGCCGGATTTAGCCAAGGCGGCAAATCGGTGGTAGAATTGATGAAGGTGATGCCCGAAGATGTGCGCAGCCGCATGATTGCCGCCTACGTGCTCGGCTATAAAGTGACGCCCGACGACGTTGCCAAAGCTCCGTGGCTCACCGCAGCCGCCGACTCAACTGACACAGGAGTGATAATTTGTTACAATTCGGTGTCGGACGTGAAATATATCAAGCCCGTAGTGAGCGCGCCCAACACAATGTGCATCAACCCCGTGAATTGGCGCACAGATGCCACTCCCGCCACGCTCAACGACACCATCACCGTGACCGTCGACACCGACCACAAAGTGCTTGTGCTAAAAGGGTTTGACGGCAGCTATCTGCCCAACATACTCGACGTGCTCAACGTTGGCGACTATCACGGCATAGAGCCGTGGGTGTACAGCGAATGTCTGCGCAAAAACATCAAGCAGCGCATCAACGCCTATCGCAGCAAGCACTAAGAGTGCACTTTTCACCACAGAGGATGGCGATAATATCATTTTTTATCGTATCTTTGTTTATTATAATAATCTTAAAAACTAATTAAGGTATCATGATAAAGAAAACCCTACTGGCATTTCTCGGAGCCACAGCCCTTGCCGCATCCGCTCAAGCTCCCGCCACATCGGTAGTATGGACTACCCTCGGCAATGCCACAGACAACGGCGGCGACTACTTTGTGCAACGCATCACCGTGAAGGGCGACTTAAATTTCAAGCGCCTTGCTTTTAACAACTCATTCGCATTCAATGCAAAGCCCACCAATCCGGCAGACACGCTGCGCGAAATCTTCCCCGGATACTACTATATAGCCTCACCGCGTCTCAGCTCACAAGCCGACTCAATAGTCATCGACTTGCGCACAGCCGGCACTCTCTATAAATGCTATTTTGCTCCCGACGGCTTTCACCGCGTGAACTTCGACGGCACCACAAGTCCGGTGTCGTATCTGCGCATGCCGTTCACTGAGCGCAAGCAGTGGAGCACAGCCAAATCAGACGGCATGCCCTACGGCCCGCAAGTTTACGACTTCAACGAGAGCCTCAAAACCGACTGGGCTCCCGGCATCTACGACATCATACCGTCGTTTAAGAAGGTGACACTCACCGGAGGCGAAGCCTTGCTTGGTGAGCCGCAATTTAACTTTATCAATCCCGAAAACCCCGAATACTTCCGCGCTACGGTGCAAGACGGCAAATTCACCATCGAGTGCCGCAAAGACCGCGCATTCGCCGTGGCTTTGCGTCTGTACGGCAAAGTGTTCGACAAATATAAAGGCCGCAAAGTGCCCAACGCCGTGATTGAAGACTGGCCCGACATGCAATGGCGCGGCATTCACATTGACATCTCGCGCAACTATCAGACTCCCGAAACAATGGAAAATTTGCTGGGCGTGATGGTGACCAACGGCTTCAACCGCTTGCACTTCCACTTCAGCGATGACGAGGCTTGGCGTCTTGAAATACCCGGTTTGCCCGAACTCACCGACATGGCTTCGCGCCGCGGATATTCGGAGAACGGCGAAAACGACCACCTCTATCAGATCTACGCCGGCGACGGCAACCCCGACACCAAAGGCAACAGCGCCAACGGATATTGGACTCGCGGCGAATTTGTGCAATTTCTGCGTCTTGCCAAAAAGCTTGGCATAGAGGTGCTGCCCGAGGTTGAGTCGCCCGGACATGCCCGCGCAGCCATCAAAGCCATGGAAGTGCGTCACCGCAACGGCGACGACACCTATCGCCTCATACACGACGGCGACACATCAAAATACACCTCGGCACAAGCATATCACGACTGTGTGATGAACCCCGCACTGCCCGGCCCGTACAAATTCATGAGCAAAGTCATTGACGAAATAGTGAAAATGTATGCCGAAGCCGGCGTGCATCTGCTGGGCATACACATCGGCGGCGACGAGGTGCCCGGAGGCGCTTGGGGCGGCTCGCAAGT
>CAZYNO010000143.1:0-4688 GCA_964648845.1 uncultured Bacteroides sp.
CCGTTGAGAGCTGTGCGCACCGACACCTCTGTGCGGTTTGCTTGTTTTTGCACCAGGATGATGCGGTTTTTCTTTTGCTCAAGAATTTCAAGTGCCTCTTTACTGTAGGCGGGAGCTATAATCACTTCGAAGAAAATCTTGTTGATTTCGGCTGCTGTCTCGGCATCAACTTCGGCATTTGTGACAAGCACGCCACCGAAAGCTGAAACGGGGTCGCCGGCGAGAGCTGCCTTCCAAGCATCAACGAGCACGGGGCGCGAAGCCAAGCCGCAAGCGTTGTTGTGTTTGAGGATGGCAAATGTGGTGTCGCCTTCAAACTCGGCGATGAGAGCTGTTGCTGCGTCGATGTCGCCAAGGTTGTTGTACGAAATTTCTTTGCCGTGCAACTGAGTGAACATCTCGTCGAGATTGCCGTAGAAGTATCCTTTTTGGTGAGGATTTTCGCCATAGCGCATGGGCTTCACGCCGTCAACGGCAAGGCGAAGAGCCGAGGGTTGCTCGAAAGTGCTGTCGAAGTAGCCGAAGATTGCACTGTCGTATTCGCTCGACACTGCAAATGCTTCTTTGGCGAACCAACAACGTTGGTCGAGTGTGGTGTTGGCGCCTTGCTCGCTGAGCACTTTGTTGAGCGCTGCATACTGATTTTTTGAAGCAACAATCACCACATCGTTGTAGTTTTTGGCTGCTGCACGTATCAGCGAGATGCCACCTATGTCAATTTTCTCGATGATATCGGCTTGCGAAGCGCCTGAGCGAACGGTTTCGGTGAAGGGATAGAGGTCAACAATCACCAAGTCGATATCCATAATTTCGTATTGTGCGGTCTGACTGCGGTCAGTTTCGTTATCGCGACGGTTGAGGATGCCGCCAAACACTTTCGGGTGCAAAGTTTTCACGCGTCCGCCCAAGATTGAGGGGTAACCGGTGAGATCTTCAACTGCCATACATTCGTAGCCCAAGCCTTCGATAAAAGCTCTGGTGCCGCCTGTCGACAAGAACTTTACGCCATCTGCGTTCAACTTTTGTAGTATTTCTTCGAGACCATCTTTGTAAAAAACAGAAATAAGTGCTGTTTTGATAGATTTTGATTCTGACATAGACCGATTTTTTGAAAGTAATTATTCAGTGATTATATCGTGCAAATTTACAAAAAAATAACATCTTAAACGGCGTAATTGCTATAAAATTTTTGTCGCCGACGCATTTTTTTTGGCACGCACCATGCATCATTGCCGATACATCGCATAAAACTGCTATCTATCAACCACCTATGCCGCTATATCGCCACTTATCACCACGCATTTTTTGTGTATCTCATTTTTTTGTTGTATGTTTGCATTGATTAAGTAAACTTATAAGCGCATGCCTAACCTAAACAACACTAAATACCTTGTCACCGGTGGCGCCGGATTTATCGGTGCCAACTTCGTCAAATATCTTCTTAATAAATATAACGACGAGGTGCAAATTGTTGTGCTCGACGCTCTGACCTATGCCGGAAATCTGATGAGCATTTCTGACGACATTAAACGCGATAACGTCAATTTTGTGCACGGCGACATCAACGACACCAACATTGTCGAAAATATTTTCGCCGAATTCAATCCCGATTTTGTGGTCAATTTTGCCGCCGAAAGCCATGTTGACCGCTCTATCACTAATCCTCGCATATTTTTAGAAACCAACATATTAGGCACTCAATCGCTACTTGACGCCGCACGCCGTGCATGGCGCCGCGACAACGGCGAGTGGACTGCCGGCAAGCGCTTTCTGCAAATCAGCACCGACGAGGTATATGGCTCGCTGTCGCGCGACTTCGACACACCCCGTCCGCTGCAACTCTCGCAGCACGCCGCAGCCGTCACTGCCAAGCGCAAAGACGTGCCCGCAGCATACGGCGACGGATTTTTTGTTGAGACAACGCCGCTGTCGCCGCGCTCGCCATATTCGGCAGCAAAAGCAAGCGCCGATATGCTCGTGATGGCTTATGCCCACACATACGGCATGCCCGTAAACATCACACGCTGCTCAAACAACTACGGGCCCTATCAGTTCCCCGAAAAACTGATACCTCTGCTCATAAACAATATACTCGAAGGCCGCAACATCCCCGTTTACGGCAAAGGTCTCAACGTGCGCGACTGGCTGTTTGTTGACGACCACTGCAGCGCCATCGACGCTGTGTTGCGCAACGGCACGGTGGGCGAGATTTACAACATCGGCGGCTTCAACGAGAAACAAAACATCGACATCGTGCACGAAGTTATCGACATTGTTGCCGAACTCACCGACACCACCCCGCGCCACGACCTTGTCACTTTTGTCAAAGACCGTGCCGGACACGATATGCGCTACGCCATCTGCCCCGACAAAATCGCCGACCAACTCGGCTGGTATCCCGTCACACCATTCAGCGAAGGCATACGCAAAACCGTGGCTTGGTATCTCGCTAACCGCGACTGGACTCGCTCGGTGACCTCGGGACAATATCGCGAATACTACAAACGCATGTACGAAAACCGTTAAATCGACCACAACAATGAAAGGAATAGTTTTAGCCGGAGGCGCCGGAACTCGTCTGTATCCCATGACATTAGGTATTTCCAAACAGCTGATACCGGTTTACGACAAACCCATGATATTTTATCCGGTGTCGGTATTGATGCTCGCCGGAATTAAAGATATACTCATCATTTCTACGCCCGACGACCTGCCAATGTATCGCCGACTGCTCGGCAACGGCAACAAATTAGGCGTAAATTTCTCGTACGTTGAGCAACCGCGTCCCGAGGGGCTCGCACAAGCATTCATCCTCGGCCGCGACTTTATAGGCGACGACGACGTTTGTTTGGTGCTTGGCGACAACATCTTCTACGGACAAGGCTTCTCGGGCATGATGCACAAAGCCGTGGCCGACGCCAAACAAGGCCTAGCCACAGTGTTTGGATATCCCGTCACCGACCCCGAGCGCTTTGGCGTGGTGACACTCAACGACGAAGGCTTGCCCACAAACATCGTCGAAAAGCCAAAACAGCCCGAAAGCGACAAAGCCGTTGTGGGACTATACTTCTACCCCAACAACGTGGTAAACGTGGCAGCAAACATCAAGCCATCGGCTCGCGGCGAACTCGAGATAACATCGGTTAACATGCACTACCTGCAACAAGGCTCACTGCGCGTGCAGTGCTTTGGCCGCGGATTTGCGTGGCTCGACACCGGCACCGTCGACTCGCTGATGGAAGCCGCAAACTTTGTGCAAGCAATACAAAAGCGCCAAGGCCTAAAAATAGCTGCGCTCGAAGAGATTGCCTACCGCCGCAAGTTTATCACTGCCGACCAACTGCGCGAACTCGCCAAACCTATGCTATCAAACGATTACGGACAATACTTAATGCATCTTGCAAATGGAAAACTCAACTAAACCAATAATCATTGACATTCCCAAAGTTACCGACCCGCGCGGCAACCTATCATACATAGAGAGCAACGGCATTATTCCGTTCGACATAAACCGTGTGTTCTACCTCTACGACGTGCCCGCCGACAGCGAGCGCGGAGGACACTCTCACTACGATGCCTGGCAGCTGCTCATCGCCGTGGCCGGAAGCTTCGACGTGGTGCTCGACAACGGATACGAAAAACGCCGGCACACGCTCAATCGCCCCTACAAAGGCCTGCTAATTCCACCCGGATATTGGCGCACCATGGACAATTTCTCTTCGGGCTCGGTGTGCATGGTGCTCACCAACATAAAGTACGACGAAGCCGACTACGTGCGCGACTACGACGAATTTATCAAATTATCAAAAACAACAAAACGCGAGTTATAACCGTGTCCAATCAAATCAAATACCCATTCTCTCATCTTGCCGACGTAAACGCCCCCTATCGCGACGAAATTGCCACAGCACTGCTTCGAGTGCTCGACAGCGGATACTACATCGGCGGCCCCGAACTGACAACTTTTGAGCAAACTCTCGCCACAACTATGCACGCCCCGCACGCCGTGGGTTGCACAAACGGCCTCGACGCATTGCGCCTCATATTTCGAGCATACATCGAGCTTGGCAAACTGCATAAAGGCGACGAGGTGATAGTGCCCGCAAACACATACGTGGCCTCTGTGCTCGCAGTCACCGACAACGGTCTAACTCCGGTATTTGTTGAACCCGACCCCACAACTCTCAACCTCGACACAAAACGCATTGAGGCGGCCCTTACAAGCCGCACACGCGCAATACTGCCGGTGCACCTATACGGTCGCACATGTTGGGACGAAACTCTGCGCAGCATAGCGCTGCAGCACGGCCTCATAGTTGTTGAAGACAATGCCCAAGCCATAGGTGCCGAGGCTGCGTGCGACGGTCTGTTCGACTCGCGCTGCACAGGCGCACTCGGCCACGCAGGAGCATTCAGCTTCTACCCCACAAAAAACATCGGTGCTCTCGGCGACGGTGGCGCAGTAGTGACTAACGATGCAGCCCTTGCCGACACCATACGCGCATTGCGCAACTACGGCAGCGACCGACAATACCATAATATATATAAAGGACTGAACTGCCGACTCGACCCAATGAAGGCTGCAGTGCTAACCATAAAACTTAAACATCTGCACGAAGAAAACCAACTGCGCCGCGACCGCGCACTCATCTATCAACAGTGCATCACCAATCAAAAAATCACCAAAC
>CAZYNO010000144.1:0-4680 GCA_964648845.1 uncultured Bacteroides sp.
TGAGCCGTCTCTTCTTCTTGTGGATTGCCAAGACAAAGACTATGGAGAATATGACCTTCGCCACCTCTCTCTCACGCAAGATGTTTGTCAACGCTCACATCAACTTCATCGGCAAACGCAAAGCTTCGTTCACCGTTGTAGGTATTGTTGTTGTAGCTCTCGCGGCTTGCCTCGTGGGTCGCGGCCTCAACCAAGGCATCGACTTCTCAGGTGGTCGCAACTATGTTGTGAAATTTGACAAACCCGTAAACACCACAGAAATTCAACAAGCTCTTGCCGGTGAATTTGACGGTGCTACAGTGTCGGTTATCACAATCCAAAGCTCTAACCAAGTTCGCATCTCTACCAACTATAAGATTAAGAACGAAACCAAAGAGACTGAAAAAGAAATCACCGATAAACTCTACAAAGCACTCAACCCCTGGTTGGGCGGCATCAGCGAACAACAATTCTCAACCTTCGACGCTGACCACGGCATCGTAAGCTCGCAGAAAGTTGGTCCTACCGTAGCTGACGACATGCGCACAGACGCATACATCTCAGTATCGCTTGCAATGCTTGCAATGTTCCTCTACATCTTGATACGTTTCCGCAACGTAGCATTCTCGTTCGGTGCACTTGCAGCCGTAGCATTCACAGCATTCACCATCATCGGTCTCTACTCGGCACTTTGGGGCATTCTTCCCTTCGCAATGGAAGTTGACCAAACATTTATCGCGGCAATCTTGACCGTTATCGGTTATCAGATTAACGATACAGTGGTTGTGTTCGACCGTGTGCGTGAAAACGTTGGTCTCTATCCGAAACAAGATTTCTTCACCACAATCAACAAATCAATCAACTCAACTCTCGGTCGTACAATCATGACCTCGTTGTCAACATTGTTGGTATTGGTAGTAATCTTCATCCTCGGTGGCGACTCAATCCGCAGCTTCGTGTTCGCTATGATTCTCGGTGTTATTATCGGTACTCTTGCAACAATCTTCGTTGCTTCGCCGGTTGCTTACATCGTTGACTCTCGCAACAAAGCAAAAGCAGCTAAAGCTCAAAAAGCTTAACACATAAGCCGAAATAATTCAAGGCGAGCGATTATGTCGCTCGCCTTTTTTTGTCAACCTAAAGATTTTTCGTACTTTTGCGCTAATAAAAACAGAAAATCAAAACATAACTTCTGCAATGGAAAATAAAACACGTTCATTGGTGAAGCGCGAATATATTATCCCGTTTATACTTGTCACTTCACTATTTTTCATGTGGGGCTTTGCCCGCTCAATTCTTGATGTGCTCAACAAGCACTTCCAAGAGACCATGAATATCTCGATGGTTGAGTCGGCACGCGTGCAAGCCACCACCTATCTCGGATACTTTTTGATGGCACTCCCCGCCGGATTGTTCATCACTCGCTGGGGCTACCGCCGCGGCGTGGTGACCGGTTTGCTGCTGTTTGCCATCGGCTCGTTGCTGTTCATACCCAGCGAAGGCGCAGGCTCGTTCAACTACTTTCTTGCCTCACTGTTTATTGTGGGCTGCGGATTGGTATTTCTCGAAACTGCCGCCAACCCATACATCACACGTCTTGGCGACCCGTCGACAGGCCCCAGTCGTCTGAATTTGGCACAATCGTTCAACGGTCTTGGCTGCATCATTGCTCCGGCACTCGTTGCTCCCGTGCTGTTTGGCAGCGACGGCGAAGGCAGCGTGGCTCTGCCCTACACCATCATGGGCGTGATAGTGCTGCTGATTGCGCTGGTATTCTGCCGCGTGAAGCTCCCCGAGATTGACGACACTCCCGCCAAAGGCGAGAAGGTGCTCACTCCGGGCAAAACCATCGTAGCTCTGCTCAAAAACAGCCACTTTATGCTTGGCGTGACTGCTCTGTTCTTCTACGAAATATCAGAGATAGCTATCAATAGTTTCTTCATCAACTATGTCACTGCCGACGAGTGGATGAGCACATCAACCGCTGCCGTGGTGCTGTCGTTTGGCGGCCTTGGCTTGTTTATGCTTGCCCGCGTGGTTGGCGGTTGGGTGATGAGCCGCATCGCAGCTCAACGCGTATTGGTATTTTGCGCCGTGATGACTGTGCTGGGCTCGGCATTGGTAGTAGCAAATATCGGCATGATTTCAAAAGCCGGATTGTTTGCTTGCTATGCTTTTGAGGCTATCATGTTCCCCACAATTTTTGCAATTTGCGTTAGCGGCCTTGGTGCACAAACAAAGATAGCATCGTCATTCTTGATGATGACACCTATCGGCGGAGCTGTAGGCTCACTCGCCATGGGCTATGTTGCCGACATCACAAATATGTCAACAGCATTCATCGTGCCATGCATCGGCTATGCCGTTGTGTTGCTATATGCAATACGCGCATTGATGAAAAGCAAAAAATAAAAAGATTTTTTGTATCTTTGCCACATGTACAAATTATTGCGCTACGCTCGCATAACGGTATCTGTGGCTGTGGCGCTGCTAATAACATTGGCAGCGCTAAATGTTGGCGGCTATACACAAGCCGTCGGCACATGGCTGGCATCGGTGCAAATTGTGCCGGCAATACTGGCACTGTCGGCAGTGTGGATGCTGTTTTGGACGGCTGTGACTCTGTTTTTCGGCAGGATATATTGCTCTACGATGTGCCCGCTTGGCACGCTGCAAGATGTTATCTCGGCGATAGGCGCAAAATGTCACAAACGCAAGCATAGCTTCATCAGACCAAAGACCTATCTGCGCGTGATAGCTCTGCTGGTATTCGTTGAGGGCACAAGCCTTGGCATGAGCCTCATCACCACTTATCTCGACCCATACAGTTGCTACGAGCACTTGGTGCGCGTATTCATTGCATCGAGTTCGGCAGCGTGGCTCACTGCCGCCGTGATTTTTGCCATAGTGGCAGCGCTGTCGTGGCGCCACGGACGCTTGCTGTGCAACACTATCTGTCCGCTTGGCGCAGCTCTGGGAGCCGTGTCGCACGTGTCGATGATGCACTTCGACATAAACCCCGACCTATGCACTCACTGCGGCAAATGCGAACAGGTGTGCAAGGGCGAATGCATAAAACAGACAGTGTCAATAGTCGACAATTCGCGCTGCGTCACTTGCTTCAACTGCGTGAGTGTGTGCAGCAACAATGCTATCACCTATCGCAGTGGCCGCCACCGTCTGCAGTGGCCGTTGATGCAACAAATAGCTCAACAATCAAGCTTGGCAAACGTGCAACAACAAACGTCAAACCTCACAAAACCGCATAACACATCTTCAACTGAAAAATGAAACAATATCTTGATTTGCTAAATCGCATTCTCACCGAAGGAGTGGAGAAAACCGACCGCACAGGCACGGGCACAATAAGCATCTTCGGTCACCAAATGCGCTTCAATATGGCAGACGGGTTTCCGTTGCTCACCACAAAAAAGCTACACCTCAAATCAATCATCCACGAGTTGCTATGGTTTTTGAAAGGTGACACCAACGTGAAATATCTGCAAGAAAACGGCGTACGCATCTGGAACGAATGGGCCGACGAAAACGGCGACGTGGGCCACATCTACGGCTATCAATGGCGCTCATGGCCCACATACGACGGCGGTTTTATAGACCAAATACAACGCGCTGTCGACGACATCAAAAACAATCCCGACTCACGCCGCATCATAGTCAGCGCATGGAATGTTGCCGACCTCGACAAAATGAACTTGCCTCCATGCCACGCATTCTTCCAATTCTACGTTGCCAACGGCAAACTCAGTCTGCAGCTCTATCAGCGCTCAGCCGACACATTTTTGGGTGTGCCGTTCAACATCGCCTCATACGCACTGCTTCTGCTGATGATGGCTCAAGTGACAGGGCTCGAAGCCGGCGAATTTGTGCACACTCTCGGTGATACGCACATATATAAAAACCACCTCGAGCAAGTGCAACTGCAGCTGCAACGCGAGCCGCGCCCGCTACCCAAGATGACTCTCAACCCTAACGTCAAATCAATTTTCGACTTTAAATACGAAGACTTCACACTCACCGACTACAATCCACATCCCCACATAGCCGGCAAAGTGAGCGTATAACCAAACATACATCTATGAAGATTACAATCATAGCCGCCGTGACAAGCGACGCTGCCATTGGTGTGGGCGGCGATATGCTTTACCATATCAGCGAAGACCTCAAGCGCTTCAAGCAAATCACTATGGGTCACCCCATAATCATGGGCCGCAAGACATTTGAGTCGCTACCCAAAGGAGCGCTCCCCGGCCGACGCAACATAGTGATAAGCCGCAACCCCGACTTCACACCGCAAGGCGCCGAAGTCTACCCCTCGTTCAACCGCGCTCTCGATGCCTGCAAAAACGCTGACGAAGTGATGGTGATTGGCGGCGGCGAGATTTATCGTTTAGCTCTGCCTTACGCCACCGACCTCAACCTCACCGAGATAGAAGCCCGCGACAGCGACCGTGCCGACACATTCTTCCCCGCTCTCGACCACACCGAGTGGAGTGCATCCGAAATAACACCCTGGCACACCGATGCAAAATCGGGCGTGCGCTTCCGTTTCGTTTGTCTGTCTCGAAAATAAACACTAACTTTGCACTCGCTTTGGCCGTCACACCACAGCCATGGCGCGGCAACAATGCCCCGATAGTTCAACGGATAGAATAGAAGTTTCCTAAACTTTTGATAGGAGTT
>CAZYNO010000145.1:0-4673 GCA_964648845.1 uncultured Bacteroides sp.
ACGGCGGCATCATCCTTCAACAATTGCGCAAACTCGGCGCTTCGTGCGACTGGGACCGCACTGCATTCACCATGGACGAGCCCCGCTCTGAGGCCGTGACAAAAGTGTTCTGCGATCTCTATCGCAAAGGCCTCATCTATCGCGGCCTACGCATGGTGAACTGGGACCCGGCTAACCGCACCGCTATCAGCGACGACGAGGTGTACTACGAAGAAGAACAAAGCAAACTCTACTACCTCAAATATTACGTAGCCAACGACCCCGAAGGTCGCTATGCCGTGGTTGCAACTACTCGCCCTGAGACAATCATGGGCGACACTGCAATGTGCATCAACCCCAAAGACCCCAAAAACGAATGGCTCAAAGGCAAACGCGTCATTGTGCCCCTCGTTGGCCGCGAAATTCCTGTTATCGAGGACCGCTATGTTGACATCGAATTTGGTACCGGTTGCTTGAAAGTTACGCCCGCACACGATAAAAACGACTATATGCTCGGCAAAACTCACAACCTCGAGACCATCGACATCTTCAACGAAGACGGCACCGTGAGCGAAGCCGCAGGCATGTATGTTGGTCGCGACCGTTTCGACGTGCGCGAAGCTATCGCCAAAGACCTTGCCGCTGCCGGTTTGATGGAAAAAGTTGAAGACTATACCAACAAAGTTGGCTTCAGCGAACGCACAAAAGTTGCCATTGAGCCCCGCTTGTCGTTGCAATGGTTCGTCAACATGAAGCACTTTGCCGACATCTCACTCGCTCCCGTTATGGACAACCTCATCAAGTTTGTCCCCGAAAAATATAAAAACACCTATCGTGTTTGGCTCGAAAACATCCAAGACTGGTGCATCAGCCGTCAGTTGTGGTGGGGTCACCGCATCCCCGCATGGTACTATCGCGACGCTAACGGCGAGCAGCAGATAGCTGTTGCCGAGACTGCCGAAAAAGCTCTCGAAGTGGCTCGCACCCAATCGGGCAACGCTAACCTTCAGGCTGCCGACCTCACTCAAGACGAAGGCGCTCTCGACACTTGGTTCTCTTCTTGGTTGTGGCCCATCACTCTCTTCGACGGCATCAACAACCCCGGCAACGAAGAAATCAAATATTACTATCCCACCGCAACACTTGTCACCGGTCCGGATATCATCTTCTTTTGGGTTGCCCGCATGATTATGGCCGGCTACGAGTACGTTGGCGAAATGCCTTTCAAAAATGTTTACTTCACCGGCATCGTGCGCGATGCTCTCGGCCGCAAAATGTCTAAGAGCCTCGGCAATTCGCCCGACCCCCTCGACCTTATCGCAAACTATGGCGCCGACGGCGTGCGCATGGGCTTGATGCTCGCTGCTCCTGCCGGAAACGATATCCTCTACGATGATAAGCTTTGCGAACAAGGCCGCAACTTCTGCAACAAAATATGGAACGCATTCCGTCTCGTTAAGAGCTGGGAAGTTAGTGATGAAGCAGCACGTCCCGAGGCCTCTACACTCGCCGACAAATGGTTCAACTCCAAACTCTCTGCCACCATTGCCGAGATCAACGACTCGTTCAACAAATTCCGTATCAGCGAAGCACTTATGGCTGTTTATCGCCTGGTGCGCGACGAATTCTCGTCATGGTATCTCGAAATGGTTAAACCCGCATACGGCCAACCCATCGACCGCGAAACTTACAACGCAACTCTCCGCTACTTCGACGCTCTACTTCGCTTGATGCACCCCTTCATGCCGTTCATCACCGAAGAATTGTGGCAACACATCGCCGAGCGTGCCGAAGACGAGTCAATCATGTATGCATCAATGCCCGAAGCCGGCGCTGTTGACAACGACCTCCTCGCAGGCGTTGAGCTCGCTAAAGAGATTATCACCGGTGTGCGTGGTGTGCGTGCCGCTAAAAACATTGCACAAAAAGAAGTGCTCACTCTCGCCGTTGTGGCAAACAAAGTTGACGCCGCATTGCAAAGCATCATCATCAAGCTTGCCAACCTCGACAAGATTGTTGACAACGCCGAAAAAGATGCTGCCGCAGCAACATTCATGGTCGGCACAACCGAGTTCAACGTGCCTCTTGCAAATACCATCGACGTAGATGCAGAGCTCGCTCGCCTCAAACACGACCTCGAATACTATCAAGGCTTCCTCAAATCGGTTGAGAAGAAACTTTCAAACGAACGCTTCGTTTCAAACGCTCCCGCCGCAGTTGTCGACGCCGAGCGCCGCAAACAAGCCGATGCAAACTCTAAGATTGCATCAATCGAAGCTTCTATCGCCGCATTATCTAAATGATTTTAAAACCCGGGGGTTGCGTGCCCCCGGGGCTTTATACTCTTTCAAATCTTTATTATTATCACAATCAACATGAAGAAGATTGCATTCTTGCTCACCGCTCTCATCATCTCTGTGATGTCGGCCGTAGCTCAAAATCCTGTCAAATGGCGCTCATCAGTCGAGATGACTAATTCTAAAGAAGGCGTATTGACTGTAAAAGCTGTTGTTACCGATGGCTGGCACCTCTATGGCACCAAGCTCCCCGATGGTGGTCCAAAAGCAACAGTTCTTGACTTCTCAGAGTCGAAGGGTATTAAATTTACAAGCGAGTTTACTCCGTCAATCAAGCCCACCGAAAAGATGGACGAAATGTTTGGCATCAAGCTCTCTTGGTGGGCCAAAACCGTCACTTTCACCCGCAAGTTTAAACTTACCGGTAAAAAAGCTAATGCTGCCATCAACGGTAAAATCACATACATGGCTTGCAACGACGAGACTTGCCAACCTCCCAAAACCGAATCTGTAACACTTAAGATTAAATAACGCTAATGCGTAGAGTTTCTTTAATTCTTGTCGCGTTTATCGCGTTCACAATCAGCTCTATAGCCCAGATTGTTAACCCCGTAAAATGGACTGTCGACGTCAAAGCCGATGATGCTCAAAGCGGCACCATCGTTTGGACTGCTGTCATAGAGTCGGGATACCACATCTACGGCCTCGACAAATTGCCCGATGGCCCGGTTAACACATCAATAA
Source organism: uncultured Bacteroides sp. (assembly GCA_964648845.1). Lineage (GTDB taxonomy): Bacteria > Bacteroidota > Bacteroidia > Bacteroidales > Muribaculaceae > CAG-873. Next base: position 3,021 of record CAZYNO010000145.1, read on the forward strand.
CCGTAGAGCCCGTTGACGGCTTGACTCTCGAAGGCGCCCTCGAGCCCTCGCGTCAGCCCTCAAAAATCAACGACAAAATGTTTGCACTCGTGCTCCACGAGTGGGACGGCACTGTGTCGTTCTCGCAAAAATATCGCTTGGATGCAGGCGTGCGCGGCGTCACCGTTCACTCAAGCATCCGCTATATGGCTTGCACCGACAAAGCTTGCACTCCGCCCAAAACCGAGTCTCTCTCGGTGGTTATCGGCAACGAGCAAGCCGCTGCAGCTATGGACACTGCTAAAGAAGAGACTGTGGTGCCCGAAGATGCCGCCGTGCGTGCCGAAGAGCAAACTGTCGGCACCGACCAAAATTGGTGGGCTCCTGTAGAGATGGATGCCTCATCGTTTGCCGACACCAAAGAGGCACGGTCAATTTGGTCGTTGCTCATCATGGGCTTCCTTGGCGGCCTTTTGGCGCTCCTCACTCCTTGTGTGTGGCCGATGATACCCATGACGTTGAGCTTCTTCCTCAAAAAGACAAAGAGCCGTCGTCGCTCTATAGCCGACGCTCTCACATACGGTTTGTCTATCGTGGTGATATTCTTGGTGCTCGGCATTGCTATAACATTAATATTTGGCGCCGGCAAGCTCAATGAAATAGCCACAAGTGCTGTGTTCAACCTCATTTTCTTCGCTCTCTTGGTGATTTTCGCCATATCATTCTTTGGCGCCTTCGACATCAAGCTCCCCGCAAAATGGAGCAATGCTGTTGATAGCAAAGCAGAGAGCACATCGGGTGTGCTCAGCATATTCTTTATGGCCTTCACTCTTGTGCTCGTATCGTTTTCGTGCACCGGTCCCATCATCGGCACACTCCTTGTGCAAGCCGCTTCCGAGGGCTCAATTGTAGGCCCGGCAGTAGGTATGGGCGGATTTGCGCTCGGATTGGCTATACCGTTCTCGCTGTTCGCATTCTTCCCCTCATTGCTCAAAGAAATGCCCAAGTCGGGCGGCTGGATGAATTCTGTGAAAGTGGTGCTCGGCTTTGTTGAACTCATACTCTCGCTCAAATTCCTTTCGGTTGCCGACCTCGCTTACGGCTGGCGCATTCTCGACCGCGAAGTCTTTGTGTCAATCTGGATTGTGCTGTTCGTGCTGCTTGGCATCTACCTGCTCGGCAAATTGCGTTTCAGCCACGACTCAGAGCAGAAGCACACCACAGTTGGCGGCTTCTTCCTCGCTGTGATTTCGTTCTCATTTGCCGTATATCTCCTTCCCGGTCTATGGGGCGCACCGCTCAAATCAATCAGCGCATTCGCTCCGCCGTTGACAACTCAAGATTTCAACCTCTATGGCGGCGACTTTAAAGAGTTTGACAACTACGACGAAGGTATGGCTTACGCTAAAGAAAACAAGCTTCCCGTCATTGTCGACTTCTCAGGCTACGCTTGCGTGAACTGCCGCAAGATGGAAGGCGCTGTTTTCGATACCGACAAAGTTCGCTCTATCATCGAAGGCGAATATGTGCTCATCAAACTTATGGTCGACGAGAAGGCTGACCTCGACAAGCCTTATACCGTTGAAGAAAACGGCTCGCAAGTCGCTATCAAAACCGTTGGCGACAAGTGGAGCTATCTGCAACGCCACAAGTTTGGCATCAACTCACAACCCT
>CAZYNO010000146.1:0-4663 GCA_964648845.1 uncultured Bacteroides sp.
ATCCTGTTGGATTGTTCGGGTTGCAAATCAATATGGCGCGAGTGCGCTCGTTGATCAGCTCTTCAAATTTCTCCACTTTGGGCAATGAGAAGCCTTCGTCGATGGTTGTGGGGATGGTGCGTATCACAGCGCCTGCCGACACGGCAAAGGCCATATAGTTGGCGTAGGCGGGTTCGGGCACAATGATTTCGTCGCCGGGATTGAGGCACGACATGAATGCGAAGAGCACGGCCTCAGAGCCGCCGGTGGTGATGATAATATCTTCAGCCGAGAGGTCGATATTGAAGCGGCTGTAGTAGCCCACAAGTTTCTGGCGCAACGACAGGTATCCTTGCGAGGGGCTATATTCTAGGGTTGTGCGGTCTATTTTTTTTAGAGCATCGAGAGCTTTGGGGGGCGTCGGAAGGTCGGGTTGGCCTATGTTCAGACGGTAAACTTTCACGCCGCGTTGTTCGGCGGCAAAAGCCAGCGGAGCAAGTTTACGTATGGGTGATTGAGGCATCTCGACACCTCGGTTTGAGATTTGAAGTTCGCTCATAAGTGAATGACTTTCTTAATTTTTTAGCTTAGAAGACACAAAGTTACGCAAAAAAAACGAATTTTGCATGTTTGGCGCACCTCTGTGGCTTGTGCGACATAAAAAAGAAGGAGCGTTTTGTGCGCTCCTTCTTGATATCTTGGCGGCTTGATGCCGTGTTGATGTGCTGTCCGTTAGGGGATGAGCTCGTAAGCGCGAAATACTTTTTGGATTTTCTCGAGCGCTTCGGTCACTTGTTCTTTGGTGTGTGTTGCCATCAAACTGAAGCGGATGAGAGTGTCCTGAGGCGCGACAGCGGGCGACACAACGGGGTTAACGAAGATGCCTTCGTTGAACAAATCGCGGGTGATAGCAAATGTTTTGAAGTTATCGCGGATGAAGAGGGGGATAATCGGGGTTGAAGTGTTGCCGATTTCGCAGCCCATGTTGCGGAAGCCGTCGAGAGCGTAGTTGGTGATATCCCACAAGTGCTCTTGGCGCCAGGGTTCTTCAATCATGATGTCGATAGCTTTGAGCGCTGCAGCGGTCGAAGCCGGAGTGATTGAAGCGGTGAAGATGTATGAACGTGAGTTGTGGCGCAGGTAGTTGATGATTTCGCTGTCGGTAGCGATGAAGCCGCCGAGTGAAGCGAACGATTTTGAGAATGTGCCCATGATGAGGTCAACATCTTTGGTGCAGCCAAAGTGATTCACTGTGCCGCGTCCGCAGTCGCCGAACACACCGATAGAGTGTGCTTCGTCTACCATCACTGATGCGTTGTATTGTTTTGCAAGACGCACAATTTCGGGGATGTTAGCCACGTCGCCTTCCATCGAGAACACGCCGTCGGTGACGATGAGCTTAACTTTGTCGGGGTCGCAACGTTGCAATTGCTTTTCGAGCGACGCCATGTCGTTGTGCTTATATTTGAGCTGTTGAGAGAACGACAAACGACGGCCTTCGATGATTGAAGCGTGGTCTTGTTCGTCCCACAGGATGTAGTCTTCACGGCCGGTGAGGCATGACACAACACCAAGGTTCACGCCAAATCCGGTAGAGTAAATCATAACTTCTTCCTTGCCAATATACTCTGCCAAGCGGGCTTCGAGTTGTTTGTGCAATTCCAAAGTGCCATTGAGGAAGGGTGAGCCGGCGCAGCCTGTGCCGAATTTTTTGATAGCCTCAATAGCGGCTTCTTTGATACGGGGGTCGTTGACAAGACCGGTATAGCAGTTAGAGCCGAACATCAACACCTTGCGGCCGTTGATAAGCACTTCTGTGTCTTGTTCTGATGAGATTGCGCGGAAGTAAGGATATACGCCCGCAGCTTTAGCTTCTTGAGGAGCTTGATATTTTGCAAGTTTTGCCTGAAGTAACTTCATATAGTTTACTGAGAAATTGTACTGTGTTTGTAAAGCTATCTGTTTGGCTTCGCGCCAATTCAGGCCACAAAGATACAACTTTTTATCAGTATACTAAAGCTTTATTAATCTTTTTTATATCTATAGTGCACAAACGTGGCGCAATTTCTCAAACCACGAGCCTTCAAACGGCTTGATGTGTATTGACACGTCGGGGGTGTGACGGTTCAAAAAGATTATCGACGAGTGCATCACTATTGCCACCCATTCTTCAAAAAGAACGATGGCGTTGATGCATCGCAGTGCTATGCGACTGAAGGGTGATGCTGTGCCTACCGACCCTATGGTTAGCCGTTCATTTTCAATGTCAACGGCCAGATGGTGACGCTCATGGGTGCTCTCAAACAGGAGGGCGATGTTAAGATTTGTGGCGCTTGCCGGGGCTTCGGGATAGCGCTTGTAGAGTGCGTCAATAACTTCTCTTGTTATCATGTTAGTTTAGAGCTGTGAATTGTGAGTTAATTTTTTAGTAGGAGAGAGACCTCATAATGTGGTGAAGAGGTCGTTGATTTATTTGTTATTTAACTTTCTAAACCATCAACTCTCAAAAGTGTTTACGCAAAAATGAAAATATAACAATTGTAATTGCATTTTAACCACATTGTAATCAAAACGAAACAATATGACAATCTTCGCCCCTCCCTGTAATACAACAGTGGCAGCGTTGCATCAACGCAACACTGCCACCTATCTAAATTGGTAAAAAATTAAATGACTAAACCTTCTTGCTGCGTTTAGCAACAGCATTGGGTTTGCCTTTTTCTTTTTTTGCGGGTTGTTTCTTTGCCGGAGCTTCTTTGCGCAGAGCGTGCTCCACGTTATATTGCTCCACGTTTTGGCGCATAGAGGTGAGCTCTTTGTTGAGGGCTGCAATTTCGCGCTCTTGGTTGCGGATGGTTGTGAGAAGTGCGTTGAGCTCTTCGTTTTCAATCTCCATGGGATATTGGTCTTCAACGCGCACAATAAAGTCGGCGAGCACATTCATGTAGTTGATGAATGCGTCGAAGGCTGTTTCGTAGGGGCTGAAGGCCGAGTGAGCGGCGCCGTCGGCAAAGCGTTTTGTCGACATGTAGTAGAAGTGGTCGCTGCCTTGCAGATACCACCAGTCTTGTTTGAGACGGCGGTCGGTGCACAGGCGCACACGTTCGGCCACGGTATATAGCTTTTCGAATGCTTCGTTTTGCAACTTGTTGCCGAGCCATGCTGATGTGTCGCGAGCCTCGTCGGCAAGGCTGATGGCGTGCATCACGGGCAGTTCTGCCACGGGTTTGAGCTTCTTGATAGCTTCGGTCGGTGTCCAGAACTCTATGCCGCGTTCGGCAGCCATGCGGGGCAGGGCTTCGAGGAATTGGAATATGCCGGTTTCGGCGGGGTGCATAGCGCCAAATGCTTCCATGTTGAGGCAGATGTTCACAATCTGCTCTTCGTCGGGAGCGGCGGCAATCCAGTCCATATATTTGTCGGCAGTGAGGGGAAATGCCTCCCAGCTTGTGTCGCTGAAGCGCACGGCGATATCGTCGCTGAGCTTAGAGTTGCGCAGCAAAAGTTTGAGGCTTGGGGCAGTAGCCGAGGTGTAGACATAGTCGGCAGATTTCCAGCCGAGGATGTGCTTGGCACCTTCGGTGATGGCGCCTTTAAAGCCGAGGGCCACGATTTGCGGAGCGATGTCGTCGCTATAGATAAGCTCGGTGTTGCGCAGCACTTTTGGCTCTACGCCAAGCAAACTTTTGAGCTTCTCTGAGTGCACGCGCACTTGGTTGGCAAACTCTTCGGGGTCGGTGAGCGAAGCCAGAGAGTGAGCGTAGGGAGTGGCGAGAAATTCAACTTTGCCTGTGTTGGCGAGTTGTTTGAGCAGGTCGATCATCTCGGGCACGTATTGCTCAAATTGCTCGATAGCCACACCGGTGATTGTGATAGAGCAGCGGAAAGCTCCTTTGCTCTCTTCAATCATCTTGAGCAATGATTTTGCTGTGGGGATATATGAACGCTCGGCAATGCGTGTCACAATGTCGTCGTTTAAAAAGTCGTCGTAGTAGTAGTGGTCGTTGCCGATGTCAAAGAAACGATAGCGTTTCAGACGCATGGGCTGGTGTATCTCGAAGTTGAAGCTTACGGCTTTCATTGTAGTGATAGTTTATATGGTTTGAGATATTGTTGACGGTTGATTATAAAACTTTGTTGTAGATGTCGATAACTTTTTGTCCGGCTTTGTCCCAGGTTATCTGTGCCACTTCGGCGAGGCCGTCTTCGCGCAGCTGGTTGTACATTGCAGGGTGGGTGACGATGGCGTTGATGGCGTCGGCCATAGCGTCAATGTCCCAGTAGTCGGTTTTTATGACATTGTGAAGAATCTCAGCGCAGCCTGATTGTTTCGAGATTATCGAGGGCACGCCCATTTGCATTGCTTCAAGCGGCGAGATGCCGAACGGCTCTGACACCGAGGGCATGATGTAGACGTCGCTCGCCTTGAGCATTTCGTAAACTTGCTTACCTTTTTGGAAGCCGGGAAAGTGGAAACGGTCGGCAATGCCGCGTTCGGCAGCCAGCATTATCATCTTGTTCATCATATCGCCCGAGCCGGCCATGACGAAGCGCACGTTGTGGTTGTTTTTGAGCACTTTGACAGCGGCTTCAACAAAATATTCGGGGCCTTTTTGCATGGTTATGCGGCCCAAGAATGTCACAACTTTTTCTTTGCCGCGCTTCACCTCAACGTTTAGCAGCT
>CAZYNO010000147.1:0-4658 GCA_964648845.1 uncultured Bacteroides sp.
GGCGACATCGTCGAACTCGCTCACACCGTCAACGCCGACACAATAATCCTCGCCAGCAGCATCAACGCCACCCGTCGCCGCCGCTACGCCGCCGAACTCACCGCAGCCTCAATCCCCCTCGCACACAGTCCCAAATAATACCAAAAAAACGAGGCTGCGCCAATTTTGACGCAGCCTCGCGAGTTTATGTTTTGTGGGGATTAGTTGGCGGTGGAGAATGAGTAGGGCATGTCTGCATCTGCTGTGCCACGAGCTTTGTTGGGGGTGGCAGTCATGTCGATGTCAATCACGCCACCGTTGAGCATGTCGAAGTGGTCGAGATAGTTTTTGGTGTAGTCGGCGCCATTAAATTTGAGCGAGCCGATGTAGAGGTTTTCGGCACTGTTTTTGGGCGCATTGATGGTGAGACTGTTGCCGTTCTCGAAGTGCATCACGGCTTTTTTGAACAGCGGTGCGCCGACAATATATTGAGTGGTGCCGGGCGCTACGGGGTAGAAGCCGAGAGCTGAGAATACGTACCAAGCCGAAGTTTGGCCGTTGTCTTCGTCACCGCAATATCCGTCGGGATAAGGGGTGTACATGCGGTTCATCACTTGGCGCACCCAGTATTGTGCCTTCCAGGGTTGACCGGCATAGTCGTAGAGATAAATCATGTGTTGGATGGGTTGGTTGCCGTGTGCATAGTTGCCCATGCCCATTATTTGCATTTCGCGGATTTCGTGTATCACTTGGCCGTAGTAGCTTTCGTCGAATACCGGCGGAACGGCGAACACCGAGTCGAGCATGCTCACAAATTTGTCCTTACCGCCCATGAGGTCGATGAGGCCTTGTGGGTCGTGGAATACTGACCAGGTGTAGTGCCAGCTGTTGCCTTCGGTGAAAGCGTCGCCCCATTTGAGCGGCGAGAAGGGTTTCATGAAAGTGCCGTCTTGGTTTTTGCCGCGCATGAGGCATGTTTCTTTGTCGAACAAGTTGCGATAGTTGAGAGCGCGTTGTGCAAATAGTTTTTGTTCCTTTTTAGGCTTGCCAAGACGTTTGGCGAGTTGGTAGATGCACCAGTCGTCGTAGGCATATTCGAGAGTGCGTGCGGCATTCTCGTTGATATTTACGTCGTAGGGCACGTAGCCAAGTTTGTTGTAGTATTCGTAGCCGAGGCGACCTGTGCTGCTCACTTCGGGGTGCACGCTTTGTGTGCCGTGTATCAAGCCCTCGTATAGAGTCTTCACGTCGTCAACTTTTATGCCTTTAACGTAGGCATCGACGAGCACCGAAGCCGAATTGTTGCCCACCATGCAGCCGCGGTGTCCGGGGCTTGCCCATTCGGGGAAGAAGCCGCTCTCTTTGTAGGTGTTGATAAGACCTTCTTGCATCTCTTTAGCCATTGACGGATACATGAGGTTGAGGAATGGGAAAAGGCTGCGGAAGGTGTCCCAGAAGCCGGTGTCGGTGAACAGATATCCGTCGCACACGTTGCCGTTGAAGGGGCTGTAGTGCACGGTTTTGCCTGTGCTGTCAATTTCGTAGAATTTGCGGGGGAACAGCAACGAGCGATACATGCACGAGTAGAATGTGCGCATTTGGTCGGTAGAGCCGCCGTCAACTTCAATTTTGCCGAGTTCACGGTTCCAGGCAGCCTCGCCTTGAGCCACGAGAGCGTCAAAGCTATTGGTGCCAAGTTCGCGCATATTCACCTCTGCTTGTTCGAGGCTGATGAACGATGATGCTGTGCGAGCGTGCACACGTTCGCCTTTGGCAGTCTTGAAGCCAATCACAGCGCCAACATGGTTTGCTTGTTGCTCAAGCGCTTGCGAGAGTGTGCCGTCGCTGAAGGTTGCCGTGTAGGTAATAGGTTTATCGAAAGTAACTACGAAATAGTTCTTGAAATTGTCGGGCACGCCGCCACTGTTTTTTGTGGTGTAGCCCACGATTTTGTTTTCGGCGGGGATGATTTTGACATACGAGCCATTGTCGAAAGCATCAATAACCACATACGAGTTGTCGCTTTCGGGGAATATGAAGCGGAACATCGCCGCGCGCTCTGTGGGCGTGATTTCGGTGGTGACATCGTGTTCGGCAAGATACACCGAGTAGTAGTGAGGCTTGGCAGTCTCGCTCTTGTGACTGAACCAGCTGGCGCGCTCGTCCTCGTTGAAGATGGGAGCACCCACTACGGGCATAATAGAAAATTGGCCGTAGTCGTTAATCCAAGGGCTGGGTTGGTGAGTTTGTTTGAAGCCGCGAATTTTGTTAGCGGTGTAGGTGTAAGCCCAACCGTCGCCCATTTTGCCGGTTTGAGGCGTCCAAAAGTTCATGCCCCAAGGGCGAGCAATAGCGGGATAAGTGTTGCCTGTTGACAGCTCATAGGTAGACTGGCTACCGACCAGCGGGTTGACATAATCGACCACACCCGAGGCAAACACCGGAGATGCACACGACACTGCGCAAGCAGCTATCGCAGCAGCAAAGATATTTTTTGTTGTCATATCAGAGTAGGATTAAATGTTTGCAGTTTAGATATATTATAGTGTAAAGCTAAATGCAAATATATGCAATAATCCGCACTTTTGCAAGAAAAGTAAAAAAGTTGACGAAAGATTTGGTAATATCAAAAAAAAGCCATAACTTTGCACTCGCAAAACGAAAGCTACTATAGCCTAAAATTGATAGCCTTTTGGAGAGGTGGCAGAGTGGTCGATTGCGGCGGTCTTGAAAACCGTTGAAGGTAACACTTCCGGGGGTTCGAATCCCTCCCTCTCCGCTAAAAAGCTGAGCCTTATGGCTCGGCTTTTTTGCGTTTGTCAAATTGGCATCGCCGCAACTTGCTTGACAATCTGATACGCGGTTACCGACATCGTTATGCGTGGCGGCTATGTGATTTTTGGTTAATTGTTGTTAATTTTGGAAAATATATTTGCGATGTGGCAGTTTTTGAACTATATTTGCAGCCGAATTGTAATACTTTTGTAATACAGCATTACTTATCACTCTTCTTCCGAATTTACAGGAACACACACAACGAAAACACACTAACATCTAAATTTCTTCTTAGTATGAAATCTACTGCTACAATTCTCTTAGCCACGGCAATATTGTTGCCGTCTGCCATCGCGTGCAGTGATGACCCGCTAAATAGGCCTAATGCCACGACCGACAATTCAATCCAATTTTCAATGTCCGTGCTCAATACGTCGAAGATATACGCACGCAGCACGGGCAATAAGTATAGCAATATTGACGTCAAAAGGCTCAATAATGCTCAATTTCCGTATCTATTTTGCGGCACCGAAGACAACTTCTACAACAACCCGGTGACCACCGACAACACTCGTGGCTACATTGTAGGCAACAAATCAGATTACGACGATGACGGCAACGCCACGCAAAAAGCCGTCTACGATAACGGAAACTACACTAAAATTTCAACTTGCGGCTTTCTCTACGATGGCGAGAACTTTTTTAACGAAGACACCGACAGAGAGCTGTATATCAGCGACCTTGACCTCTCAACAAAGAGTGATGGCAGCGATGGTATTGCTGTGACAGCCGACCGCACACACTATTGGCCCGACAACAACAAACCAATGGAGTTTTTTGCTGCATATCCGTCGCCGTCGCAATATCAGCCGTCTAAAAATGACAAAGACGACAGATATTTTTGGTCGTACGACAACATTCCATCCATCACAACCACAGTAGAGTCGAACATGGTCAACCAGTTAGACTATCTGTTTGCTTATAGTAAAGTTGAGGGTCATGGCACAGTGAGCTTCAAGATGAGTCACATCATGACTGCCGTGCAGGTTCAGCTTGGCACCGGATATCAAGATAAAATTAGAGATGGAAAGCTCTACATTGTCTCTGTGACGTTCGATAACATCGGCATTCGCGGTAGATACGATGCAAAGGATGGTGGAGGTAGTTGGACTGTGCTCGACAACCAAGACAAGACATGCTTCGCTGACTTCAACGACCCGAATGATAGCAACAACCAGAAACACCTTACAATGTCGAGCACGTCAGAACAAAGCCAATACTTCTTCATGCTGCCTCAAAAGCTTACCGACAATTCAAGCATCACCATCATTGTGTACGACAAAGATGAAGGCAAAGAAAAAGCTATTACCAGCAAAATCAAAGACGCAACCACAACCGCTGCCGAATGGCAACCGGGCAAATTGGTGAGCTACATTGTAAACACCACCGAAGAAAATATCACCTACACGATTTTTCCCGCACCAACCTCTCAACAATCAGGCGTTGAGTTTAACACTGACGGCTCAGTGACCTCTGAGACCAAAAACATAGCAGCCGACCTCAACGGCGACAAAGTGCTCGACATAAACGATAACTACGTGATGTATTTCAGCTACGACGGCACTCCCGCCGGCGATGGCGAAACATACTCAGGTACTGTTTATGAGGTCGATAGCAATGGTAATAAGATAAAGAACGATGACGGATCTTACAAAACCAAGGCTGTGTCGATACGCGATGCCGGATGTTTGAACGTTTATAGCGTAAAAACCGTATCGGCAAAAGGTAAAGACGATGTCACTACCGACTGTAAGTTCACCATCGAAGTAGACGATAACGCCACAACAGGTGTGTACAAAAGTTGTGACGATGCAATACCTGTGCCCGACGGCGACTACAACCCC
>CAZYNO010000148.1:0-4646 GCA_964648845.1 uncultured Bacteroides sp.
GGTATCCACACTTTGCCGTGCACCATGAGGTGCGGGTCGACCATCACGTTTGCGCCGAGTGAGATTTTGTTCCACGAGCGAGAGGCGTCGCCGTCGCGGCCGTTCGACTCGTGCTCGATGAGAAAGTATAGTTTGCCTATGAAGCGGTTTTTCACGAAGAGTTGTTTGGCGATACCTATGCCGGGGTTGAAGTTAAGGTCGGTCATGGGCATTGACTCTTGGAGCACGTTCCAGAAGCATTTTTGGCTGTAGAAGAGGTAGAGGTATGAGTGCCAGGGCAGCACTGATTTTGTGAGACGCTGGGCTATTGAAATCTGAAATTTGATGTTTGTGTTGCTGCTTGTTGCGCGCGGGCCGACGGATGGACCGAAGATGAAGTAGTTGTCTTTGTATAGGCCGAAGTACGGCTGGTTGTCAAAGTCGCGACGCAATGAGTCGACGTCGTATTTATCGCTCGATTGCGACACGATTTGTGCCTCAATAGCGGGCGAAAACACGATGGCCAACATCATAGCGAGAAGAGAGGTCAACAAACGGTGCATCACTTTTTTCTTTAGTTTTTAGCGATGCAAAGTTATAAATAAATATGCAAGCATGAAATAAAGAAAATAACTTTATGGTCAAAAGGTTAAAATTTTGGCAAAATATTCCAATATTCTTTCTTATTTTTGCATAAAAATAATAATTTTGTGGTGCACATGCAACTTTTTACCCGCAGAGTGGTTTTTATACCGGCTCTGTGCAAATTGAAAAATACTTTTTAGCATCATGTTAAGAAAATATATCACTGCTTTAGTTGCGTTGGCGTTTGCTTGTAGCGCATTTGCCGACGTTTATTCGCTTGAGGCTTGTAGGCAGTTGGCTTTGTCGAACAACAAACAGCTGATGATAAGCCGCCAGCGCATCAAGACTGCCGACTATCAAAAGCGCGAGGCTTTTGCGGCATATCTCCCCGCTATTGACTTTAACGGCGGATATCTTTACAACCAAAAGACGTTGTCGATTTTCGACAGCGACCAATTGCTCCCGGTCAAGTCGTTTAATTTGGCTACCGGCAGCTATGAGTATTCGTTGGTGAAAAATCCCGCTACCGGCGAGCCCATAAAAACCGCCGACGGACAGTATGTGCCCGAGCAAGTGGCGCTGATGCCCAAATCGGCACTCGAATACGACATTCACAATGTGTTTTTTGGCGCGATAACGCTCACACAGCCCATATATATGGGTGGCAAGATTGTGGCTATGAACAAGCTCACCGGATATGCCCGCGAGCTCGCCGAGGCTCAGCACAACAGCGAGGCCGAAAATGTGGTGTATGCCGTTGATGCCGCCTACTGGCAGGTGGTGTCGCTGAAGGCTAAACTCGACCTTGCCCGCAGCTTTGTGAGTCTGCTCGACTCGCTCGACAATAATGTTGAGGCGATGGTGAAGGAGGGCGTTGCCACTCGCGCCGATAAGCTCAGCGTTGATGTGAAACTCAATTCGGCACGTGTTGACCTCACAAAGGTAGAAAACGGCCTTGCACTGTCGCGCATGGCGCTTGCCCAAGTGTGCGGCTTGCCTATCGACTCGGATATGCATCTCAGCGACGAGCCCGGCGGCGCTCCGCTTGACATTGCCGTGAAAAATGATGCCGACGTGTTGGCTCCCGCTGACGTGGCTGCCGCTTACGACCGTCGCCAAGACTTGCAAGCCCTGCAAACAGGCATCAAGATTGCCGAGCAGCAAAAGAAAGTGGCATTTTCGTCGATGCTGCCCAATGTTGCCCTGGTGGGTGCATACTCATTCTCAAACCCCAATCTGTTTAACGGCTTCAGCAAACGTTTTGCCGGAGCATTTTCGGTTGGTGCCGTGGTGTCGATACCGCTGTGGCACTGGGGTGGTAACTACTATAAATATAAAGCAGCCGAAAGCAACGAAACAATCATGCAGCTGCGCCTCGACGATGCCAAGCAACTCATTGACTTGCAGATAAATCAAGCGTCTTTCAAAGCTCGCGAAAGCATAAAAACATATCGCTCAACACAGTCAAACCTTGAGAGCGCCGACGAAAATCTGCGCTGCGCAACCGTTGGCTTCAAAGAAGGCGTGATTACCACCGACGATGTGCTTGCCGCACAAACAGCATGGCTGAAGGCAAACTCAGAGAATATCGACGCGATGATTGATGTGCAGCTCTGCGACACCTACCTCAGCAAAGTCTTGGGTAAACTTCAATATTAATAAAAAAATAAACCACATATAAAATGTCTACCGAATCAAATAATAAGGACGTGCGCAACGCCAACCGCGCACTCCTCGTCACAATGGCTGCCGTGGTAGTCGTTGTAGCAATAGTTGCCATTTTTGGCTTTGCTTGTCTCAACAAGCCCAACGATATAGTTGAAGGTCAGGTTGAAGGCTCGTCGGTGCGCGTGTCGGGCAAACTTGCCGGACGTGTTGCCGACTTCTTCGTCAGCGAAGGCGACACCGTGTGCGAGGGCGACACTCTTGTGCACATACACTCAACACTTGCCGAGGCACAACTCACTCAGGCGCAAGCCATGCAGGACGTTGCCCGCGCTCAAGACCGCAAGGTTGATGCCGGCACCCGCAAGCAAATTATTGATGCTGCTGCCGACCTTGTCACTCAAGCCGATGCTGCCGTGACTATCACCAAAAAAACTTACGACCGCATGGAGAACCTTTTCAAACAAGGAGTCATCTCAGAGCAAAAACGCGATGAGGCTAAGGCTGCATACGATGCTGCCGTTGCTGCCAAGAGCGCTGCTCAAAGCCGCTATCAATTGGCACTTGCCGGCGCTCAGTCGGAGGATAAGCAAGCCGCTTCGGCTCTCGTTTCGGCTGCAGGCGGAGGCGTAGAGCAGGTGAAAGCCGTGCTCGAAGACAGCTACCTTGTGGCTCCGTGCTCGGGCACTGTCGACGAGATATATCCCGAGGTTGGCGAGCTGGTGAGCCTTGGCGCTCCCATTATGAGCATACTCAAAACCGACCGCTGGGTCACCTTCAACGTGCGCGAAGAATTGCTGCCCGACTTCAAACAGGGCGCAAAAATCAGCGTGATGATACCCGGCCTCGGCGAAAAGACTATCGACCTGCAAGTGTACTACGTGCGCGATATGGGCAGCTATGCTACTTGGCGTGCAACAAAAACCACCGGTCAATACGACAGCCGCACATTCCAAATCAAAGCACGTCCCGTTGATGCCGCCAAAGCTCAGGGCCTGCGCCCCGGCATGACTGCTGTCTACAATAAATAACCGTTAGCGATGAATAAACTTTGGCAATCGATAAAGCTCGGTGCTTGGAGCCTCTGCTCACGACGGCTATATTTAGTCGCCATGATAGTTGTGCCCATCGTGGGATGCATGTTCTTCTTGAGCATGCTCAACGAAGGCTTGCCCAACGAGGTGCCCACAGCAGTTGTCGACCTTGACAACTCGGCTTTGTCGCGCTCAATGGTTCGCTCGCTCGATGCCGAGCAGTTGGTGCACATCACCACGTCGTGCGAAAGCTACACGCAAGCCATGGATGCCGTGCGCCGCGGCGAAGTGTTTGGCTTCTACATCATTCCGCTAAACTTTCAGGAAGATGCTATTGCCGGACGCAAGCCCACAATCGCCTACTATTCAAACATGTCGTACTTTGTGCCCGGCACGTTCTCGTATAAAGGCTACAAGACTATTGCCGTGACTGCCGCCGCCGGATTGGTGAGCAAAACGGCAACATCTAAGGGTGTAAGCTCCGACTTGGTTAAGGCACTCATACAGCCCGTGGTGATAAATACCAATCCCGTGCACAATCCGTGGACAAACTATTCGCTCTATCTCACACCGTCGTTCTCCGCCGGACTGCTGGCGCTGATGATAGTGTTAATAACAATATTTTCGATAACCTATGAGATAAAACTCGGCACATCGCAGCGTTGGCTCGACACAGCCGGAGGCAGCATAGTCACCGCAGTGACCGGAAAGTTGTTGCCTCAGACTGTGATATTCAGCCTCGTTGGCATCTGCACGTTGTCGCTTCTCTTTGGCTATTCTCACTTCCCGCTGCATTGCAGCCTGTGGATAATGCTGCTTGCCATGGTGCTGTTTGTTGTGGCTTGTCAGGCATTCGGACTTTTTGTGGCGTGCGTGGTGCCCAATCCGCGTATGGCAATGTCGGTTGGCGGCTTGATAAGCATTCTGGCATTCTCGCTTGGCGGGTTCTCATATCCTGTGCAAAGCATGTATGGCAGCCTCGCTGCATTTAGCTACATCTTGCCCGTGCGCTGGTATTATCTCATCTTTGTGAGCCAGGCTCTCAACGGGTTCGACTTGTATTTTGCCCGACTATACTTTGTGGCATTGCTGATATTTCCTTTGGTGGCAAGCACCATGCTGTGGCGACTGAAACGCGCATGTCAGCATCCGGTTTATATTTCGTAAAAACGCTCAATAATGAATATTTTCAAGCAAATAGGACGTTGGTTCTCGGGCATGGCAAAGACTTATGCCCGCGAGTGGCACGCCGTGTTGCACGACCCCGGAGTGCTGCTGTTTTTCGTGGGCTTGCCGCTGATGTATCCTATTGTCTACACACTGATATACAACACCGAGGTTGTGCGCGACTTGCCAATCGTGGTGGTTGACGATTGCCGCACG
>CAZYNO010000149.1:0-4612 GCA_964648845.1 uncultured Bacteroides sp.
TAAAACCTTAAAAATCTAATCCTATGAAAAAACTAATCAAATTTTTTATTCCTACCTATCGTCTTTATGTTGGCTAAGACGACAGTGTGTATCTTTGCTGTTGTAATATTAATACAACTCGGAAGGCGAATTTGTTCAACATCAAAGTGTTAAAAAAATCTTTTCGCGGATTTTTAACATTTTATTGCGGACACATTTGCAAGCGAATGCGCGATGTGGGCACAAGATTTTTTTGCGCAAATTGCTCGATAGACTGCGGTGTGAGTCGGTTTACGGCCTTGGCAAAATCGGTGTGCATATCGCTGCCGAAGCGAGCGTAAGCTTTGAGCACAGTGTACCAATAAGTATTATCGTTGGCATTTGACGCATAATTTTTCAACATATATTGTTTCACTTTGAGCACCTCGTCGTCGGTGATAAAGCCGTCGGTGTGACACATAGCGTTGAAAGTGTCGTCAACAATCTGCTGAGTTTCGTCGGCATTTTCGGGAGCAACGCGGATATATACCGGCAAGATAAACACTGCGGGGTCGTCGCCGTTCATGCCTGCCGACACCGAGCAGTGAGTTTTGATGCCATAAGTCCAGCCGCGAGCTTCGCGCACATCTTGATAGAGTTTAGACGAGAGTATTTGTCCGAAAGCCGAGGCAAAGACAACATTTTGCACGGTGTAGTCGCAATTGCCGCTATAGAAAGCATAGTCGATGGTTTGGGGAGTCTCCATCGGCATGAAGAATTTGCGGTCAACAAAGCCTTTGCCATAGCGATATCCGGCATCTTTGGGATGCTCCATACGTCCGGCTGCGGGAAGAGTGGCGATGTATTTTTGCACGTATGTGCGCAGCGAGTCTTCATCAAAATTGCCGATAACAAAGAATGTGAAGTCGCTCATATCAGAGAAGCGCTCGCGGTGCATTGCCAGAATTGTGTCGTAATTGATATTGTCGATATCAGCAGCATATAGTTTAGAGCCGAAGGGGTGATGGCCGTAGACGTTTGCGTGGATAGAGTCGCCCATAGCCACGGTGGCGTTGGTGGTGCGGTTTTCGATGCGCATGCGTGTGTTTTGCATGAAGTTTGCAAAAGCGGCATCGTCGCGGCGAGCATCAGTGGCTTTGAGATATACGAGTTGGAACGCAGTCTCAAGGTCGTCGGGTGTGGTGCTTGCCTCAACCGACTCATACATATTGTCGATTTGCACACTTGAACGCACATTTTTGCCCACAAGAAGTTTGCGAAGGTCAGACGACGAATATTTGCCGTAGCTCGACACAGCAAGCACATCGTTAGCCACCTTATAGTTGGCTTTTTGCTCGGGGCTGTAGGTTTGCGAGAAGCCGCCGGGACTGTATGAGCCGATAAGCACTTGATTGGGGGCGTAATCGGTCTTTTTCACCATCACTTTGATGCCGTTTGAGAGAGTCCACTCTTTAGTATCGAATTGACTGATAGTTTTTTCGGCAACAATTGAGCCCGGAGCGGGAAGATTATCCACAATGTTGCCGTTCACAATGTTGTCAACCCAAGCAGTGAGGTCAGAGCCTTGCACCGAGGCATAGGCATTGGCAAGCGATTGCTCGTTGAGGTCTGCATCAACCTTGTCTTCGGGGGCATAAGAGATAGTGATGACGTTGTGGTTGTCGTCGGTGACGATAGAGCGAATATAGGCGGTGACCTCGTCGGCTTTGACAGTAGAAGCCACACCTTTCATCATCTTGTAGTAAGCCTCGTCGGAGGGCAGAGCGCCGCCGTCGAGATAGTGACGCACATACTTGCGGGCATAGGCTGTGTTGGTCGTTTTTTCGCGGTTTGCAAAATTAGCATCGAGCTTGGCTTTTGCCGAAAGCTTTGCGCGTTGCAACTCGGTGTCGGTGATGCCGTAGGTTGCAGCACGTTTCAGCTCGGCAGCATAGGCTTTCATGCAGTCGAGAGCGCGGCCCGGTTTGGCTTGTGCGCGCACAACCAGCGCTTTGCAAGTGTTAGAAATTAGAAATTTCATGTCGCCGATGCCAAGATTTGAGAACGGAGCATCAACCTCGTTTTCAATCTCGTCGAAGCGTTCGGCAAGGATTGTCATGGCGAGGTCGCTGATATAGTCGTGACGAATTTCGTCAATAGTATTCACTTGGTTTTCAGGCAAATCTGCATGTTTAATAAAGAGCTGCACCATGGTGTAGGGCTGCTCCTTGTCGGTCTGCACAGTTGAGATGATTGTGCTGTTGTCGTCAACGGTGTAGCGCGGCGGAGTGGCAGACTTTTTGGGGCGCTTGATATCGGCAAACATAGCCTTGATTTTGCCTTCAATATAGTCGGGGTCGATGTCACCGACAACAATGAGGCATTGATTTTCGGGATGATACCATTTGTGGTAGTAGTTGCGCAAATCTTTGTGCTTAAAGTTCTTAACCACGCTCATAAGGCCTATCGGCAAACGGTTGCCATAGATATTGCCGTTGTAGATTATCGGCGCGGTTTTTTCGAGGAGACGGTTGTTTGGAGCACCGTTGCGTTGGCGCCATTCGCCTTCAATCACACCGCGCTCGTTGTCGATATCCGCGCCGTTGAGGGTTAGGTCGTGACTCCAGTCGCGCAAGATAAGCAAGCACGAGTCGAGGGCTGAAGTGCGAGCTGTGGGCACTTCGCAAATATTGTAGACAGTCTCGTCGGTAGATGTGTAGGCGTTGAGGTTGCGACCAAACTTCACGCCTATCGACTCAAGATAGCTGATGAGCGTATTGCCGGGGAAGTGGGCAGTGCCGTTGAAGCACATGTGCTCGAGGAAGTGAGCGAGACCGCGTTGATTTTCTTCTTCATTTACCGAGCCTACGCGCTGAGCTATAAAAAAGTCGGCACTGTTTGAGGGCGTGTTGTTCTGACGTATGTAATAAGTAAGGCCATTGTCGAGCGTGCCAATGCGCACTGCCGGGTCAGTGGGAATGGGATTGGCGGCAAAAACTGACATTGCGCCGGCAAAAAGCAGCGCAAGAGTGAGAAAATGCTTTTTCATATTTAGAATATTAATTTTATTGACGAGATTATTGTGTTGGCATGCACGCTGTTGGTGTACTGCGTGCGGGCGTAGTTGAGCGACAGTTGCAAGGCATAGCGCGTGTTGAGAGCACGAGTTGCCGAGGCGCCGATGCCATAGCGATGTTGATTGTTGGCTTGATAGTTGAACGAGCGCTGCAGCACATCAATGAGCGAGAGCTCGCTGACAGTCTCGCCGGTAACCACGAGCGCCGATGAGCTTAGCGGCGCCGACAATTCATATTGCAACTCTGCAGCAACGAGCCACTTTTTTGCCGGAGAGATAGCGCCGTTAACAGTCACAGCGGCATCAACCTTGTTGAGCAGCCAATCGCGACGCGGGTCGGCATACACCTGACGGTCGTGCGAATATCCAACCTTCGGAGCCACCGAAAGCAGACGATTTTTAGCGTCGCGATATTCGTAGAGACCCTGCAACGAGAAGGCATAATAGTTGTCGGCATACATTTCGAGGTAGCCTATCTGCGGATAAATCGACGTTGCAGCATCGCCAAAGATATTCTCTTTGCCGTGGCGACGATACACATCGTAGTTAGCGGCAACTTGTGCTGTGTGAGTGCCCGAGGTGAGCGAGTAGCCGAGTTGTGCCGTCAGTTGGTTGTGCCACACATCGTTGAGCGGAAGGCGGTTGAGGTCGGTGAGTATCTTCTTGAAGGTGAAGCGCGACATGCCAACCGAAGCGATGAAGCCCGAACCCGAGGCGGGATATATGTTGGCAGTGATGCCGTAGCGATAGCCGTTGTAGTAGGCGGCATCGCCGGTGCCGGCAAAGCGATAATAGTGCGTGCCAAGACCTGTGGCATGATATATTATCGACGAACCCATCTCGCTCACAAACTCAATATCGTTTGATTGCTTGTACTTGCGGAAGTTTGCCGATGCGCCGACAAAATAGTCTGACACCATGCGATAAGCCACGCCGAGCGAGGCATCGAGGCAGCCGGTGACGTTGCGCGGACGCGGGTCAACATTGCGGTAATATAGCCCGGCAAGATACGACAGCGTGCCGCCCCATGCTATGCGCCCGCGAGTGTCGGCAAAGCCTCCGGCAAAATAATATTGCTCAAGGTTCATATCGCCACCTATTTCGTCGGTGGTGAAATAGGGATAAATCAAATTGGCGTCGCTTGTTTCGTTGCACTCAATGTTATATTGCTTGCCGTTGTGATAGTACGCCCTACCCCACAGGGTTGACGAGCCGTGCTTGATGTAGGCATCGGCGTCGAACGAGGCTACATTTGTGCCGTCGCCGAGCTGCGGGTCTACAGCCTGCGACTGCTTGCTGTGCTCGTAGGCCACGGCGATAGTGCTGTGCGACACCGGCAGCATCCACTGCTTCACCGCGGGGTTGTAGAAGCTCTGAGCAAACGTTGAGTGTGCCGGGCGCAAAGCCTCAACCTCGCGGTCGACAACGGTGAGCGAGTCGGTAGCGGCAACGGCAACTGCCGGAGCTAAACATGATAATATGCAAATTGACAGATGTTTCATTTTTCAATCGGCGTTACACCGTCGTATGTTAATGTTGTGGCGCGAGTGCCGTTAAAGTCAATGGCAGTGCCCTGGC
>CAZYNO010000150.1:0-4546 GCA_964648845.1 uncultured Bacteroides sp.
TGACCGAGGCCGACCAACTATTCTGCCGTATAAACGTGGTGCGCGACAATATTAACCGCGCTATCAGCGACCGCGACCTCAATGCCGACGAGCTGCGTAAAATTCCCCCCATAACTCTTGCCAAACGATATGCCGCTGACATCGACGTGCCGTTTACCGCCGAAATGGAGGCTATGTTCAACGAGATTGTAAACCTTGTAAAATCACAGCAAGATGAAAATTAAGCGCCTTATAATTCACAATATAGCATCATACGAAGATGCCGATATTAACTTCGACCAAGCTCCGTTGAGCGATGCCGACGTATTCCTCATTTCGGGCATCACCGGCTCGGGCAAATCAACAATTCTCGATGCCATTTGCATCGCTCTTTTCGGCAAAACTCCCCGCATTGAGGAGTCGGACACAACATCAGTGATAAACCGTCACGAAGGCATGACTCTCACCGACCCGCGTCGCCTTTTGCGCCGCAACACAGGCGAGGGTTTTGTGGAGCTTTATTTCGAGGCGCAAGGCAATTATCTGGCTCGCTGGGGTGTTAAACGCGCCTACAAAAAGCTCACCGGAGCTTTGCAGAAGCGCGAGTGGTCGCTCCAAAATACAGATACCGGACAAACCCTTGTCATTGAGGAAGATATAAAGCAACGCATCGGCGAACTCGTAGGCCTCGATTACGACCAATTTTGCCGCACTACGATGTTGTCGCAGGGCGAATTCGACAAATTCTTGAAATGCAAAGAGAGCGAGAAAGCCGAGATTTTGCAGAAAATCACCGGTGCTGACATCTATCAACGCATTGGGCAACAGATTTTTGCACGCACATCAGCACTCAAAAACGACTATCAGCGTCTGCAAGACAAACTTGACAGCTCGAAGGTGCTTTCCGACGAAGATATAACCAACATCAAGCAGCAAATGCTTGATATTGAGGCGAAAGTTAAAGCTATTGCCGCCGAACTCAATCAGCATACGGCAACCAAGTCGTGGCTCGAAACACGTGATGCCAACGATAAACTTGTGGCTAAACTCAAAGAAGCCCTCGATAATGCCGTCAACGAGACGCAAACCGACGATTTCCGCGCTGCGCAAACCGACATTGCTCAGTTTGATGCCACAGGCGACGTGCGCAATGCTTTGCGCCAAATCGCCGAGCAGCGCGAAGCTATTGCTAAGGCTAATCAAACTAAGTCAGCCCTCGGTTCGCGCTATGCCTCGCTACTTGCCGACGTCGTAGCTCTTGATGCGGCGGTAGAGACGGCAATTGCGCAGCTTTCGCAAGCCAACAATACATTGCAGGCTGAGGCGGTGCGTAAACCCATATACGACGCTGCAGGCGAAATATGCACCTTGCTCAGCGGCGCTGTAGACGACGAAAAATCGGCTAAGGCTAATCAGAAAAAGAGCGAGCAGTTTGCCAAACAATATGGCGAGTTATCGCAACAACTCACTGATAGCGAGCAAAAGCATAAAGCTTTGCAAGAGGCTGTGGTTCAGTCGCAAAAAGATGTTGATGAACAACAGGCATCTATTGATAAACAAGATGTTGCATCGCTGCGCAAGGCTAAAGATGCCGGGCAATCTTTGCTGCGCAATATCGACAATGCTGTCAATGCGCTCAAACTTCACGCAACCAACGAGAATGCTGCCCATAAGCTTGCCAAAGATATTCTTGATGCCGAAGAACGTAAGGGCGAACTTGCCATAAGTCTTGACAAAGCTAATGCCGATATGCAAGCAAAAAAGGAGGTGCTGCTTAGTGCCGAAGACACGCGCAACAAACAGCGTGCTGCTGCCGGCGAGAGTGCCGCCGTGTTGCGCAGCGGATTGAAGCAGGGCGACATTTGCCCCGTGTGCGGACAGACTGTCGCTGACGTGCTGCCTATTGCCGATATTCTCGAAGCCATGTTGCACACTGCCGACGCTGCCTATAATGCCGCTAACGAGGCTTATATGCAGGCTGCAGCAGCTGTGGCTAAGATTGAAAGCGAAATAAAACTTAATGCCGAACTCATCTCTAAATATCGTGTGCAACAGCCGCAATTGCAGCAAGCAACAGACAAGTCGCTCAGCGATGCCGAGGCTGCTTGCGCTGCATGCCGGCAGCAGTTTGTTGGCGTTGATAAAACTATCGGCCAACTTGAAGTTTTAAAGGCTACCACCGATGCCGAGCACAAAAAACTTGCGGCGCAAGTGTCGGCTATCGAGACGCAACAATCTCAGCTCGACGCAAAACGCAAAACGCTCGATGCCGACAAAAAGTCGCTTGACGCTCTTGCCGACAGCATTGCCAAGCTGCGCCAAAAGGTGTTGGAGGTTAAGAATGAAGCCGATAAGTTGGCAGCTGTGGCTACTCAGCAACTCAATTCGGCTGCCGACGCGCGCGCTAAAGCTCTTGCAGCTCTCGGCAACTCTGTGCTGTGGGATAACGACCCTGTCACTGCTACGGCAAAATTCGTCAAAGAACTCGCCGACAAAAAGAGCGCCTACAACGCTCTCACCGATAAAATTGCCACTCTCACCAACGCAGTGCAAACAAAGTCGATGCACGCAGACGCTGCCCGTAAAGCTGCCGCACGCGTGGCACAATCGGTGGCTGAATGGAGCGAAATAGTGCCCGGCAAGGCTCTCGGCGTGGCTGACGTTGCCGAGGCTCTAAACAATATCGCTGCCGAGGTGAAATCGGCTGCCGACAGCATTGCCGACTCAACCGAAAAGATACAAGCATCGCAAGCCAAGCTTGATGCATTCGTCGCAGAGCATCCTGATATCAGCGCCGCTCGTCTCACTCATCTGGCTGCATTGACCGACGATGCGGTGATGCAGTTGCGCAAGAAAATCTCTGCTCTTAACGATGCAGTTGTGGCAAGTCGCGGCGCATACGAACAAGCTATGCAGCAGCAAGCAACCCACTTGCTCGCCAAGCCCGAAGCACTCTACGAGTCGCCCGACCTCACCATAGATACGCTCAAAACCAAAGTAGATTGCCTTGAGCAGCAACGCACCGACTTCAATTCGCAAGTCGGAGCTCTTGCCGAAAAACTCAAAGCCAACGATGAGGAGATGGCAAAACGTCGTGCCGACCAAGATGCTTGCAATGCGGCTAAGAAGGTTTATGACAATTGGGCGCAGATAAACGAGCTGTTCGGCGACAAGGAGGGCAAAAAGTTCCGCACCATAGCCCTCAGCTACGTGCTCAACAACCTTATACGTTCGGCAAATGAATATATGTCGCACCTCACCGACCGCTACACTCTCAGCGTGCAGCCAGGCACATTCATCATCCTTGTCACTGATGCTTATCAAGGTTACACCACGCGCACGGCAAACACAATATCCGGCGGCGAAACATTCCTCGTGTCGCTGGCGTTGGCGCTCGCCTTGAGCGACTTGGGCTCGGTGAGCGGCATTGACGTGCTGTTTATCGACGAAGGCTTCGGCTCGCTCAGTGGCGAACCGTTGCAAAATGCTATCGAAACATTGCGCATGCTGCACTCAAACAGCCGCCGCGTCGGCATCATTAGCCACGTTGCCGAGCTGCGCGAACGCATACCCGTGCAGATACAAGTCACTCAAAGTGACCGCACTGCAGCATCAAAAATAAAAATTGTGCCATAAAATTTGGATTTCCACAATTTATGCATTACCTTTGCGACATGTTGACTAAGACATGACATAAATTTTTTCTATAGTATATATAGATACAACAATACTTCAGAATAGTTCGAAGGATTGTTGTATCTTTTTTTATAGGTACGAGTAATGATTTAACTACTTGAGCAGCAGTCTTTTGAATTGATAGAAAAAATAGAACATTTACAAACTTACATCAATTCAAATTTAGTTATGACAAACAGCGTTATTGAAAAGGTGCTCCGCTGCACTCCCAAAGGTTCAATCATCAACATCGAAGCTCAAACAGTGCACAAACTGGTTAATGACTGCTTGGAGTCGGTCGACACTGACAACCTGCCGGCAACCACAAAATGTGCCCGTCTGCTAAGCATGGCAAAAGTTTGTTTGCGCAACAAGTATCATCACACGGCTCTCGACTTGTTCAACCGCGTGATTGAAGTAGGTCAACGACAAATCGACGTATCTAATTCGTACACATGCCTGCCTTTCTGCTACGAGGCAGCCAAGCATGTGGATGCTATCTGGAAAAAGATTGCACCCCACGAAAAGCGCGTCTCCGAGTACGCCCGCGTAAAACACTACGGCATGTCGTCGTACGACGACTACCGATACTGCAACTATGGCATCGACAACGAAATCCGCTTTGAGCGCATCCAAAACTACGCCCGCCGCCACCACCTCGCCAACTAACCTCCCCAATGAGGCTGCACCCCAAAAGTTAAACATAAAAACTTTTGGGGTGCAGCTTATTTTTGCAGAATGTTTCATATTCTTTTGGCCTATCGACCATGAATGATTCAATTTTTGTTTTAGTTTTTTGGAGGGAAAAG
Source organism: uncultured Bacteroides sp. (assembly GCA_964648845.1). Classification (GTDB taxonomy): domain Bacteria; phylum Bacteroidota; class Bacteroidia; order Bacteroidales; family Muribaculaceae; genus CAG-873. Next base: position 4,464 of record CAZYNO010000150.1, read on the forward strand.
AAAAATGGAAGCTCAAAAGAGCTTCCATTTCCGTGATCCGCCTGGGGCTCGAACCCAGGACCCCAACATTAAAAGTGTTGTGC
>CAZYNO010000151.1:0-4491 GCA_964648845.1 uncultured Bacteroides sp.
CTTTGTAAATTGAAATTATAGTAACTAAAACTACCGTCAACGTGGAAACAAAATACATCTTTGTTACAGGCGGTGTGGTTTCTTCATTAGGCAAAGGAATCATTTCGTCTTCATTGGCGTGCCTGCTCAAGGCTCGCGGTTATCGTGTCACAATCCAAAAATTTGACCCGTATATCAACATCGACCCGGGCACACTTAATCCTTACGAGCATGGCGAATGCTACGTGACTGTAGACGGCCACGAAGCCGACCTCGACCTTGGTCACTACGAGCGTTTCACCGACATTCAAACCACTCGCGCAAACAACGTCACTACCGGACGCGTATATCAAAGCGTAATCAAAAAAGAGCGCGAAGGTGTGTATCTCGGCAAAACAGTGCAGATTATACCCCACATCACCGACGAAATCAAACGTAATGTCAAGGCCCTCGGCAACACCGGCAAATTTGACTTTGTGATTACCGAAATCGGTGGCACCGTTGGTGATATTGAGAGTCTTCCCTATCTTGAAAGCGTGCGTCAATTGCGCTGGGAGCTCGGCAGCAACGCCCTTTGCGTGCACCTCACCTACGTGCCCTATATCGCCGCTGCCAAAGAGCTCAAAACAAAACCCACACAACACTCGGTTAAGCAATTGCAAGAGGTTGGCATACAGCCCGATATCCTCGTGCTCCGCACAGAGAAAAATATCACTCCCGAGGTGCGCAAAAAAATTGCACTCTTCTGCAACGTAGCCCCCGAAGCAGTTATCCAATCAATCGACATGCCCTCAATCTACAAGGTGCCCGTGGCTATGCACGAGCAACACCTCGAAGAGATTGTGCTGCGCAAAACCGAAGTGCCTCAACCTTGGGGCGAGCCCCACATGACACCGTGGCTCAACTTCCTCGATGCTATGGATGCTGCCAACGAAACAGTCACCATCGGCCTTGTGGGCAAATATGTTGAGCTGCAGGATGCTTATAAATCAATCAACGAAGCACTCTTCCAATCAGCAACCTACAACAATCGCAAGCTCAACCTTGTGTATGTTCACTCAGAGAAACTTAACGACGAAAACGTTGAAGAGAAGCTCAAAGATATGGACGGCGTGATTATCGCCCCCGGCTTTGGTAATCGTGGTATAGAAGGCAAATTTGTGGCTCTGAAATGGTGCCGCGAAAACAACGTGCCCACATTCGGCATCTGCCTTGGCATGCAATGCATGGTCATTGAGTTTGCTCGCAACGTGCTCGGTCTCGCTGATGCCAACTCAACAGAGATGGACGCTGCAACCTCAGCCAACGTTATCGACCTTATGGAAGACCAAAAGAGCGTGACCGACAAGGGCGGCACAATGCGTCTCGGCGCCTATGACTGTGTGCTCAAAGAAGGCTCTAAGGCTGCTGAAGCCTACGGCTCAACACACGTTAGCGAGCGTCACCGTCACCGCTTCGAGTTTAACGACGACTTCCGCAGCCGCTTTGAGCAAGCCGGCATGCAGTGCGTGGGCGAAAACCCCGACACTCACCTTGTTGAAGTTGTTGAGTTGCCCGAAAAACGCTGGTTTATCGGCACACAATACCACCCCGAGTATTCATCAACAGTGCTTCACCCCCATCCGCTATTCCTGTCGTTTGTGAAAGCAGCTATTGCTTATCAAGCCGACAAAAAAGCATAATAACTCTCTAAAACCCCACAATGGACAAAAACACCCTTACCGGCTTGCTGCTGATGGCTGCTTTGATGTTCGGTTTCATGTATTGCAACCGACCCGACACCACAGAGCAAGCAGCACAAGAGCAAACGCATAAAGCCTCTGACAAGGCTTCAGCCGACGCCGCAGATGTGACCGGGCTTGATGGCACGCTCAAGGCTTCACTTGCCGAGAAAGTGCGCACATTCGGCACACTCACCGACTCGGCATCGCGTGCCTATGAGCTCACAACCGACGGCCTCACCCTCACAACCGACTCAGCCGGCAACGTGAAGGGCAGTGTTGCCGTGGCCGATGCACAAATCAGCGTGGCAGCCGCGCTCAATGCCGATGATAATTCGCTGAGCCCCGACCAACGCGCCTCGGCTGTTGCTGTGCTTCGCAACAAAATTTCGTCGCTCGACAAATATCGCGACTTCTCGTCGTTCCTTGGCGGCGACAACGACACCATCACCATCGACAATGGCTTGATGCGTGTAACATTCAGCTCAAAAGGCGGTCGCGTGGCAAAAGTGGTGCTCCCCAAATACAAAACCGAGACCACAACTCCCGCTACCGATGTTTGCCTGTTTAACTCGGCAAATGCAGCCTATGAGTTTGAATTTGAGACAGCTACACAGCGCATAGCTACCGGCGACCTCAACTTCAAAGCCACTAAAGAAAATGACTCGACAGTGGTGATGAGCCTTCCGCTTGCCAACGGTGCAGAGATGGCTATCCGCTACACCGTGCTCCCCGGACAATACCTTGTGCGCATGGCTCTCGAGCAAAAAAACATGAGCAATGTCATTCCCGCAAATCGCTCGTCGATGCACTTAAAATGGCACCAACTAATGCAGCGCAACGAGATTGGCCACATGTTTGAAGAGCGCAACTCGGCTATCTACTACAAATTTAACAACGAGAGCCCCGATGACCTCAGCTCAACATCCGATGAGAGCGAAAACCTCACCGGCAGCATACGTTGGGTGGCATTCAAAAATCAGTTCTTCTCGTCAGTGCTTATTGCCGACTCAAAACTCGCCACTGCCGACCTCGACAGCAAGGTGATAAAGAGCGAGACAACACTCAAGGATATGACTATGGACGCAACATTCGACTATTCGTCAATGTCAGAAAATCCCGCGTCGTTCACATTCTTCTTTGGCCCCAACGATTACCCGATGCTCTCGCACCTCGACAAGACACTCGAAAAGTATAGTGCCGACGGTGCCGATAAAGATCTTGACCTCACCAAACTTGTGCCCCTCGGCTGGGGTATCTTGGGCTGGATCAACCGCTTCATCGTTATCCCCGTGTTCGACTTCTTGAGTCGCTTCACAAGCAACTACGGCATAATCATCTTGTTGTTGACAATCTTCATCAAGTTGATCACATTCCCCTTCACCTACAAGAGCTACAAGTCGCAAGCCAAGATGCGCGTACTTGCCCCGGAAATCAACGAAATCAACGAGAAATATCCCGGACAAGAAAACGCAATGAAGCGTCAGCAAGAGACAATGAAGCTCTACTCGCGCGCCGGTGCCAGCCCCTTCTCGGGCTGCTTGCCCATGCTTTTGCAATGGCCCATACTCATTGCAATGTTTGCATTCTTCCCCAATGCAATTGAGTTGCGCGGACAATCGTTCCTCTGGGTGCACGACCTTTCGGCTCCCGATATCATTTGCACTTTGCCCTTCTCAATACCCTTGTTGGGCAATCACCTCAGCTTGTTCTGCTTGCTGATGACCGCCGTAAACATTGTTTACACCCGCCTCAGCATGCAAAATCAGCCTTCATCAAACTCAATGCCCGGCATGAAGATTATGATGTGGGCAATGCCGCTGATGTTCCTCTTCTTCTTCAATGACTACGCAGCCGGATTGAGCTACTACTACTTTGTGTCGTTGCTCATCACAATCATACAAACGTATGCTTTCCGCTGGTTTATCAACGAAGACAAGGTGCGCGCCGAGATGGCAGCAAACGCTAAAAAGCCGCGCAAAAAATCAGGTTTCATGGCTCGTCTTGAGGCAGCTCAAAAACAGCAAGAAGCCTATATGCGCGAGCAGGCCAAACAAAACGCCAAGCGTCGCCGCTGATTTTGGAGCAAAAAATTGACCAAAATTTGCTAACCTATTAAAAATGGGTTAACTTTGCAAAAAATTGAGAGTGAGCCATTCACACCACTATCTAAAACACTCTCCACACAGGCTCACTCTCAAAAAAAGCTTTCGAAAACAATATAATTATCAAACAATTAAATAATTTTATCACTCAATCATCTTCTTATGTGGTTATTTAGATCATCTATAGGACGCAAATTTGTGATGTCAATCACAGGCGTTTGCCTCGTCCTATTCGTAACTTTTCACGTGTTGATGAATTCTGTTGCTATATTGTGGCCCACAGCCTACAATACAGTCTGCGAGTTCCTCGGTGCTAACTGGTATGCATTGGTTGCATCAATGGGCCTTGCCGCACTTTTCATCATCCACATCATCTATGCAGTATGGTTGACATTGCAAAACCGTGCCGCACGTGGTAATGACCGCTACGCTGTGACTGCTCGCCAGCCGCAGGTTGAATGGGCATCAAAAAACATGCTCGTTCTTGGTATTGTTGTGGTAGCTTTCTTAGCTGTTCACCTCATCCAATTCTGGTCAAAAATGCAGCTCCAAGAGCTTCTCGGTGCTGAAGTTGCAAAACTTCCCACACTCGATGAGACTCCCGTAGCTCCCGCACAAGGCACTTTGTTCTTGCAAATGGCATTCAGCCAAATCTGGACTCCGATTGTTTACATCATCGGTTTCGT
>CAZYNO010000152.1:0-4486 GCA_964648845.1 uncultured Bacteroides sp.
AATCCCAACGTGACAATCGAGATGGGCTCGCACACCGACCGTTGGGGCAGCGACAGCTACAACCTCGACTTGTCGTCGCGCCGCGCCAAATCGGTCATCAACTACCTCATAAGCGTTGGCATAAGCACCGACCGTTTGCAAAGTCAGGGTTACGGCGAGTCGCAGCCTAAGACCATCACCAAGAAGTTGGCTCGCGAGTATCCACAATTCGCCGAGGGCGATGTGCTCACCGAAGAATACATAGAAAATCTTTCGGAAGAAGACCGGGAGATTGCTGACCAAATCAATCGTCGCACCGAGTTCAAGGTATTGTCAATAGACTATCACATGTACTAAATCAATGGAATTCAGGACGGAAATAGAGCCGTTGCGACATCAGCAACGCATAAGCCACAACGATGCAATAGTGATGCTTGGGTCGTGCTTCACCGACAATATCGGAGCGCTGCTCAAGCGTGACGGTTTTGACGTGTGGCACAACGAGATGGGCGTGCTCTATAACCCGCTATCCATAGCTCAAGTTGTAAATCGCGCATTTAGCAATACGCCCTACACTATCGACGACTTATATGAATATGACGGAGTGTGGCATTGTCTTGACTTTGAGTCGCGCCGCCAATCGTCGGATGCCGAGATGTTGTTGCGAAGGCTGAACCACGATTTTGCACAGATGCGTCAGCATCTCATTGACGCCGATGTGTGGATAGTGACATTTGGCACGGCATGGATTTTTGACCATATAGCGACAAATCGCGTGGCCGGCAACTGCCACAAACTGCCGAGTGCCGAGTTTGTGCGCCGCCGCATAAGCGTTGACGAGATAGTGCGCGCATGGCAAGCGCTGTGCAAAGATAAGCGCATAATATTCACCGTGAGTCCCATACGCCATCTTGCCGACGGATTGCACGGCAACCAGCTCAGCAAAGCCACACTATTGTTGGCCACCGAGCAACTGGGTGAGTATTTTCCGGCATACGAAATATTGTGCGATGATTTGCGCGACTATCGCTTTTATGCCGAAGACATGAAGCATCCGTCAGAAACAGCAATAAACTATATATACAATATATTTGAGCAGAGCTATTTTGACAAAGAGACAAGTCGGAAGGCTCTGGAATGTCGTCGCATTTTTGCGCGGCAAAACCACAGACAAATAATATGAAACTGAAACTACAAGAACTCGCCGAGGCTATCGACGCAAAAATCATCGGTGCGAAAGGCTGCGACGAGAAAACTATCACAATAGCCCTTACCGACAGTCGCTCGCTGACAAATGCCGATGAGACAGTATTTTTTGCTATCAAGACCGCAGCCGGAGACGGCCATAACTACATCAGCCGACTCTACGACAAAGGCGTGCGTGCGTTTGTTGTTGACCGCCCCACCCCGGAGCTTGAGGGCAGCGATGCCACAATACTCCATGTTGCCGACACAGCACAAGCGCTGAGCGCGTCGGGCAAGTATATACGCAGCAAGTTCAACGGCACAGTGATAGGCATCACCGGCAGCGAAGGCAAGACTCGCTTGAAGGAAATGCTCAATGCGGCATTGCAGGACAAGTTTAACATCATTCGCAGTCCGCGCAGCTGGAATTCGCAAATCGGCGTGCCCCTATCGTTGTGGCAACTCGACAACAGCTACGACCTCGCCATCATTGAAGCCGGCATCTCAACTACCGGCGAAATGCAACGTCTTGCCGACGAGATACAGCCAAACATCGGCGTCTTCACAGCGCTGACAGATGAGCACCAACGCGGCTTCAGTTCAATTGAGGAGAAGTGCGAAGAAAAAGCGTTGCTGTTTGCCGGATGCAAAACTATTGTATATAATGCCGACAGCCCGATTATCAGCGCTGTTATAGAGCGAAAATACAGCGACCGCGAGTTGTATGCCGTTAGCGGCGACATTGCCGACATCTGCATAGACACGGCATACGCCCTAAACGTTGACACCATAAACGAGTTGAGCAATGAGAAGATATCGACACGCATCGACATCACCGACACGCCCGACAGCATCACCTTGGCATACGACCACTTCACTTGCGACTTGCAAGGCATAGCCACAGCGCTCGACGTGGTGCGCCGCCGCACAAAGCCGCAACACGAATTTATAGCCATACTCGGCGACCTGCTCTGTCGCAAAGACAGCGAAGCTGCAACATACGTCGACCTCGAGCACATACTCACCACATACGGTGTGACTGGCATCATTTGCGCCGGAAAGACTATCGCCAAATACGTCAGCAAGTATGCCGCACCATTCACTCGCAAAGAATATTTCGAGCAGCCCGCCGAGGTTGCCAAACATTTCACCGAGGCAGACTTTTTCGGGTCGACAATCTATATTTCGGGCAACAACAAGAGCGAGTTTGACGAGATAAACAGCTGGCTGAGCCGCAACCGCCACATCACCCGTCTTGAGGTAAATCTTGACAGTCTGGCGCACAACTTCCGCCACTATCGCACACTATTGCCCGAGACTACCGGGCTTATAGGCATGATTAAGGCATCGGGCTACGGATGCGGCGACCTTGAGGTGGCACGCACACTTCAAAGCCAAGGTGCCGACATGGTGGCAGTTGCTGTTGTTGACGAGGGCGTGACCTTGCGCAAAGGCGGCATCACAATGCCCATACTTGTGCTCGACCCTCTGTGCGAAAATATGCGCGCCATCTTTGCCAACAATCTTGAGGCAACAATCATAGCGCCCGACGAAGATTTGCTGAACCGTCTTGAGTATTGCGCCGACCTTGAAGGCATCGACACATTCAAAGTGCACCTCAAGCTCGACACAGGTATGCACCGTGTGGGCCTCACCGAAGACGAGTTGTCAGAATTTATCGACATCATCAAGCGCCATCCGCGCATACACATAGCGTCAATATTCAGCCACCTGGCAACTGCCGACTGCCTTGACAAAGACGAATATACCGAGATGCAGCTCACCACATTTGAGCGCATGAGCAGCTATATCACAGCTAATATGCCCTACCCGATTAAGCGCCACATACTCAACACGGCAGGCATCACCCGCTATGGCAGAACACATGTGTACGACATGGCACGCTTGGGTATAGGTCTATACGGACTGTCACCTCTCGACGCTGACGATGCACGTGCTCTCAAGCCCGTGGCACGCCTTGTGACGCGTATCATCGCCACACGCAAGTGCGACGCCACACAAACCGTGGGCTACAGTTGTCGCGGCATTTTGCACCGCCCGTCAATCATCGCCACATTACCCGTAGGCTATGCTGACGGCATAGACCGACGACTGGGCAACGGCAATGCAAAATTCATTGTCAACGGCACGGCATGCCCCACAGTAGGCAATATTTGCATGGACTTGTGCATGATAGATGTAACAGACTGCCCTGACCTTGGTGACGGCAGTGTTGAGATATTCGGCACAGATGCGCCTATTGAACGTCTTGCCGAAACCTTAGGCACAATCACCTACGAAGTGCTGACCTCAGTATCACCGCGTGTGAAGCGAGTGTACTATCGCGAATAGAGATTTAGATAAAAAAATATAAAAAGAATTGAGTATTTCGTGATATATCAGCAAAATTTCATAAATTTGCATATTGATTAATTACATTCTGAAGGCATTAAAATGCGAAAAATCTTCTTATACACTTTATTGCTTGTTGTGTGCTCGTCATGCGGCGAGTACGTCCGCGTGCAAAAAAGTAACGATTTTGAATATAAATACGACTACGCAAAACGCGCATTCGAACAAAAGAAATATCAACAAGCAGCGACCTTATTCAAGGATTGCTCAACAGTATTTAAAGGCTCGGAAAAAGCAGAAGAATGCTTATATCTGCTGGCAATGAGCCACTACGAAAACAAGGATTATGTGTCGTCAGGTCCTTATTTTCAGACATATTACAGCCGCTATCCGAAAGGCAAATATGCCGAACCGGCACGTTTCTATTGCGGATATGGCTACTATCTTGACTCGCCCGAGCCACAGCTTGACCAGTCAATGACACTGAAAGCGATAGAGGAGCTTCAAGCATTCCTTGACTATTATCCTCGCAGCGACAAAGTTGCTATCGCACAAAACGCAATATTTGAGTTGCAGGACAAGCTCACGCTCAAACAATTGCAAAATGCCCAGCTATATTACAACTTGGGCAACTATCTTGGCAACAACTACGAGAGCGCAGTTATCGTTGCAAAAAATGCGATTAAGGATTATCCTTACTCAAAATACAAAGAAGACCTCGAACTTTTGGTGCTCAAAGCTCGCTATCAAGAAGCGAACATGAGTGTTGACGAGCGCAAGGCAGACCGCTTCCGCGAGGTAGTTGACGAATACTATAGCTTCATCAACAACTATCCGGACAGTCCCAACCGCAATGAGGCAGAGAACATTTACAAAATCGCACAAAAGTATGTGCGTGAGTAAGCCAAAACAGATAAAGATAACTACAATATAAAAAGTATTTATTACATACGTAGATATGGATTATAAG
>CAZYNO010000153.1:0-4455 GCA_964648845.1 uncultured Bacteroides sp.
TGGAACAAGAATTTGTGAAAGACGCTAAGATGAACATCAGCCAATACCTCGACGGTGCCGACAAAGGCCTCGTAGCTGTTGCTTTCAAACGCGTAAACCTCAACGAAGACTAATTCGTAGCTTAGTTTATTAGTTAAACTAACGAATTATTTGATATAATAGCTGTGTAACAATTATGTTACGCAGCTATTTTTTTTATTGTTTCGGCAAATTTTATATTAGCTAAAACAATGAAATGTCAACGTTATGTGTTAACTTTGCACTAATTATGAGCATAACAAAATATCATGATTATATAATTTATTGAAATCTTAAAAACACGATCATAATCAGTGCTTAGTGCACAATACGAACATGAGAATATTTTCAAACGACGAAATACGAAGGATTGAACGCCAGACCATTGAGCAAGAAGGCGTTACATCTTTAGAACTTATAGAAATGGACGCTGAGGCCATAGCCGGCGAGATAACCTCGCGCTGGCGTCAGAACAAGCGTCTGCTCGTTTTTGCCGGATGGGGCAACAACGGTGCCGAGGCGCTTGAGACGTCGCGGCAGCTTGCCGAACACGGCTATCGCCCGGAGGTTTATCTTGTGAATGTTGGCGATCGTCTGTCGCCTGAATGTCGCGTATGCCGCGATCGCATTCTTCAGGACAAGACCTCGCAAATCACGTTGATAGAAATCACCGGCAAAGAGCGTTTCCAATTTCCCGACCCCGACAAAGACAGCCTCATCATCGACGGATTGTTTGGTAGCGGTCTTGACCGCGCCTTGCCCGTGTCGATACAGCAAATGGTGCACAACATGAACCAAAGCGGCGCCACAATCGTGTCTATCGACGTGCCTTCCGGCCTGTTCTGCGACTGGAACTCGCACGTTTCGCGCGAGAATATGGTGCACGCCAACCTCACGCTGGCACTCGGTGCACCGCGTCTTGCATTTATGATTGAAGACAATGCCGAGGTTGTCGGCGAGTGGAAAGTGCTCGACGTAGGTCTCAGCCGCAAAGCCGTGCGCGAGGCCCCCTACACATTCTACATCATGCAGCGCAACACCGTGCGACAATTCTTGCCTCCACGCAAACCGTTTGCATCGAAAGCCGACTATGGCAGCGCATTGATTTTTGCAGGGTCGCAAGGCATGATGGGTGCAGCAATACTTGCCGCCCGCGGTGCTCTGCGCGGCGGAGCAGGCAAAGTGACAGTGCACTCGGCAGCATGCGGCATGCCCATAGTGCAAATTGCCGAGCCTTGCGCAATGTTTCGCAGCGACGTCAACATGCAATATATCACACAGTTTGACAACGTAGACAATTATAGCGCCGTAGCAATAGGTCCGGGCATAGGCACATCCGAAAAGACTATCAACGCACTCGAGACATTCCTAAAGCTGCGCAACTCGCAAGGCAAGCCCGTGATACTCGATGCCGACGCTCTCAACTGCATAGCGCAACGCCCGATATTGCTCAACTACATTCCGGTATTGTCGGTGCTCACACCGCACGCCGGCGAGTTTGACCGCATATTCGGCAAGCAGCCGTCGCACGAGGCACGTCTGCGCCGCGCCATCGAAGTGTCGCGCTATCACGAAATCATCATCGTGCTCAAAGGGCACTACACAGCCATTGTGCGCCCCGACGGCAAGGTATTCTTCAACTCATCAGGCTGCCCGGCTATGGCTACTCCCGGCAGCGGTGACGTGCTCACAGGCATGATTGCCGGACTTATGGCACAAGATATCAAGCCCGAAAAAGCAACTGTGATAGCATGCTTTGCTCACGGCGTGGCCGGAGAACTTGCCGCAATAGACCATGGCGACTATGGCGTGACAGCTGCCGACATTGCCGACAACATCGGACGTGCAATTGTTCAAATCACTGACTAAGCAAATTTATAACATTATGCAAAAGAGCATTTTATCATTAATATTTGCTGCAGCTGTTGGTATCTATCCCGCAGCAGCGCAAAGCACTCAGAAGCTCACAGCATCGAAGGCTACAGAGTATGGCCTCACCTACACACTCCCCAGCACGGTGCTCGACGTGACGCTTGAGATTGAGCACACCATCACCCAACCGGGCGAGTTTTACAACTATGCCAATCGCTATCTTGGCATATCGAATGTTATCCGCACAGCCGACGAGCAGATAGCCATCAAGAGTGTGACGCTCACACAACACGGCGTGCCCGATGCCGAAAATCGCTGGCTGGCACAATTCAAGAGCGGCGCACAAACATCTATGGTGCTCACCGACGGGGGCCTGCCTTTGTCAATCAACAACGACGAGGTTGAACTGCCCGCAGCGCCCGCCCTGCCGCAAGCTGTAGAGGCAAAGCCCACACCGCTTGAAACAGAGGCTGCACGCCATGCCGTGACTCTCGAAATGACTCGCAGCACATCGCTCTCAAAGAAAGCCGAGCTTGCCGCTCAGCGCATATTCGAGTTGCGCGAACAACGCAACGAGCTCATCAGCGGAAATGCCGACAATATGCCGCCCGACGGCAGTGCACTGCAAGTGGCGCTCAACGGTCTTGCCGAGCAAGAAGCAGCGCTCACTGCAATGTTCACCGGCACAACAAAAACATATACCGAGGTTACCACCGTATCATACCAGCCCATGCGCGAAGACGTGCAAAACATGGTATTAGCGCGCATATCGCCCGTAGAAGGCGTGGTGAGCGTGAATGATATGTCGGGCATACCCGTATTATTGTCAATGCACATCGAAAGCGAAGGCAAGCTTCCCGTCAACGAAAAAGGCGAGGAGAAGAAATTTCCGAAAGGCGGCGTGGCTTACACCATACCCGGCACAGCACAATTCACCATCTCGTTCAACGGCAAGACTCTCACAAAAGCCACCGTTGAATTGGCACAGTTGGGCTGCACATTTGGCATAGACCCTGCATTGTTCACCGACAAAAAAGCGCCGTCGTATGTTGAATTTTCGCCCGTCACAGGTGCAATAGTCAAGCTTGATACCGTTAATTGACATTAGAGATTAAACATAGAGAAGCTCCGGAGAGAAATCTTCGGAGTTTTTTTGTGGCAGAGTGTCAACAAAATGAACCGAATGATTGTTTATAGTGTACCAAGATGAAAACCACTTACGCTTTATGGAAACTATATACTTTAAAGGGACACCATGTCACACATACGGCTGCATACCCGCTGTTGGAGAAAAAGCTCCTTGCTTTAACTTCGTAGATACCACATTCAAAGAGATACAGTGCTACGACTTTCGCAATAAGCGTGTGATACTCAACATATTTCCGAGCCTCGACACAGACGTTTGTTCAACGTCGGTGCGACGTTTCAACGAGTTGGCAGCAAAGATTGACAATGCCACAGTGATTTGTGTGTCGATGGATTTGCCGTTTGCACAGCAGCGATTTTGCGCGGCCAACGGCATAAAGAATGTGATTGTGGCATCGGCATTCCGGTCGCTGACATTTGCACAGAAATATGGCTTGCAGCTTGTAGACGGCAAATTTGCGGGACTGCTGGCGCGGTGCGTGATAGTGCTCAACGGGCAGCGCGAAGTGCTCTACACACAATTGGTGCGCGAAATCACCGAAGAGCCCGACTATGATGGTGCATTGCGTGCACTGCAAGATGTGACAGAATAAATATTTTTTAAGTTTTAGGCGTCAATTGTCGTAAGTTTAAGTATTTTTTCGTAACTTTGCCCCAAATTTTAGGCAAAGCAATGAAAAAAGAAGTGACTTACAAAGGGCTTACATTTGTGCCCTATATCTCACGTGAACAAATTGATGCCCGCATCTCAGAATTGGGTCGCGAGATAACCCGCGACTGCGCTGGAAAAATGCCTCTGTTCATCTGTGTTCTGAACGGGGCATTTCCTTTTGCCAGTGATTTATTCAGAGCATTCGACGGCGATGGTGAAATAACTTTTATCCGCTTGAAGAGCTATGAAGGCACCGGATCGACCGGCGTGGTCAAAGAAGTGCTCGGCCTCAAAGAAGACATCAAAGGTCGCACGGTGATTGTGGTTGAAGACATTGTTGACACCGGCAACACAATAGTAAAACTTTTGGGTGACCTCACCACAAAAGAGCCGGCAGAAATCAAAGTGGCAACGCTGTTGTTCAAGCCCGAAGCGCTGCAAGTGCCCGTAAAGCCCGACTATGTAGGCTTTGAGATACCGCAGAAGTTTATCATCGGCTTCGGACTCGACTTGGATGGAGTGGCACGCAACCTCAACGACATATACGCTCTCAAAGAAGACGCTCAGCAGTAGAGACAGCCCTGTCGCCTTGATATCACGCAACACACAACAAGAAACAAATAAAACACATATATATTACTAAACATACTACAACCTATTTTCTGAAAATGCTGAATATCGTTATTTTTGGTGCTCCCGGCAGTGGCAAAGGCACTCAAAGCGAACTCTTGATCGAACGTTACGGTTTGTATCACATCTCAACCGGC
>CAZYNO010000154.1:0-4446 GCA_964648845.1 uncultured Bacteroides sp.
ACAAAAGATTTCTACCGCTGGACGGTGACCTACACACGCCAGGAGCTGTCGGCTCTCGTGAAGGAGCGTTCGGGCATAGACTTTGGCGACATCGTTGATTTGCAGCCTCTTAAGCGTGGCACATCCGGACGCATCACACGTCTGCGCATAGTTGGCAGCAAACGCACTATGGTCATCGGCAAAGAGCTTGAGATACGTCGCACGCTGTCAAAAAGCCACTTATACAGCTCAGCATTCATCGTTGAGCATCAAGCAGATAGCTTCACATTGCGCGGTGCCGGATGGGGCCACGGCGTGGGTCTCTGCCAAATCGGCGCAGCAGTGATGGGAGCAAAAGGATATGATTATAAACAAATTCTCGGTCACTATTTTGTAAATTCGCAACTCACAACAATATACTAATACCTTAAAAATCAAGCACATGAAACAGCAGTTAAAACGAAATCCATGGGCATGGATACCCACACTATATTTTGCACAAGGCTTGCCCTACGTTGCCGTGATGACAATCTCGGTGATAATGTACAAGCGCTTGGGCATATCAAACACCGACATTGCGCTCTACACCGGCTGGCTCTACCTGCCATGGGTCATCAAGCCATTTTGGAGTCCGTTTGTCGACATCATGCGCACAAAGCGCTGGTGGACGCTAACCATGCAGTGGATCATCGCCTTTGCCCTTGCCGGGATAGCCTTTGCCATCCCCACCCCGCTGTATTTTCAGCTCACCCTGGCTATATTTTGGCTCGTAGGATTTACGTCGGCAACGCACGACATAGCCGCCGACGGCTTTTATATGCTTGCCCTCACCGAACATGAACAGTCGCTATATGTTGGCATACGTTCAACATTCTATCGCGTGGCAACGGTTGCCGGACAAGGTCTGTTGGTGATTATTGCCGGACTTATCGAAACCAACAGCGGATTGCCACCGGTGAATATCAACGTAGAAGCCTCGCCTACAGCCGTTTGGCACACACAAAACATTGACAGCATTGTTTGCGCTACCGCGTCGGGCGAGCAGCAATTCAGCACATCGGCACTTACGACTGTAGCCACAAAAGCGCCTAACACAGTGACTATCAACGGCGTAGAAATGCCTTTTGCCAACTATGCCGCTATGATGCGCGACTCGGTGAAGCTCCTCAACCAAGCTAACGGCTTTGTGCCCGACGACAATGCCGTTGTCGGAAAGGCAGCCCAAGCCCGGCAAGACGGCGCATTGACTCACTGGCTTAAAGAGCATTTCGGCGAGCAGCACGAGGCAGCCGCCAACTCGGCAAACAACTTTGCAATAGTGGCTGTGCGGCTGAACAAAGCTCCTGCCGACGGCAAGACCATAGTGCTAAACGTTACCTATAAAGGCGGCGACCAAAGCATAAAGCTCGAACAAGACAAGCTGTCAACACGCTTCGAATTTACAGCCGACAACTACGACAAGCCGGCATATTTATACTTCGAGATTGACCGCAAATTGTCGAAAGCCACCTCGGCACAGTTTGCCGGGGCATCCGGCAATATACCGCTGGCGTGGCTTGTGGTGTTTGCCGTGCTGTCGGCATTCTTCTTCTGCGTAGCCGCCTACCACAGTTGGGCACTGCCGCAACCCGCAGCCGACGACAATCGCAAGGCCTCGACAGCCTCGCAGATTGTGCACGAATTTTTCGACACCTTCAAGTCGTTCTTCCGCAAAAAACAAATCGGCGTGGCACTATTGTTTATGTTGCTATATCGTCTGCCCGAAGCACAACTTGTTAAGCTGATAAATCCGTTCTTGCTCGACCCCATCGACAAAGGCGGCCTTGGCCTCACAACCGGCGAGGTTGGCTTGGTTTATGGCACAGTGGGCATCATAGGCCTCACCATCGGCGGCATTATCGGCGGCATAGTGGCTGCCAAAGGCGGCTTGAAGAAATGGCTGTGGCCCATGGCGTGGAGCATGTCGCTGACCTGCCTCACATTCGTATATCTCGCCTACTGGCAAGACCATTCACTGCTCACGGTCAACATCTGTGTGTTTATCGAGCAATTCGGCTACGGCTTCGGGTTTACAGCCTATATGCTCTACCTCATCTACTTTTCGGAAGGCACACACAAAACAGCGCACTATGCCATCTGCACCGGCTTTATGGCTTTGGGCATGATGTTGCCGGGCATGGCTGCCGGATGGTTGCAAGAATGCATCGGCTACCGTCACTTCTTTGTGTGGACAATGATATGCTGTGCCGCAACAATCGGCATCTGCTCACTGCTGAATATTGACCCTAAATTTGGCGTAAAAAATAAAGATTGACTATGAAACGATACATCTATACATTGATAGCGACTCTGCTCACCCTCACAACGTCGGCACAAGTGCTGCCCGGCATTGAGGTGCTTCGCAACAATAATTTCGACCTGCTCAAAGGCAAACGCGTGGGACTTATCACCAATCCCACAGGCGTAGACAATCAACTGAAGTCGACAATTGACATACTTCATGAGGCTGCCGACGTGCAACTTGTGGCACTGTTTGCTCCCGAACACGGGGTGCGCGGCGACGTGCATGCCGGCGACCTTGTTGGCAATGCCGTAGACAAAGCTACCGGCGTGACAGTATATTCAATCTACGGCAAAACCCGCAAGCCCACAGCGGCAATGCTCAAAGACGTTGATGTGCTGGTGTATGACATTCAGGACACCGGATGCCGCTCGTACACATTCATTTCTACCATGGGTTTGGCTATGGATGCTTGCGCCACACTGGGCAAAAAATTCATGGTGCTCGACCGTCCCAATCCGGTGAGCGGCAACAAGGTGGAAGGCTGTGTGGTTGAAGACTCGTGCTTCTCGTTTGTGAGTCAGTTTGCCATACCATATCTCTACGGCCTCACTCCCGGCGAATTAGCCATATATCTCAACAAACATCGCATGCTTGCCTCGGGCAAACAGGTAGACCTTGAGGTTGTGCCCATGCAGGGGTGGCATCGCGACATGAAATTTGCCGACACAGGAATGCCGTGGGTGTTGCCGTCGCCGCATATTCCCAACGCCGAAGCTGCAGCATATTATCCGCTGTCGGGCATACTCGGCGAACTTGAATATATGTCGATTGGCGTGGGCTATACCGAGCCTTTCAAGCTGTTTTGCGCGCAATGGATAGATGCCGAAAAGCTGTCGCAACGCATGAATGCGCTCAATCTTCCGGGCATGAAATTTCGCCCTATACACATAAAACCGTTCTACGGCTTTGGCAAAGGCGAAAATTTGCAAGGCGTGGAGGTGTATGTCACCGACGTTGAAGCAGCTCCGCTGACGCTCACGCAGTTTTATGTGATGCAAGTATTGGCTGAAATGTATCCTGCAAAAGCAGCTTTCAAAGACGGCAATGCCAATGCCAAACGCTTCAGCATGTTCGACAAAGTGGTGGGCAGCAAGGAGATACGACGCAGATTTGCCCGCAATCACCGCGTTGCCGATATCATTGACTATTGGCAGAAAGACGTAGAAAAATTTAAGGCCGCATCGGCCAATTGTTATCTCTATAAATAGCTGATTATGGAACTTATAGCTGACTGTGGCAGCACCAAAATTGATTGGTGCACAATTGAGAACGGCAAGGTTGCCAAGCAATTCTCCACACCGGGCATGAATGCAGTGATGCTCTCTGCCGACGAAATGAAGCAACGATTTGCCGACGAGCTATCGCCAAACGTGGGCGAAAGTGCGTTTGACGCTGTGTATTTCTACGGCGCAGGATGCATCAACGACGATGTGTGCAGCCATGTTGCCGAGGCTCTGACTGCGGCTGTCAACGCCGAGAATATTGAGGTAAACACCGACTTGCTTGCCGCAGCCCGCGCACTTTGCGGCACTCAACCGGGCATAGCATGCATACTTGGCACAGGCTCTAATTCGTGCTACTACGACGGAAGAAAAATTTGCGAAAATGTGTCGCCGCTCGGCTTCATACTCGGCGACGAAGGCTCGGGCGCGGTGCTTGGCAAGCTCTTGATTGGCGACGTGCTCAAAAAGCAGTTGCCCGAAAATATCTGCCAAAAATTTCACGATGAATATCTGCTCGACCGCTTTGAGATAATAAAGCGAGTGTACCGCGAGCCGCAGGCAAATAAATTCTTGGCATCGTTCACACCGTTTTTGCAGCAAAACATCGGCGAACCGGCGGTGCATCGCCTTGTGCTAAACGCATTTTGCGCATTTTTCGAGCGCAATATAGCTCAATATCCCGATTACCGGCAACTTAGCATCAACTTTGTTGGCTCAATAGCTCACCACTTCAGCGACGTGCTGTACGAAGCGGCAAGCCTCAGCGGATGCACAATCGGCAAAATCATCAAAAGCCCGATGCAAGGACTCATAAATTTCCACTCATAAGCTAACAATTGACTATCAGTACGATACGCTGCTTATAACATTTTTTTGCATATAACAGTTAAAAAATAGCGC
>CAZYNO010000155.1:0-4319 GCA_964648845.1 uncultured Bacteroides sp.
GGCCGAGGTTGTCAACGTCGGCAAATTCATATTCACGTTGGTTTGCAATGCGCAAAACCTCTTCACCTTCGGCGGCAGAGAGGAATTCGCCATGCTCGTTGAGCAATTTGAGAGCGTTCCATTCTTTGGGGTTGTGCGAGGCTGTGAGGATAAGACCGCCGCAAGCTTCTTCGAGCACAACAGCAATCTCGGTTGTAGGCGTAGAAGCCGGACCGATATTAACGACGTCAAAGCCCATGCCCATCAGGGTGCCGATAACGATGTCGATAACCATCGGGCCGGAGATGCGGGCGTCGTGACCAACAACAATAGTGCGATATGGCAAGGTTGTTGTGCGGTCGATAAAAGTTGCATAGGCAGCCGTATATTTGGCTATATCCATGGGGGTGAGGGCGCTGCCTGAGCGACCGCCGATGGTGCCACGTATGCCGGAAATAGATTTTATAAGTGTCATCTTTGTTAATTTTGAAGACTTAAGGGTAAAAAATAGTTGTTGATGTGTCTTGTTATGTTAGTTGACGATAGTAGCGCACGTGATAGAGATAGGGTATCACATACGAGGTCTCCGAATACCAGCCATATTGCGACTTGATAACCAAATTCACTTCGCAGTCAACGGGCAAATAGCTGAGGGGCAATTGAATGCCCGAGCCCCATTGATATGACGACTCTAATTGGAGATTATTCATTCTGAACCATGCGTTGAGGTAGCTCATATCCGTATCGTTGCCTTCGCCTTCGGGAAGGGTGTGATTGGTGTAGCTCGACAAGTCATAGCGTGTGAAGCGGAAGAATATAACTTCGTTGTCTTTAGCGTAATTACCTTTTGTGCCGGCTTTGAGCACTTGCATGTAGATGTTGCCGTCTTCGTCCATGCGGTAGTATGGAGCATCTTCGCCTACCTCAAACACAAAGCTGGTGTCGGTGGGTATGGTGTTAGTGACGCGCTGGTCCGAAAGGTAATTGTTCACGTAGTGGCTCTCGCTTGTCAGCAATTCTGCATAGCTTGTCGAGCTGCTGCACGAGCTGATGCCGACAATCGCAGCCACGGTAGAGAGAATGAGGAATAGACGTTTCATAAACTGTTGAAGTGAGGGTAAGTGATGTCAGTGGGTTCTGATTCGTATTTTTTTTTGATTTGTTGAAGCTCAACGGCCGGCGTAGGCCAAAGCCTCTATACTTATAAGTTGATTGTTACTTTCCAAGCTTTCTTTAAACACTCGCACGGCTTCTTCCATGGTGCCACGAAATTCGCCGCCGGCAGCATTGAGGTGGCCGCCGCCGCTGAAGTAGCGTTTACACAGCAAGTCAACGGGGAAGTCGGAGATGCTGCGCATTGACACCTTTATATAGTCGGCCTCTTCGCGGAAGTAAGCCGAATATACCACACCGGGGATAGCGAGGGGACGGTTGACGAGCCCTTCGGTGTCGCCTTTTTTGTATCCGAAACGGTTGAGGTCGTCGCGCGAAAGGGTGATGAGTGCGGCGTGGTTGTCGCTAAAGAGCTCCATGCGCTCGGCTATGGCGTACGACTCGAGACGCATGCCGCTTTCGGTCTGCGTGTCGATGAGGCAGCGCATCAGCCAATCTTTGTCTACGCCGCGCTGCATCAATGCTGACACAACGAGATAGAGGTCGGCGCTGTTTGAGTTGTAGTGGAAGCCACCGGTGTCGGTGATGATGCCGCCGAGGATGCACGTGGCCACGTCGACGGTGATAAGTTTATCGAGGCCCATCTCACGCAGCAGCAGGTAGAGCAACTCGCTGGTTGACGACATGCCTGAGTATGAGAAAAGCACATTAGCAAAATCTTCGGGCTCTTTGTGGTGGTCGATGAGCACTTTGGGTGCTTTTGATGCGCGCACTGACGGCTCGAGACGGCTCAAACGATATAGAGCATTAAAGTCTAAGCAGATTATCAAGTCGGCCAACGCAACATTGCGCTCAGCCACGGCACCAAAGCTTGACCAAGCCATAACCTTACGTGCGCCGGGCAACATGCGCAAATTGCGCGGAGGTTCGTCGGGAGTGATCACACGCACGTCTTTGCCCATTGACCGCAGCACTTGCGACAAAGCCAACGACGAGCCCAAGGCATCACCGTCGGGCGACATGTGGCACGTCAGCACAATTCTCTTGGCCCCGTCAATGAGGTTGCGAAAACTGTCTACGGCAACAGGATTGAATGTTATTGACATGATCTTTGTGTGTATTATAAATTGTTTTAATGTGCAAATATAAACATTATTGGCCAAACAAATTAAAAGTGCACTAATATTTGGCTTATTTTAACACCGCAGCTGTTTAGCGGCTGAATATATTGATTTTTTATGTAACTTTGTGTCAAAATTTGAGCATTATGTCTGACAATCAAAAAAATATTGATAAAGCGGCAGCACAGCAGCACTACGAGCTCGGCCGTAAATATTGGGCTGAGGGTGAACGCGGTGCGGCGATCACCGAATACAACTGCGCTGTGGCTCTCGACCCCGAGTCGCCCGCAAAGACGGCCTTAGAATTAATCTACGACATTATGGATTTTTTTGACCCAAATCAGCTTAATCCGTAAAAAAAGTTATAACTTTGCCAATCAAACATTGATTACTATTGCAACATGAACAAAATAATTTCAAAAAAACACTTTAGCGAAAATGTTGTTGAGCTTGTGGTTGAGGCCCCCCTCATTGCCAAGGCACGCAAGCCGGGACACTTTGTGATTGTGCGCTGCGGCGACAAAGGCGAGCGCATCCCCCTCACTATCGCTGATGCCGACACAACAAAAGGCACCATCACATTAGTTATTCAGGCCATAGGCTTCTCAACAAAAGCCATCTGTGCCCTCGAAGCCGGCGACTATCTCACCGACGTTGTAGGCCCCCTTGGACACGCAACAAACATACAAAACTTTGGCACCGTGGTGTGCTGCGGCGGTGGTGTTGGCGTGGCTCCGCTACTTCCCATCATCAAGGCCATGAAGCAAGCCGGCAACCGCGTGATAAGCGTATTAGCCGCTCGCACTAAAGACCTCATCATCCTCGAAGAGCAAGTGCGCGAGCACAGCGACGAGGTTATCATCATGACCGACGATGGCTCGTACGGCAACAAAGGACTCGTGACAAACGGTGTGGAGAGCGTCATCAACCGCGAGAAAGTTGACTATGTGGTGACCATCGGCCCCGCAATCATGATGAAATTTGTGTCGCTTCTCACCGAAAAATACAACGTGCCCACCCTATGCTCGCTCAACACCATCATGGTTGATGGCACAGGCATGTGTGGCGCTTGCCGCGTGACCGTCGACGGCAAAACAAAATTCGTGTGCGTTGACGGCCCCGAGTTTGACGCTCACAAAGTTAACTTCGACGAGATGCTGATGCGTCTCCGCGCTTACAATTAATAAACCTCAAAAACACTCTCTGTTATGACTAACGAACAGATTGAAAATATCACATCGCGCGACGCCGATTGGCGTGTTGAGTTGCGCGACGCTATGTCGGCAAAAGAGCGCACTTCTATCGCTCGTGCCACAATGACCGAACTCGACCCCGCCTATCGCATCACTTGCAACGAAGAGGTGAGCCAAGGTCTCAACCGCGAGCAAGCCATGTGCGAGGCCGGCCGCTGTCTCGACTGCCCCGAACCCGGATGCGTGCAAGGCTGCCCGGTAAACATCAACATACCCGCATTTATCAAAAACGTGCAACGCGGCGACTTTGACAACGCCGCCCGTGTGCTCAAGCTCACCAGCGCACTCCCCGCAGTGTGCGGCCGCGTGTGCCCCCAAGAGCGTCAATGCGAGAGCAAATGCATATACCACAAGATGAAAAAGCAGCCCGTAGCTATAGGCTGGCTCGAGCGCTTTGCCGCCGACCATGGCAACACCGCCGACGAGCAAGCCGCAGCCACAAAACCCACAGGCGACAAGATTGCCGTTGTAGGCTCGGGCCCCGCAGGATTGTCGTTTGCCGGAGCTATGACAGCACTTGGCTATCAAGTGACAGTATATGAGGCACTACACGAAATTGGCGGCGTGCTCAAATACGGCATACCCGAATTTCGTCTTCCCAACACCATCGTTGAGAAAGAAATCGACTCGCTGCGCAAAGCCGGCGTAGATTTTGAGGCTGACGTGGTGGTTGGCAAAACCATCAGCTACGACGACTTGCAAAACGCAGGCTTTAAAGGCATATTCGTAGGCTCGGGCGCAGGCTTGCCGCGCTTCATGGGCATTCCCGGCGAAAACCTTATCGGCGTGATGTCAAGCAACGAATACCTCACCCGCGTAAATCTCATGGGCGCCGGTCGCGAAGGCTATGCAA
>CAZYNO010000156.1:0-4213 GCA_964648845.1 uncultured Bacteroides sp.
TGGCTCGTCGCGTGATTGACCGCATTGGCTACAACCGCAGCGAACTCATGTTCGATGCCAAAGCTTGCGGCATCCTCACCGCTCTGCACGAGCAAAGCGGCGACATCAATCGCGGCGTTGAGCGTGCCGACGAAGCCGAACAAGGTGCCGGCGACCAAGGCATGATGTTTGGTTATGCCTGCAACGAAACACCGCTGCTCATACCCCTGTCGCTTGCCCTGAGCCACGCCCTCGTGCGCGAACTCGCCGACATACGTCGCGAAGGCAAAGTGATGACCTACCTGCGCCCGGACGCCAAGAGCCAAGTCACCATCGAATATGACGGCAACCACAATCCGGTGCGCGTAAACACAATAGTTGTTTCTACACAGCACGATGAGTTTATCGACCCTGCAAAAGAAGGCATCAGCCAAGACGAGGCCGACACCCGCATGCTCAACAAAATACGCGAAGATGTGCGCAA
Organism: uncultured Bacteroides sp.; assembly: GCA_964648845.1. Classification (GTDB taxonomy): domain Bacteria; phylum Bacteroidota; class Bacteroidia; order Bacteroidales; family Muribaculaceae; genus CAG-873. The sequence continues at coordinate 464 of CAZYNO010000156.1, forward strand.
CATCCTCATTCCCCGCGTGCGCGCTCTCATGCCCGAGCACTTGCAACGCATGCTCGACGAAGATTTTACCCTGCACGTAAATCCCACCGGCAAATTTGTGATTGGCGGCCCCCACGGCGACACCGGCCTCACCGGACGCAAAATCATTGTTGACACCTACGGCGGCCACGGCGCTCACGGCGGCGGCGCATTCTCGGGCAAAGACCCCAGCAAAGTAGACCGCTCGGCAGCATACGCAGCTCGCCATATCGCCAAAAACCTTGTGGCTGCAGGCATTGCCGACCGCGCATTGGTTCAAGTGGCATACGCTATCGGCGTAGCACAACCCGTGAGTCTGTATGTCGACACCCAAGGCACAGCAAAAGTAGGCCTCAGCGATGCCGAAATTTCAAAGAAAGTGAGCGAGCTGTTCGACATGACACCGCACGCCATCGAAAAGCGCTTCAACCTGCGCACCCCCATCTACGAAGAGACCGCATCATACGGTCACGTTGGTCGCGAGCCCAAGACCGTCAACAAGACATTCGACATTGACGGCGTGCCCACAACAGTGACCGTGCGTCTGTTCCCCTGGGAAGAGACCGACCGCGTAAACGACATAAAAACAGCTTTCGGCATATAATAAATGTGCCGAAAACGGCGCTAAAAAGTGTGTGCTAAGGCGATAATTAGCTTTAGCACACATTTTTTCTTTGGTTTATTGCGAAAAAATTGTATCTTTGTGCGATTAATGCGCATCTAACCAATCTCTCTTCTTCGCATTATCGCACATACCACTGCATATTCAGAAATATATAAACTTAACTTTAAATACATCAATGGCAACATTAGAAAAAATCAGAAGCAAGTCAGTGCTCCTTTTCACAATCATCATTGTGGCTCTACTTGCCTTCATCATGGGAGACTTTCTGACCTCGGGCCGTTCATTCTTCGGTCCCGGCAACACTGTAGCATCTGCTAACGGTGCCAAAGTCGATTACAACACCTATCAAGAGCGACTCAACAGCCGCATCGAAGAACAAAAAAATCGCAACCAAGGCCAAAACGTCGACAACGACGAGCTCGGTCAACAAGTGATCGAAGAGCTTTTGCTCGAAGCTTCACTCGAACAAGAGTATGAACGCATGGGCATCACCGTTACCGACAAACAGCTCTCAGACATTATGCTCGGCGACGCAAACTCTGCCGCAGTGTTCCAAAGCCTGCTGCAACAATTCGGCCAACAAGGTGCACAAGCGCTCTATCAAAAAGGTATCGTAGACACTCGCAACTACTACGATGCAATGAAAAACCCGTCGAAATACGGCTTCCAAGCTGAAGACGGTCAAGCCCTCACAAAAGTATGGAGCGACTTCGAAAAAAATATTGACAAAAACCTCCGTTCACAAGCATACGTTAGCTTGATACAAGGCCTCTTCACAGCTAACGAAGTTGACGCAAAAGCTATCTACAACGACCGCAACACAACAACCTCGTTCGCTTACGTTAGCAAACCCCTCAGCTCTGTTGCCGACACCGACGTGAAACTCACCGACGCAGACTACCAAAAGGTTTACGACGAACACAAAGGCGCCTTCCGCCTCGAAGAAGAACAACGTGCCGTTAACTACATCATCGTGCCCATCGTTCCTTCAGACGCCGACTACGCTAAAGGTCAAAAAGAAGTTGAAGCCGTTATCGCCGAGCTCAACGCCAGCGAAGGCGTGCAAGCCCTCACAAACCACACAGAGTTTGTGCAAGAAACCGGCAAATACACCAAAGCAGCTCTCGGCCGCGACGCTCAATTGCGTGGCCTCGCTAACGACAGCACAGGCATCAGCGCAGGCTCTGTTCGCGCTCTCCAAACTGTTGGCGGCAACTACACTCTCGCTAAAATTCTCAACGTAACTTCAGGCGTCGACAAAGTTAAATTCTCAGCTTTCGGCGGCCTCTCAACAAGCGTTGACTCAATTCTCAACACTCTCACCGTTGCCAACTTCGACTCTATCGCCGGCAAAAACGGCGGTCAAGCAGGCTTCGAAATGTCGCTCGTAACACCCACAGCACAACTCACAGACGCACAAAAGACTGCTCTTGCCGAGAAACCTGTAGGCTCAATCTTCGTGCTCAACGACACTATCAGCGGCAAAGACGAAAAAGGTGCTGACAAAAAACAAATCTACTCAACAGCATTCCTCATCACCGAACGCGACGCTCCTGTCAGCGTTTACGACATCGCCAAAATCACTTACAGCGTAACTCCCTCAAACCAAACTATCAGCGACCTCACAACAAAATTCCACGCTTACGTTGCCAACAATGCAACTGCCGAAACATTTGCTAAAAACGCTGAAAAGAACGGTTACCAACTCAGCAAAGCAGTGGTTCAAGCGTCAAATCCCCACGTAGGCAACGCTCCCTCAAGCCGCAGCGCTGTTAAATGGGCTATGAACAACAGCAAAGGCAAAGTGTCGCCCGTATTCAGCCAAAACGGCTCAACCGACTACTTGATGGCTGTAGCAGTTGTTGACATCTTCGACGGCTCATACGTGCCCGTAAGCTCAGACTTCGTGAAAGACGCCCTCAAAGGCATCGTTCTCAGCAACAAGAAAGCAGAAAAACTCATCAAACAATACAACGGCAAAGCTAAAACATTGCAAGAATACGCTTCACTTATGGGCTCGCCCGTTGCTACAGCCGAAGCAGTGTTCGACGATCAACAAATCGCCGGCCTCGGCTTTGGTGAAAACGAAGTGCAAGGCGTAGTTGCCGGTGCTGCTAAAGGCAAAGTTGTTGGTCCCTTCCAAGGCAACAACGCCGTTTATGTTATCAGCGTGAACAGCAGCAAACAACAAGGCCGCCCCTACAACTTCAAAGAAAGCGCTCAAGCATTCAGCCAAAAACTCGTAGGTGCAATGTTCCAAAACCCCTTGCGTTTGGTTATCGGCGAAGCTAAGATTAAAAACAACATCCTCAGCTTCACAGCCGACGAGGTTAACTAATCGAGACACAAACAACTCACTCATATCGAGCTCGCAGCCTTGTGGCTGCGGGCTTTTTTTGTGCCAAAGCATAACGGATATTTAAGTTAACGCATATAATATTTGTTAACAGTGCGGCGTTTTTAGCGGGATAGTTGTTATATATAGTAGCAAATAGTGTAACTTTGCACTGATTTTCGATTAAAAACTAAAGGAAAGACTATTATGTCTAACGTATTAACAACCTTGCCTCAACGCCAAACCGACCACTACGGCGAGCGCGAAGCCTATCGCTATCCCGTTGGCAACGATTGGAAAGTTGAGAAATGGCCCGCTTTTAATGAAAAGGTCAAAGCAGTAGCATGCGCACTCGAGACTTTAGGCCTTGAGGAGCAAAAGATGGTTGCAATATTCTCTGCAAACTGTCCTCAAATAATAATCTCAGACTTCGCCGCATACGCCAATCGCGCTGTCCCGGTGTCAATTTATTCGACAAGCAGCGCCGATCAAGTGCAATACATACTCAATGATTCACAAGCTACAATAATCTTTACAGGCGACGAAACTCAGTTCGCCATAGCTTGCGAAGTTGCTCCGAATTGCCCGCACCTTACACGCATAGTGTCGTTCGACGAAACTATCGACCTCAGCAGTGCCCCGATTGAGACCATGCACTTCTCCGAGCTCGAAAAGCTTGGCAAGGCAGCATCGGCAAAATGTGCCGATGCCGTAGCCGCACGCACAGCCCGCGCCAAAGACACAGACATCGCCACGCTGATATACACCTCGG
>CAZYNO010000157.1:0-4067 GCA_964648845.1 uncultured Bacteroides sp.
TGATGTTCGACAAAGAGATTGGAGTGCTGCACATCAACCCCGGAGCTGCCGGATATCATGGCTGGCAAAAAGTGCGCACACTTGTGCGTCTCGACATCAACGACGGCAAGCCCTCAAACCTTGAAGTGATAGAACTTGGCGCTGCAAAATAAAAATATTAAAAATTATTTGGCCAAAATATAGAAAATGTATAATTTTGGGGCATAATAACTTAAAACATTAACCAAAATCACAACTAACATGAATAAACTGCTATTAGCAGTGTCGACACTACTACTCAGCACATCGGCTTTTGCCCAAGATTCAAGCGAACCAAAAGAAGAAAATAGAGCAAAACGCGAGCTCATCAGCCTCAGCGCCGATGCACGTGTTGACTATCAGCACGTGTCGTGGGACGGCACAACAGCCAACGACAATTCGGGCTTTGAAGGCAAATATTTTATGTTTAGAGTAGACGGCGAGATTATACCCGGCCTCACCTACTCGTGGCGTCAACGCCTAAACAAGATGCACACCGACGGCAACTTTTTTGATGCCACCGACTGGGTGTATCTCGACTGGCGCTACAAAGATTTCAGCTTCCAAGCCGGTAAGCAAATTGTGGCTATCGGTGGCTGGGAATACGACCGCAACCCCATCGACCTTTATGGCACATCTGTGTTTTGGCAAAATATCGGCTGCTATCAGCTCGGCGCATCTGCAGGCTACCACTTCTCCGGCCGCGACTTCCTCATGGCTCAGGTGACACAAAGCCCCTCGCACACCAAAGAAAATCGCAATATGTATGCCTACAACCTCATTTGGTATGGCAATCACGGCTGGTATCAGTCAATTTGGTCGGCTAATATGCTCGAATACCTCCCCGGCAAATATATCAACTACGTTGCCCTCGGCAATAAATTCAATTATCGCAATGTGAGCCTCGAGCTCGACTATATGAACCGTGCTTCCGAGACACGCAACTGCGTGGGCAAAGACTGCTCGGTGATGACTGAGCTTGCCTGGACTCCCAATCAACGCTGGCGCCTGCATGGCAAATACACCTACGACGTCAACAAAACCGACAATAACGGCGACGTTTGCGTGCTCTCGGGCACAAAACTCAATATGATTGGCGGCGGCATAGAGTTCTTCCCGTTGCTTGTGAAACACAGTTCGCTGCGCTTGCACGCCAATTGCTATTACGGCTGGGGCACCAACACAAATACCGCCGACTTCATGCAGGACAAAAGCATATATTTCACCGTCGGCCTCAAATGGCACATGGATATATTCTCACTAAAACTCTAATCGAAAATTAAATATCTCTCACATTCGTTCACCTTAAAAATCTAACAATCAAAATGAGTAGTAAAAAATTCTCACTCTCACGCTACATTCCTTCGGGCATAACGTGCTTGGTTATCGTCCTTTTAATCTTTGGATACTTAGGCAGCAAAATGGGCACAGCCCAAATGCTCAACACCATCATGCACACTGCGCACGATTTGTTGCTCAACACTGTGTTCTACTTGATGGGTATTTGTGTTATCACCGGCGCTCTCGGCCGCTTGTTTGTTGAGTTTGGCGTCGTTAAGTTGCTCGAACGCTTGCTCAAACCGCTCATGCGTCCGCTCTTCAACTTGCCCGGTGTGGCTTCGCTCGGTGCCGTGATGACCTTCCTCAGCGACAACCCCGCAATCATCTCGCTTGCGCAAGATAAACGCTTCAGCTCATACTTCAAAAAATATCAATTCATCTCGCTCACCAACTTCGGCACCGCCTTTGGTATGGGCCTTTTGGTCATCGTGTTTATGGTTGGTCAAGGCTTCTTTTGGGAGCCATTCGTAGGCCTTTTCGGCGCATTCGTAGGTTGCATAATTTCAACTCGTCTCATGCAACGTTTCGTGTCGAAAGCTCACCCCGAATATGTCACCGAAAACGTGGTTGAAGAGAGCGAACTTGAAGAAGAGACCAAGGAAGAAGAAAAAGAACAATCAACATTCATCCGCATACTCAACTCTTTGCTCGACGGTGGTCGCACCGGTGTGGATGTTGGTATTGCTATCATCCCCGGCGTGCTCATCATCTCTACGTTTGTGATGATTTTGACCTTCGGTCCCGGCGACGACGGATACACCGGCGCAGCCTACCAAGGCGTGGCAATTTTGCCCTGGCTTGCCGACCAAATAAACGTTGTCTTTGAGTGGCTGTTCGGCTTCCACGACTCACACCTCATTGCATTTCCAATCACTGCTCTCGGCGCTGTTGGCGCAGCGCTCAGTGTGGTGCCCGGCTTTATTGCTCACGGCTGGATTGACGGCAATGCCATTGCTGTGTTCACTGCTATCGGCATGTGCTGGAGCGGCTTCCTAAGCACCCACACCGCTATGCTCGACTCACTCGGCTATCGTCACCTCACCCCCAAAGCCATCTTGGCACACACCTTTGGCGGCTTGGGCGCAGCTATTGTGGCGCACTGGGTTTACATGCTCATTGCATTGTGCATTTAGCACATTCGGCAGCCGTTAATTTGGCTGCTTGACAAAAATATACTAATTTTGTGCCCGTATGCAAAAGATGTTGCTTATTGTAAACCCCATCTCGGGCACAGCCAGTAAAAACGGATTGGCTGAGCGGATAGTTGAAAAACTGTCCGCTCACGACATTTGTGTAGACATTGCCGACACCACCTGCCGCGGCGATGCCACACGCATTTCGCACCAAGCCGTGGCCGACGGCTACGATGCCATCCTTGCTTGCGGCGGCGACGGCACCGTCAACGAGACTGCTCGCGCTATGGCCAACACCGGTGTGACCATGGGCATCATCCCTGCCGGCTCGGGCAACGGCCTTGCCAGGCATATCGGCATACCTATCGACCCCATGAAATCGCTCGACATTATCATCGACAACCACGTTAACGTCTGCGACTATGGCACCGTCAACGACGAGCCGTTTTTCTGCACCTTCGGCGTGGGCTTTGATGCCGCCGTTTCAGACCGTTTTGCCGCCAGCGGACAACGTGGCAAAATCAGCTATCTGCGCAGCGCTTTCGAAGAATTTATAAAATTCAAATGCGAGCGCTACACCCTCAAGGCCGACGGCAAAATTGTGACCGACGACGCCTTCCTCATTGCGTGCTGCAACGCCTCGCAATACGGCAACAATGCCTACATTGCTCCGCACGCATCAATCATAGACGGAGTGCTCGACGTCACCGTGGTGCGCAAGGCCTCAATCTTGCAACGTGCCGTGCTTGGCTTAGACCTCATGTCGGGCACCATCGACCAGAATAAACTCATTGAAACATACCGAGTTAAGGACGTAGTGATTGAGCGCTCGGCTCCCGGTTCGGCACATATCGACGGCGAGCCTGTCACCCTTGGCGAGCGCCTCGAGGTGAAGTGCCATCATGCAGCTCTGCGCCTGTTCACTCCGCGTGTGCAGGACGATTTCAAACCCATCATTACGCCCTTTGAGGATATGCTTAGCGACCTCAGTCTCAAGCTCTCAAAACTTGTGGAAAACATACAGCAAGCGGGAATGTAAATTGTTACAATGCAGTTACATTCGGAGCTTAAATTCCAAATTTTAACGATTATTTTCAAAACTTCAAGCAAAAACACGTTTTCGCGTTGTAAATTAACTGAATAAGTTTAGCCAAAGCCAATTAAAATGTGTAACTTTGCACGAATTAAAGAAGATAAGAAATTATACACATTTTATCCCTTATATGAATATTATCAAAAAAACCATCACCTTGGCAGACGGCAGAGAGATTACTCTCGAAACCGGCAAATTGGCAAAGCAAGCTGATGGAGCGGTTGAGTTGCGCATGGGCGGCACAATGCTCTTGGCAACTGTTTGTTCGGCTAAAGAAGCCGGCGAGGGTGTTGATTTCATGCCCCTCCAAGTTGAATACAAAGAAAAATTTTCGGCAGCCGGTCGTTTCCCCGGTGGCTTTCTCAAGCGTGAAGGTCGTGCAACCGATTATGAAATCTTGACAGCGCGTCTTGTTGACCGTGTCCTCCGTCCGTTGTTCCCCGACAACTATCACGCTGACACCTTTGTCAATATCACTATGT
>CAZYNO010000158.1:0-3931 GCA_964648845.1 uncultured Bacteroides sp.
GCAACGCCCTCAAATTTTACGCTTCGGTGCGCATAGACATCCGCTCACGCAACCCGATCAAAGACGGTGACGACGTGCTCGGCCGCCGTGCTTACATCAAAGTGGTGAAAAACAAAGTGGCTCCTCCCTTCAAACGTGCCGAGTTCGACGTGATGTTTGGCGAAGGCATCTCTCGCGCAGGCGAAGTGCTCGACCTTGGTGTAGAATACGACATCATCACTAAGAGCGGCTCATGGTTCAGCTACGACGGCGAAAAACTTGCACAAGGTCGCGACGCCGCCAAAAAAGTTATCCAGGACAACCCCGAACTCTACGAAGAACTTGAAAAGAAAGTTTACGCAGCAATGAAAGATGCTGATGCTTCGCCCGAAACAGCTGCACGTCGCGCCACTCGCGAACGTCTTGCCGCCGAAAGCGGTGTGACTCCCGCCGAGACTGAAACTCCCGCCGAAGCACCCATGCTCGACGATAATCTCGACGACGAATTTTCAATCGAAGAAGATCTCAATTAATCCATAAATATCATTGCCAAAAAAAAGAAGAGGCGCGTCGGCGTCTCTTCTTTTTTTATTTGCTGAATGCGAGCGAGCGCACTCTATATCCGGTCCAAATCATCACCAACGACATCATCGGCGAGAGGATGTTAAACAAGCAGTATGGCAAATAGGTTAGCGTTGGCACGCCAAGCACTGTGGAGTGCGTCACGCCGCACGAGTTCCACGGTATCAACACCGACGTCACCGACACCGAGTCCTCAATTGTGCGGCTCAACAACCGCGGCTCGAGCGAGAATTGTCGATACACGTCGCGATACATATTTGCACAAATAATAATCGAGAGATATTGGTCGGCAGTGCAGCAGTTCATAAACAATCCGCTGCCAACGGTAGCTCCAACCACCGAACGGCGATGAGTGAGCTTGTGGGTGAAAGCGTCGGCTATAGAGCGCAACATGCCCGTGCCCAACAATGCACCGCCAAACACCATGGCGCAAAGCACAAGCTTGATGGTATCCATCATGCCCATAATGCCCGAAGTAGATATCAAATCATTGAGACGTGCGCTCTCTGTGGCAAATGTGGTGTCTGCCCACAAAGCGTGAGCAATATTGAGGTCTGCAACAATCTGCGGCTGCAACACAAACATTGCCACAAATCCGGCAGCGGCACTTGCTGCAAGAGTAATCAGTGTGGGCACACGCAAAGCTATGAGCAGAGCCGTCAGTGCCGGCACAATAAGCACCCAATGCGAAATATTGAATGTTGAGTGGAGGGCATTCACAAGTTCGGAGTCGCTCACGCCGCTCACATTTGCACCGGTCACAAAGCCGTCAATAGCAAAAACTATCAGCGACAAAGTCATGGCGGGCACTGTGGTAATCATAAGATAGCGTATATGGTCAAATAAATCCACGCTGCAGCTGCTCGACGCTATGACGGTAGTGTCGCTTAGCGGAGAGATTTTATCGCCGAAATACGCGCCCGAAATGATTGCTCCGGCAATCCAGCCTTCGCTATATCCCATCACCGTGCCTATGCCCATCAGCGCAACGCCGATAGTGGCTATGGTGGTCCATGAGCTGCCGGTGAGCACCGACACAAAAGCACACACCGCACATGTTATTGCCAAGAAAAATTGAGGATTTAGCACCTGCAGACCATAGTCGATAAATGTGGGCACCACGCCGCTGAGCATCCATGTGGTAGACACCAGCGCAATGAGCACCAACAAAGGCACACAGGGCAAAATTTGCGCCGCACTGCGTTTGAAGCCGTTCTTCAGTCGCTCGCGGTCAATGCAACCCGTAGCTGCAGCAAGCACAATAGAGAGTATGCCGCTAACGAGCAGCACAACAGGGCTATATTCGCTCACAGCATCCGTACCTTTAAAAATTATCAAACCTATAAGCCATGTGAGCAACACTATCACAGGCACAACAGACACGCCAAACGACGGCATCTTTGCCGCGCGGCGGGCATCATCATTTTTGAGCATTTACAAACCTTTCTTACTAATCTTTTTCGTGTGCAAAGTTACGAAAAAATCAGCTATTCACCTAATTACCCCCGTCTGCAGGCCTCAATTTTGCGCGTTTTTGCTCTTGCGGCGCACAATGATTGATATAATTACCATCACGGCAAGCGCCCACGGATAATAGAGATATTGCCACGGTGCAGCCGGCGAAATGTGGGCAAGTCCGGTGGCAAGCAGCGTTTGTGCGCCATAGGGTATGAGGCATTGCGTGATGCAAGAGCAAGTGTCGAGCAACGAGGCTGTTTTGCGCGCATCAATGCCATAACGTTCTGATATTGATTTGCTTATTGAGCCGACGGTGATAATTGCAACGGTGTTGTTGGCAGTGCACATATTCACCAGACTGACTATCACAGCAATGCAGGCCTGCGCGCCGCGGCTGCCGTTGATGCGCTTTGTCATAACATCGAGCAAAAACTGTATGCCGCCCATAGCGTTGATGAGCCCTAACATGCCGGCAGCAAGCAGGGTGATGATTATGAGTTGACCCATTGAGTCGATGCCGCTGCCCATGAGTTTGCACGCCTCAAGCAGCGAAACATCGGTTATCGCCAATGCCATAACCATAGCGCTGACGATGCCGCATATCAACACCAGCAGCACATTCATGCCTGTCAACGCCGTGACAATAACCACAAGATAGGGCAGTATGAGCCACGGATTGGTGTCGGCACCCACAGCGATATTGTAGGTAGACTCTTGGCCGATGATAACATACAGCGCCAAGGTCACCAACGCAGCCGGCAGCACGATGATGAAATTAGCCTTAAACTTATCGGCCATTGAGCAGCCTTGAGTGCGCGTTGCGGCAATTGTGGTGTCGGAAATAAACGAAAGGTTATCGCCGAAAAATGCGCCGCCCATAGCCGTAGCCACAAAGAGCGCCGTGTTGCCGCCTCCGCTGTGCGCAAGCTCAACAATCAGCGGCACAATAGCCACTACGGTGCCCACCGACGTGCCTATTGAGAGCGAAATGAAGCACGCGGCTACAAAGATTGCCGGGAGCAAAAATTGCGGTGGAAAGAATTGCAGCGTGAGCTGCACTGTGGCATCAATAGCCCCGATGCCTTTGGCAAGGTTGGCAAAAGCTCCGGCGAGCACAAAAATCCACACCATATACAGGATATTTGAGTTGCCTGCAGCCTTTGAGAACACCTCAATACGCTCTGTCAGCGGCTTGCCGCGGAATATCGCAACACCCCACACCGACGCCGCAACTATTGCCACAGTGATGGGCATAACGTAGAAGTCGCCGATTATAAGCGACACTATAACGTAGAGTGTCAAAAACACAATAGCCGGCGATATTGCCGCCAGCCCGCGGCGAGTCGATACAGACATTATTCGTTGATAAATTGTTTGGCGGTTGCGATGTCGCCGGCGTGGTCAACATCCACAATTTTTTTGAAGGGATAAGCTTTGAGCTTGAGGCCTGCCTCAACAAGCGCACGCTGATAGTTGCGCATGCGGCTCACTCCGGCATTCATGCAGTTTTGCAGCACTGTGAGCGCGGGCGAGGTGAGACCGTACACGCCACCCGAAATGTAGCGCACACCGTCCCAGGGTTGGTCGCGGAATGCAGTGATGGTGTTGTCGGCATCTACATCAATGTAGAGGGGCTTCTCGTCGTCGATAAACGATGTTACAGCCATATATCCGTCAGCAGCACCGTCGGCGGCAAAAGCTGCGGCATATTGCTTAAATTCGTCTGCTTTGAAGATGGTGTCGACAGTGGTGAGGATAAACTTAGAACCTTCAGGGAAGATGCTCGACACCTCGTAGAAACTGTGCATTGAACTGGGTGTTGACTTCACAACAAGATTGAGGGGCACGGCAATCTCTGCTTTTACTTGCTCAAGATATTCGCGCACCTGAGTCATCTGCTCATTTACGATTA
>CAZYNO010000159.1:0-3900 GCA_964648845.1 uncultured Bacteroides sp.
CAACGCCGTGCACGAAGCTTATCCGCAGCTCATGGCTAACGAAAACTTCCTCGACTTGCAAAAGCAGCTCGAAGGCACCGAAAACCGCATCAACACCGAGCGCAACCGCTATAATGATGAGGTGCAAGCTTACAACGTGAAAATCCGCAAATTCCCCGCAAACATCTTTGCCGGTATGTTCGGATTCAGCACAAAACAAATGTTCACCGCTGACCAAGGTGCTCAAAATGCGCCGAAAGTAAGCTTTGATTAAAGAATGAAACTTACCCACTATAGACGTACATTTTAAGTGCCTATGAAAAAAATATTATATTTCGTATCTGCTTTGATTGCAGTTGGCGCGATAAACTCGTGCGGATTGAGCGACGACGAAGAAAACTGGGAGAAATATGCCGATTGGCGCAACGCCAACAACGCATGGCTCACCTCACAGTCAGAGCTCAAGAATGCCGACGGTTCGAGCTACTACACTCAAATCATACCCAACTATGACGGCTCTAAATATGTGCTCATGCACTATTTTGAAGACCCGTCGAAAAATGCCGGCAACCTGCAACCGCTCTACACATCGTCGGCAAAAGTGAACTACACTGTGCGCCTCTATGACGGCACTCTCGTTGACTCGGCAGCCAACTACTCGGCAGCTCTCAACGGTGGCTTGATTGAAGGCTGGGCTATCGCCGTGCAACAGATGCACGTTGGCGACACCGCTCAAATCATTATGCCCTACAATGTGGCTTATGGCGAAAGCGGCACAACAAACATCAACCCCTACAGTGCATTGCAGTTCAACATCCGCCTCGTTGATATCACCAACTACGAGACACGCCCTGAATGATTGATAAAAAAATCATCAATAAAAAATACAGCCTCGAGACCAAAATCTCGAGGCTGTATTTTTTTATTACTATGTGTTGTAATTATTCTTCGGTTGTGACCGGAGAGAAGGGCACTGAGCCGAAGTTGACAGTTGCCATAGCAAATGTCATGTTCGAGCCGTAGTATTCGCCTTCGCTAACGAGAGTGCCGTCAGATTGGTGTTTGAACACAAGGTCAACTTTCTTGGTGCCGTAGCTGCCGTCGCCAACAGTGACGTTTTGCAGTGTGAGAGTGTTGCCGACAGTTGTGTAGGGCACGCAGTCAGAGATGATGTCGCCCATGAAGTATGCTTTGATAGTAGCATAGCCTTCTTTATCGGCGCCGCTTGCATCTTTGCCGAGAGTGAGAGTTGTGGTTGAGGTGAAAGCAGTGCCCATGTAAGAACCGGTGAGAGCTGCGGTGTATGCGCTTGCATATTCAACCTCGGGGAACACGCCTTGGAGAGTGTTTTGCTCGCCGGTGTAAATGTAGCCTTTAGATGACATGCCATAGATGCGGTCGGCTTGAGAGTCGTCAAAGTACATTGAGCTCATGTCGCTTGCCACGTGAAGGATGAGGTTCATGCGTTTTGTACGTCCCGAACCGTTACCAACGAGGATGTTAGAGATGATGAGCAAGCCGAGTTTTTTGCTGTAGATGTAGCTGTTGTGGTCTTGCACGGCGTTGGGGCGACCTTCGAGGTTGATTAACACTGCTGCAGTGCCTTCGATGTCTTGACCGAGCACGCCTTTGTTCATGTTGATGGTGACTGTGGCTGCAGAAGAAGCTGTGCCGCTTTCGCCTGCGCCAACTGCGCCGGTGAGGGTGTAGCTGTCTGCGCCGTCCCAAGTGTCGGCAGTAACCTCGGTGTAGGTGTTTTTGTCGGTGTCAATCACGAAGAAGCGAGTAGCGCTTGCAGTTGTGAGTGTGATGATAGTTCCGGCAGCGGTGTAAGTGCCTTCAACATCGTCAATAGTACCTGCTCCAAAGCCGTCGAGGTAAAGAGCAGAGTTGTCGGCGTAGTATGTGCCTTGTTCATTGCCGGCAGCGGTGATAGAGGGAGCGTTTGTACCATCGTAAGAATATTTGTAGAGGGCTTTTGTGCCGTCGTTTACGATAGCCTCAGAAGCTTCGCCGATTGATTTGCCAGAGGTGAATTGCACATTCACTTGCTCGCGGATTGTGCCGTAGCTTGAGCAGAGATAGTAAACAACGTCGTCGTTGTCGGCATATTTCACTTCTACGAGGTAGTAAGAGCCGTAGCTGTCGCCGCAAGCGCAAACATAGTCGATGTCGCGAGAGCTGACAACGTAAACATTCACATCTTCGCCGCGACCTGTGGTGATGTTGCGCACATTGATAAACATCAAGTCGTTGTTGTAGAAGCGACCGTCAATGCCATAATATGTGTTGTAGTCCCAGTCTTCTTTTTCGGTGTAGACGTATGCAAACGAGTTGTTGTCGGTGTCGTAGGTGTAAAGATTTACGAGGTCGTAAGAATAAGAGTCGGTGGTTTGGAATGTGTAAGCGCCGTTGTCTTTGAGCTCGAGAGTAGCTGTAGGCTCGGTGCCTTTAACCATGCGGTTAACGCCGTTCTTCACTTCGTAACCTTTATATGTGCCAACAAATTTTTGGCCTACATAAGTTTTGAGTTCGGTTGACTCAGATTTGATTTGGATGGGCTCGTTGGGCATCCAGAAAGCGTAAGCGTCGCACCACCATTCGTTGTCGTCGTTTTCGCTAATCCAAATAAAGCCGTCGTCGGCGGTATAGATTGTGCCGGTGTATTTACCTATAACTTTGATTGTAGACTCATAACCGGGGTCGGAAGAGTAGATGTAGTTTGGAGTATCTTCGGTTGTAGCGCCGCGCCATCCTTCGGGTTGATTGGGGTCGATTGAGGCGTTGCCGTCGATATCGTAGTTGTTGTAGCAGTTGAGCAAAGTGATTTGAGTATGCTCGTCGGGCACAACTTCAACCTCGTAGGGAGTTTGACCGTCGGCGGGCACAACACGCATTGAGGTATATTGGTTCATTGACAACTCGTAAGTGAGGCCCGATTTGTTGACAACGTCGAGTGTTGAGAAGAGGCCGTTGGTGCCGGGTTTGTCGAAGGTGATTTTGTTGAGCTTGGCTGACAAATAAGAAGTGAGAGAGCCGTCGCTTGCAATGAAGTCTATGCGGTCGCTTGTTGCCAGGAGCACGGTGGTTGCAGAGAGCATGGCAACAGCGGTGTTGAGTATTCTTTTCATATCTTATTGACTGATTATCGTGCGTTGACTTTGTATGAATTTTTGTTGATGTTGACAATGTACACACCGGGGGCGTAATCGCTGAAGTTGAAGGCGTAAGAGCCGGAAACTTTGAGCGATTTCACTTGTTGACCGGCGAGATTGTAGATTGTTACAGTGGTGTTGTCAGCCAAACCGCTGAAGCACACGCCGTTGCCGTTAAATTCAACATTTTGGTCGTCAGCGAGCAAGTCGTTAACACCGGCTTTGTCAATCCACTCAATGCTTGATACAGCCGAAGCTGCAGCGCTGAATGTGAGAGTTGAGCCTTCATTGAAGCAAACGTAGCTGTCTTCAACTGTGATGTTAAGATTCTCAGAAATGTCGATCACTTTAGCTGCCGTGCCGTCGTTCATTTTCACATAAACAGCATCATAGCCATCGGCAAAAGCCATAGTTGTTGAGGCAGCAAGGATAGCTAAAAACATAGCCATTTTTTTCTTTAAGTAAAGAATATTCATGATAAATCTTGCTTAAATAAAAGAAGTTATTAATAATATAAATTTGCAGTCAATTGATAATAGACAATTAGTCACAATTAGAAATGGGCAATCAGATGTGATAATTTCATTGCAAAAGTAAATAAAATCTTTCAATTTGTTATCATAATGCAAACGGAATGTAAATTCATTAACATTCTTTAAGGTATAGCAGCCTCATCCGCCACAATTATATGCAAAATAGGCGCAACAAAAAAAACGACGCAACCTGCTGATTGCATCGTCTTTTTTATCGTGTCCGAAATGAGACT
>CAZYNO010000160.1:0-3890 GCA_964648845.1 uncultured Bacteroides sp.
CACTCAAAGCGAACTCTTGATCGAACGTTACGGTTTGTATCACATCTCAACCGGCGAAGTGCTCCGTGCAGAAATCGCTAAAGGTTCAGAACTTGGCAAAACAGCAGACAGCTACATTTCAAAAGGCTGCCTCATCCCTGATGAATTGATGATCGACGTGCTTGCAAACGTGCTCGACTCAAACAAAGAACTCACAAGCAAAGGCGTGATTTTCGACGGCTTCCCCCGCACAATCCCGCAAGCTATTGCTCTCAAAGATATGCTCGCTCAACGCGGCACAAAAGTTCACGCCGTAGTCGGTCTTGAAGTTGCCGACGACGAACTCGTAGAACGCCTCATCAAACGCGGACAAGAAAGCGGCCGCGCCGATGACAACCTCGAGACAATCAAAAACCGTCTCCAGGTTTACCACAATCAAACTTCGCCCCTCAAACAGCACTACACCAAAGAGGGCAACTATTATGCTTTTGAAGGCGTAGGCGCAGTGCAATCTATATTCGCTAACATTGCCAAAACGCTCGACAAATTAGTTTAAGGCAAAACTTACTCGCAGTCGGTGTAGCGTTTTGACTCTTCTATAATGACGCTATTATGAATAAGCCGAACCTCTCTAAAATCTACGAACAATCGTTTCGTGATAATTTCGAGTTGCCATGTTTAACTGATTATGGCACAAACGAAACTCTAACATACGGCGACTTCGCCCGACGCATCGCTCGTTTACACCTGCTTTTTGAGAAAGCAGGTGTAAAGCCGGGTGATCACATTGCCTTATTGGGAAAAAATAACCTCAACTGGGTGTCAGTGTTTATGGCAACAATAACCTACGGAGCTGTTATTGTGCCGATACTCAGCGAGTTTAACCCCAACGACTCACAACACATAGTCAACCACTCTGACTCTATACTTTTGTTTGTGAGCAAAAGCATATACGAGTCGCTATCGTTCGACGAGATGCCTCAACTCAGCGCCGTCTATTCGTTAGACCGCAAAGAGTGTCTCGACCAACGCGGCGAGACCGACTATGCAGAGATATTACAAAACCTGTCAATATCATTCGAAGAACGCTATCCCAACCAATTTAGCAAAGACGACATCAACTATAAGGATATCGACAACGAGACGTTGGCGCTAATCAACTACACCTCGGGCACCACAGGCTTTTCGAAAGGTGTGATGCTCACGCACCGCTCGCTGTGGGGCAATGTGGTGTTTGGCATTGAGTCGAAGCTGCACTTCAAAGGCTCGCGTGCGTTGTCGTTCTTGCCGCTGGCTCACGCCTACGGCTGCGCTTTTGATTTGCTCACACCGTTGGCTGTGGGCACACACGTCACCATCTTGGGACGCACTCCCACCCCGGCGATTTTGATGAAAGCCTTTGCACAAGTTAAGCCGTCGCTGATTATATGCGTGCCGCTGATACTTGAAAAGATATACAAGAAAATGATTTTGCCGATGCTGCAAAAGCGCACCATGCGTTTTGCGCTGGCAATCCCGTTTATTGATCGCGCCATCTACCCGATAATTCGCGAGAAGCTGATAAACGCTTTCGGCGGCGAATTTGAGGAGGTGATTGTTGGCGGTGCTCCGCTCAACGCTGAGGTTGAGGAATTTCTCACGCGCATAAAATTCCCGTTCACCGTGGGCTACGGCATGACCGAATGTGGCCCGCTAATCAGCTACACGCCCTACCGCGAATTTATGCTCACCTCGTCGGGCCATGTGCTCAACGGCTTTATGGAAGCCAAGATTGAAGGTGCACCCGGCGAGCCGGGCGAGATATGTGTGCGCGGCACAAACATCATGTCGGGCTACTACAAAAAGCCGAGCGTCACCGACCAAACAATCGACTCGGAGGGCTGGCTACACACCGGCGACATGGGCACTCTCGGCGGCCCGGACAACAAAACGATATTCATACGCGGACGCTACAAGACAATGATACTCACCGCAAACGGCCAAAACATCTATCCCGAAGAAATTGAGGGCAAGCTCAACAACATGCAATATGTGTCGGAGAGCCTTGTTGTGGAGCGCGACGGACGCCTGGTGGCTCTCGTGTATGCCGACAGCGAACAAGCCGACAACAACGGCGTCAGCGATGAGGATATGCCAGTGATAATGGAGGAAATTCGCAAAGAAGTGAACACACTTCTCGCGCCATACGAGCAAATAGCAAAGATACAATTGATGCCCGGCGAGTTTGAAAAAACGCCCAAGCGCTCAATCAAACGCTATCTCTACTCATAAAAAAGTCACAAAAAAAGTAAAGAGAGGCTGTGCCATGCATGAAAAATATGGCGCAGCCTCTCTTTTTCAGCGTCTAATTAGCACCTTTGAATTATTTATTATATAATAGCCCGCTGATAGATTTGAAATGTCATCGGTTGTAGCATTAAGCTTCACAGCCTTGCCGTCGATTGTGTAAATGCTGAAAGCTGCGGCATCAGCTTCAGCATCAGTCTCAATATCGTTGACCGCCGTGGGGGTATCAGGCACTTTCACCACGCAAACCGTGGCATTTGGCGAAGTGTAATTCACTCCTGTGGCATTGCTGAGCTTTATATTGTCGATTGTAAACTCACCGTCGAGACTGCTGTCGTCGGTGAATGTGAGGTCGAACACACGTCCCGAATTGTCGGCAAACGTTGCATTTGACAATGAGAAAATCACAACGCGATAAACATTGTCGTCTATCTCGCTGATTGATGCGGTGTGGTTTGCTGCACGAGTTGCCAAAACCAAATCGCTTGCGCCCGTTGTCATGCCCTGAATGCCGTGTATGTCAAGCTGCATGGCAACAATCTCGGTGTAGTTTGTGAGGTCTACATGCAAGGTGAACGTGCTGCAGTCGTCAGACAGGTCTCCGCTAAATTCGAGCGCATTGGGTTCGTAAAGCATACCGTTCACTGCAACAGTTGTCAAACGAGCAGTGGGGTCGTTGCTATAAATATTCATCGTAGTGCTGAATTCGCCCGCCTCAGCGCCGTCATATTTCACGGTGATAGTCTTCGACGAATTAGCCGACACTGTCAGCGGCAAATCCTCAGCCACAGAATAGTATGCGTTTGCAAAGACAACACTATTCACTGTCAGTGGCACTTGGCCGCTATTGTTTATAGTGAACTGTGCCGTTGCGCCCTCGGTGACAGAATTTTCGCCGAGCTCGACACTGCTGTTGCATGATATTTTCGGAGCATTGATGCGAACATATCCCTCGCTTGTTGCCGAGGTCATATTTTCAGACGCAGCATTGCTGAGTACAACCTTTTGCGGAGTGAGATAATAGTATCCCGACTTGCCGTCGAGGCGCACTTTAAAGTTCATCAGCTCACCGTCGTTGTCGCTGACGGGGGTATTTGTCAGACTGATAATGTATAGCGTGAGCACACCGTCATCGCTGCAAACCGCATTGACCGAGTGGCCGTTAGCGCGCGAGCCTGCAGTGAGGCTACCGTCAACATATTTCAGTGCGGAGGGCAAAATGAACGAGCATTGTGCCGACACTATCGGCTCCATATTGTTCATGGTCAGCGAAATTGTAACCTCGCTGTCGCTGATACCATTGGCATTCGATACATGCAACTCATTCACAGAGAAAGGAATAGCTGTAACAATGGTGGTTTTGGCTCCATTTATAGCGTCCGACTCAATGCTTATGAGCTCCTCAATGCCGGCGGCACGAGTGAGCGGGCTGTAAGTAACAGTAAACGAGCCTGTTTGTCCGACGGCAATAGTGCCCGATGTAGGAGATATTGTCAGCTCGGATGCACCGGCTTTGAGCGAACTGATTGTCAAGGGCTCGGTGCCGATATTTCGCAAAGTGAGATTGCGGGTGTACGAGCCGCGAATGGCTGAGCGGCCAAAGTCGATTGTCGGAGTGTCAACCT
>CAZYNO010000161.1:0-3881 GCA_964648845.1 uncultured Bacteroides sp.
CGGTAGCAGCACCGCCCCAGTCTTTTTGGTCGGCTTTGCGGTCGCCTTCGAGCACGTAAATTGAAGCCTCTTGGTTTTTAGAGTCTTTGTGAGCTTTCAAAAGTTGTTTATCAACCTCTTCGTCGTTATTGTTGGCGTTGTAGTAGGCGCGAGCAATATCAACTGTGATTTCTGAATTTTTCTTAGCCAATGATTGAGCTTTCTTGAATTGGTCTTTAGCGGCCGAGCGATTGCCGTTGAGCAAATCGAGAGCGCCGAGGCCTACATAGTTGTATGCACATTCGGCATTTGCGCTGATACCGTTGTCAAAGTAGCTTTTAGCTTGTGCTTTATCGCCTTTGGCAAGATACGATTGGCCCAGGTAGTAGAACGACAGAGCCTTGTCTGTTGTGCTGTTGTTGAGGTTGCGTTGCAACAATTCAATAGCGTTGTCGTATTGACCTGCTTTGTAATACTCGATGCCGTCTTTGTAGCCTTGAGCTGACATTGAGAGGCTTGAGCCGAGCAAGAGTGCAAATAAAAACTTGATTTTCATAAAATTTTTATTGTAGGGTTAATTTGATTTGTTTTCTTTATTCCGGGTGTAAAGTTACGAATTTACACTCGTTTTTTGCAAGTTATGTCTCAAAAAAGTTAGTTGCTGACGTTAACTTATGTTAATTATATATCTATCCTTAGCGCGACACCTCATAAACATTCACCTGCACACGCGCCGGGAGTATGCCGGTTTTCATTATCAATCGCTGGCCTTCGGTGCTGGTGACGAAGGTGTAGAAACGGCCTACAGCCCCTGCCGGAGAGCCGGTTGTTATCATGTATATGGGGCGAGTGAGGGGATATGAACCGTCGTAAATATACTGTTGGTAAGGCTTGTAGCGCAAAGCATCGTCGCGCATTATGCCAAGCACTTTCACTCCCGAGTTGTCCATGCGGTCGTTGATGTCCTGACCCACGATAGCCTTATCGTCTTGCAACTCTGCCACGCGCTTTTCTATGGCTGTAGAGTCTACTTCGAGGTCGCGGGTGAGCCAGCTCACACCGATAACGCCGAGGGTGTTTTTCTGTGCCATGACGGTGTCAAACACCTTTTGCACCGAGCCTACAGAGTGCACATTCGGGCCGAAAGCCTTGCCGTGCAACACCGAGTCGCGCATGAATGTTGCCAAGCCCGAGCCTTCGCTGTCGAAGACAATGTTGATGTTGCGGTCGGCGCCTTCGGGGGCTATTTCGCTCCACTTCTTGGTTTGTCCGGTGAACACTTCGCGCAACTCTTTCATGCTCAAAAAGTCAACATCGTTTTCGGGGTTAACAATCAGAGCCACAGCGTCAACGGCAATCTTCATAGAACGCAAATTTGGATATTTTTTGCGCAGATTGATGCGCTCGTCTTTGGTGAGGTTGCGGCCGATTACCGCGGTGCGGGTATTTCCGCTGAACAGTGAGTCTACGGCCTCAGCCTGAGTGACATAGCGGCAAAGCACAAAGTTCTTGGGATAGACGTATTCAAACACGTCAATCTCTTGCGCCATGATGTTTTCAAAACTGTTGTCGCACACCATAGTGGTCGACGACACGTCGGTGCATTTTTTGTCATCGCAGCCGGTGGCAACAATGCTTAAAGCCAAAACCGGAATTATGGCTTTTAATAAACGGCTAAACATATTCGATTGGTTTTGTGAAAGTTTAACTTTTTAGAATCGACTGTCTATGCCGGCATATTGGCGATACGCACGCCAGAAACCGTATATCACCAACACAGCGCCAACAATCCAGCGGCCTATAGTCCACGCCGGTGTCTCCGGATAGTTGAACCAGTTGGTCATGCACAGTATGCCCATGCCGATATATACTATCACCATAAAGATGCCAAAGGCTATGCGCACGGGTTTTGCATGCACTTGCTCTTCTTCGTACTCTTCGCCATGCATCTGTTCGCGATATTTGCGAAATTCTTCGTTATTTTCGTCTAATTTTTTCATATTCGGTCTGTAATATAATTATATGTAAATTCAATGCCCTAACGCTCGGTGCGTGGCATTGTTCATATATTCTGACTCCAAAATTAATCATTTATACTGATTTGTCAAAATCTATGGCCCGCGAAAAGTAAAATCTGATTAGCATGTGCGAGATATAGACTAATTTTTGTAACTTTGTAGGTTGCAGAATATAATAACGATACATGGCCAATTCAAATATATCAGTGCGCGCAGCTCGCGTGAATAATCTCAAAAGCGTGGACGTCGATTTTCCTCGCAACAAATTCATCGTTGTCACCGGTTTGTCGGGCTCCGGCAAATCGTCGTTGGCATTCAACACTTTGTATGCCGAAGGGCAGCGCCGCTATGTTGAAAGTCTCAGCGCCTATGCTCGCCAATTTTTGGGCCGTATGCATAAGCCGGAGTGCGACTACATCAAGGGCTTGCCGCCGGCAATTGCCATTGAGCAGAAGGTGAACACTCGCAACCCGCGCTCAACAGTGGGCACATCTACCGAAATTTACGACTATATGCGTCTGTTGTTTGGTCGTGTGGGACACACGTTCTCTCCCGTCAGCGGTGAGGAAGTGAAAAAACACGATATTGAAGACGTGCTCGCCAAGATACAGTCATACCCCGAAGGCACTCGCATTGCCATTGCCGCGCCAATCATAATGCCCGACAAACGTCGCTTTGCCACTCAGCTTGAGGTGTATCGAAAAGCCGGATATTCGCGACTCATTAAGGATAATCAGTTTGTTGACATCGAGGAGGTCGAGGCAAAAGCCGATGAACTAAATCCCGCCGAATACCTGCTGCTTATCGACCGCCTTGCCGTGTCTTCGCAGCCCGATGAGGTGTCGCGCATGGCAGAGTCGGTAGAAACAGCCTTTTTCGAAGGTCACGAGCGCATGATTTTGCTCGTGTTCAATGCTGACCGCACGGTCTCGCAATTTGAATTTTCAACAGCTTTTGAGACAGACGGCATAACATTTATGGTGCCTAACGACCAGATGTTCAACTTCAATAATCCTTACGGCGCTTGCCCGCGTTGCGAAGGTTTTGGCCGCACTGTCGGCATCGACGAAAATCTGGTTATTCCCAACAAAACGCTGTCTCTCTACGAAGATGCCGTGATGTGTTGGCGCGGCGAAAAAATGAGTCTTTGTAAGCGCGAATTTATCCAAGCTGTTGGCGCTGCAAAACTCGATTTCCCGGTACACCGCGCATACATCGACCTCACAGCAGAGCAAAAACGCTTGCTTTGGGAGGGCGCACCCGAAAAGAATATTTACGGCATTAACGACTTCTTTAAATGGCTTGAAACACAGCAACATAAAATACAATTTCGCGTGATGCTGGCTCGCTATCGCGGCAAAACCGTCTGCCCCGTGTGCCATGGCCAACGCTTGCGCAAAGAGGCATCGTATGTCAAAATTGCCGGACATACTATTACCGAGCTTGTGCAAATGCCTGTCAATAAGCTCGTTGAGTGGTTTGACGGCTTGCAGCTTGATGGCCACGATGCTAAGATTGCTGACCGTCTTTTGGTGGAAATCAAAAAACGTTTGCACTTTTTGCTAAACGTTGGCTTGGGATACCTCACTCTCGACCGTCTCAGCAACTCGCTGTCGGGCGGCGAAAGTCAGCGCATAAATCTTGCAACCTCGCTCGGCAGCAGCCTTGTCGGTTCGCTATACATTCTCGACGAACCTTCGATTGGCCTACATTCGCGCGACACGCAACGCCTCATCTCCGTGCTGCGCGAGTTGCAAGCCTTGGGCAACACTGTGGTTGTTGTTGAGCACGATGAAGACATAATGCGTGCTGCCGACTATATTATTGATGTGGGCCCCGATGCCGGACGTCTCGGCGGCGAAATTGTTTATCAAGGCCCGATAG
>CAZYNO010000162.1:0-3819 GCA_964648845.1 uncultured Bacteroides sp.
TCGGCGAAGGCATGATGAACGGCGACATCCTCCTCAACCTCGACTCTGAAGACGACGCCGAAATTTTCATCGGCTGCTCGGGTGGCATCGACACTACCGCCGAGTTTGATTACACTCCCGTAGAAGCTCCCGCAAACTATCACTACTTCAAATATAACATCGAAAAAGGTCTCGGTGGCCACAGCGGCAGCGACATCAACGCCGGCCGTGCTAACGCCGTGCAATTGCTCGCTCGCTTCATCTGGACCCTCAACCAAAAATATCAAGTCGCTCTTTGCGAAGTTGACGGTGGCAATCTCCGCAACGCCATCCCTCGCGCTGCTCACGCCATCTTCGGTGTGCCCGCCGACCAAAAAGAAGCTGTTGTTGCCGACTTCAACAAGTTTGTTGCTGAGGTTGAAAACGAATACGCAGGCCTCGAAACAACTATCCAATTCGACCTCTCAAGCGCCGAACGTCCCGCTCAAGCTATCGACGACAACACTGCTCGTCGCGTGATTAATGCTCTCTTCGCTGTGCACCACGGCGTTATCTCTATGAGCCGCGACCTCGAAGGTTTGGTTGAAACTTCTACCAACCTCGCAAGCGTAAAAATGCTCGAAGGCAACAAAATCTTGGCAGTTACAAGCCAACGCTCTTCAGTTGAAAGCCGCAAACTCGACATCGCTCACCGCGTAGGCACAGTCTTTGCTCTCGCAGGCGCTAAAGTTGAACACGGCGAAGGCTATCCCGGATGGGCTCCCAACATGAACTCTGTTATCATGAAGATTGCCGGAGATGCTTACCACGAACTTTACGGTGTGCAACCCGCCATCAAAGCAATCCACGCAGGTCTTGAGTGCGGCTTGTTCCTCACCAAATATCCTCACCTCGACATGGTTTCATTCGGCCCGACATTGCAAAACGTTCACTCTCCCAGCGAACGTATGCACATCCCTGCTGTTGAACGCTATTGGCAACAATTGCGTCGCATCATCGAAAAAGTAGCCGAACTTAAGAAATAAAATCTACTTTACATAGGTCACCGAGGGTTGCGCGTTGCAACTCGCCGGTGACCTTATTCTAATTCGTGAAAAGGGCTAAATTTATCATACTACTTATGCTATCGTCTGTGGCATTTATTGCCATGGGTGCCTCTTTGCGACCTAATCACAAAACCAAAAATCATCAACCGCGCACCGAGACGACTCTAAAAACCGAGCCGCACAACGTCACCGTCACCGCCTCGGGCGACACTATCGAATTGTCTGTGGCTCCCGAAAATCGCTCGGGTCGCCTCACCGAAGAAGACTTTGCCGAGGTTGCTCGCGAGCTGGGCGTCGAAGTCCCCGCTATTAAAGCTGTGGTTGAAATTGAAGCCGGAAAAAGTCACCAAGGTTTTTGGAGCGAAGGCCATCCGCTCATTAATTTCGACTTGTCGGTATTTCGTAAAATGGCACAGCGCAACGGTGTGAATATCGGTAAGTACACTAAAAGCCATGCTGTTGTCTTTGCACGTCCCAATCTTACTCGCTATGGCAGCCAACAAGCCGCACAGCAGGCACGTCTCGATGCTGCGCGCACCATTCACGACTTATCTGCTATACAAAGCACTTTCTGGGGTATGTTTCAAATTGGAGGTTTCAACTGGAAGAAATGCGGCGCCTCGTCGGCCGACGAATTTGTGCGCCTTATGAGTCGCTCAGAGCGCGACCAACTCGAATTGTTTGCCACGTTTGTGCGCAACGCCGGCTTGCTTGATGCTCTGCGCAATAAAAACTGGGCTGCCTTTGCCCGCGGATACAACGGCAACAGTTACGCCTCGCGCGGCTACCACACCCGCATGGCTGCCGCCTACGCCAAATACAAATCCGCCAAATAATCCCCTATTTATCCTTTTCCAGGCGTATCGAAGACATAAGAAATTAATTTTAATTAACACAAAAATTAACTTGTATTTCGATATTTTTTGACTATCTTTGCGGCGTAAAGGTTCTCATACTGTACTGTAAACATCTATTATATTTACTTGTAAGCTTTTTTCAAGCCGAGAAAAGCATATTCGTGTAATCAACATATATTTACATTATGGATGAGTATGCGGATGCGCTTATGCTCACTCTTTTTCCCGCTTATAGCCTTTATCTGATAATATTAAGGCTGATTTAGAAATGAATTGAAAGGTAAATTATTTATTCCTTATACTTTCTTTCTCTTAATTACTATTAAGAACATGAGGTGGGGCTTACCAATTAAACCGGTAAGCCCTTTTTCATGTTTATCAGGCTACGGGGAGCGTGAGCACGGTCTCGAGCACGTTTACGGCCTCGGCAACAGTGCCTACGCGGTATATGCTGAACGATTGCTTGTCGTTGGTCTCGCGTATTTGCACGCGGCGCGGATTGAGCTGCAGATAGCTCAGCAGTCGGCCAAACATTGGTGATTGATAGTAGGCTTTGTTTTCGGCACCTACAAAGTATAGATACATGCGTCCCTGCTTGAGCACCACTTTTTCTATGCCAAGGCGGCGCGCCAAACGACGCAATCGCGGCACCTTGATGAGCTCAACGGTGACGTCGGGCATTTTGCCGAAGCGGTCTTCGAGGCGTGCGGCAAAGGCGTCGATGTCGGCATCGCGCTCTATCGAGTCGAGTTCGCGGTAAAGATTTATGCGCTCGCCTTCTTGCGGCACGTACCACGATGGTAGCAGCAGCTCGAGGTCGCTCTCAACAGTGGTGTCGGCAACAAACTCTTCGTCGGCATTGTTGATGTCGTTTGTAGCGGCTTTGGTGCCCGCAAACTCTTCGGTGCGCAATTCAATCACTGCCTCTTTGAGTATTTTTTGATATGTTTCGTAGCCAAGGTCGGCAATAAATCCGCTTTGCTCGGCGCCCAACAGATTTCCGGCGCCGCGAATATCAAGGTCTTGCATGGCAATATGTATGCCTGCACCAAGGTCGCTGAAACTCTCAATGGCTTGCAGACGTCGGCGAGCCACCGGCGTGAGCGGATTACCTGCCGGGATGGTGAGATAGCAGAATGCTTTGCGGCTTGAGCGGCCCACACGTCCGCGCAATTGGTGCAGCTCGCTGAGGCCAAAGTTTTGCGCATTGTTGACAATGATGGTGTTGACGTTTGGCATGTCAATGCCGCTCTCCACGATGGTTGTGGCAAGCAGCACGTCGTAGTCGTGGTTGGCAAAGTCAACAATCGACTTTTCAAGATTTTCGGGCGGCATTTGGCCGTGTGCCACAATTGTGCGTGCATCGGGCACAAGACGCTTCACCATGCTCTCAAGGTTATAAAGCCCTTCGATGCGGTTGTTGATGATAAACACCTGGCCGTTGCGCGAAAGCTCAAAGTTGATGGCTTCAGCCATAATATCGTCTGTGAGCGGCGTCACCGATGTGACTATAGGATAGCGGTTGGCGGGTGGGGTGGTGATGGCCGAGAGGTCGCGTGCACCCATGAGCGAGAATTGCAGTGTGCGCGGTATCGGCGTGGCGCTCATGGTGAGCGTGTCGATATTCACCTTTATCTGTTTTAGTTTCTCTTTGACGGCAACGCCAAACTTTTGTTCCTCGTCGATTATCAGCAGACCAAGGTCTTTAAACTTGACGGTTTTGCCCAGCAGTTTGTGCGTGCCTATGATGATGTCAATCTTGCCGTCGGCAAGGTCGGCAAGTATCTCTTTCACTTGTTTTGCCGTGCGTGCACGCGACAGATACTCCACGCGCACGGGGAAGTCTTTGAGGCGTTCGCTGAATGTGTTGTAGTGCTGATAGGCGAGCACCGTTGTGGGCACCAATACGGCAACTTGTTTGCTGTCGGTTGCGGCTT
>CAZYNO010000163.1:0-3802 GCA_964648845.1 uncultured Bacteroides sp.
CGCTGACTCCGGTGTTGGGGTTGCGCCACATATAGCGCAAACGCACGCCCGACTCTACCTTGTTCACATTCTGTCCACCTGCACCACCGCTGCGGAATGTGTCCCACTTTATCTCGCCTTCATTGATTTCTACATCAAACGGCTCAGCTTCGGGGAGCACTGCCACTGTTGCTGCCGATGTGTGCACGCGACCTTGTGTCTCGGTGGCAGGCACACGTTGCACGCGGTGCACACCGCTTTCATATTTCAATGTGCCATATACGCCTTCGCCCGACACTGCCACAACAACTTCCTTGAAGCCGCCTGCTGCGCCTTCCGAAAAGCTTGTGACGTTGAAGCTCCAGCCTTTGCTTTCGCAATATTTTTGATACATCTTAAACAAGTCACCGGCAAAAATAGCAGCCTCGTCACCACCTGTGCCACCACGAATTTCAAGTATTGCATTCTTTGAGTCTTCAGGGTCGGCGGGTATGAGCAACAACTTGATTTCTTCTTCCAATTGCGGCAGTGCAGTGGTTGCTTCATCAAGCTGTTCCTTGGCCATATCGCGCATATCGGGGTCATTCTCGCTGTCGAGTATAGCCTTAGCCTCTTCGATGTCGGTGCTCAGTTGACGATAGCGGCGTGTTGCCTTCACCAACTTTTCAAGGTCTTTATACTCTTTTGTGAGATGCACATATCTTTTCATGTCGGCAATCACGTCGGGGTCGGTGATGAGTGTGCTCACCTCTTCAAATCGCGCTTCGATGCCGTCAAGCCGGGTCAATAAAGAATTTTCAGCCATTTGTCTGAGTGTTATCTTCGTTATTATCGTTTGTTGTAGCATTTGCTCCTTCACCTTTGGCGTCGTCGCCTTGTGCTTGTTCGCCTTCGGCTGCCGGCTCTTCTTTGTGCTCGTTGAGCGCAAGAATTTCGTCGGCACGCGATGTCCATTGACGTTTGCCAAATATAGCCTCAACGTCGGCGGTGAAGATCACTTCGCGGTCATACAGCTCTTGTGTCAATTGAGCATGACCGTCTTTATATTTCATCAATATTTCTTTCGCACGGTTGTATTGGTCGTTGAGTATGCGCGACACCTCTTCGTCGATGATGCGCGAACGCTCTTCGCTGTAAGGCTTAGAGAACCCATACTCACTGCCCGTAGAGTCGTAGTAGCTCACGTTGGGCAACTTGTCGCTCATGCCGTAGTACACTACCAGCGACTGTGCAATCTTAGTGGCACGCTCAAGGTCGTTAAGCGCTCCGGTGGCAACTTGACCTATAAATAACTCTTCGGCTGCACGGCCACCCATCAGCGAGCATATCTTGTCGAGCAATGCCTGAGTGGGCACCAACTGACGCTCTTCGGGCAGATACCATGCTGCGCCAAGGGCTTTGCCGCGCGGCACAATGGTCACTTTCACCAGTGGGTCGCCATATTCCAAGTGCCACGACACAGTGGCATGTCCGGCCTCGTGCACCGAGATGCCGCGTTTTTCAACGGCAGTGGTGATTTTGCTCTTTTTCTCAAGACCGCCGATAATGCGGTCAACAGCAGCATTAAAGTCATCAATGCCTACGCTCTTCTTGTTGTAGCGTGCTGCGATAAGGGCTGCCTCATTGCAGACGTTGGCAATATCAGCACCCGAGAACCCGGCTGTTTGGCGTGCCAACAAATCTATGTCGAGATTTTCATCTTTCTTGATGTTGCGCAAATGCACATTGAATATTGCTATACGGTCGTTCACATCAGGCAGATCAACAAATATCTGACGGTCGAAACGCCCGGCACGCAACAGTGCCTTGTCGAGTATGTCTACGCGGTTGGTGGCTGCAAGACAGATAACACCGCTGTTCGAGCCAAAACCGTCCATCTCGGTGAGCAATTGGTTGAGCGTATTTTCGCGCTCGTCGTTTGAACCCATATTCGGATTGCGGCCGCGTGCACGTCCAACAGCGTCTATCTCGTCGATGAAGATTATGCACGGCGCTTTTTCTTTGGCTTGACGGAAGAGGTCGCGCACACGCGATGCTCCCACACCAACAAACATCTCAACAAAGTCAGAACCCGACATTGAGAAGAACGGCACATTTGCCTCGCCGGCTACTGCCTTGGCAAGCAATGTCTTACCTGTGCCCGGAGGGCCTACGAGCAATGCTCCCTTGGGTATTTTACCTCCCAACTCGGTGTAGCGTTGCGGATTGCGCAAAAATTCTACAATCTCTTCAATTTCGGTCTTGGCCTCGGCAAGTCCTGCTACATCTTTAAATGTAACCTTCACAGCGTTATCTTTGTCGAACAATTGAGCTTTCGATTTGCCAACGCTGAACACAGAGCTGCCTCCGCCGCCACCTCCGCCCGACATGCGGCGCATGATGTAAAACCAAAATACTATCAGCAGCACTATCGGACCAAAAGACCACAGCAACGACGACATGCCGCTGTTGCGCTCATATTTCACTTCGCCCTTAAATTTGCCTTCTGCTCGCAATTGGTCAATCTTTTTGTCGAGTATGTCGGCACTCGGTATGTTGGTGACAATTTTTGCCTCTACTCCCGACGACTTTTTATATTCACTATTGCGGAAAATAGCGTTTGCCAACGAGTCGTTGACCACGGCTTCGGCTTCTTTCTTGTCGGTATATACTACTATTTTTGTCACAGCACCTTCTTGCAAATGTTTCTCAAATTCAGTGAACGAAACATCTTTGGTGGCTGATGGATTGTCAAGATAAAATATACCAATCAAAAAGGCAAAAATTATAGCATACATCCAATACATGCTAAAACCAAAGCGGTTTTTCTTGCCGTTTTTGTTGTTTTGATTGAATGGAGGAGGTAATGGCATATCTTTGTTTAGTTTGTTTGCGGTAAAATCTATTTGTTATTAGTCAAGATCGGGAATGTCTGTGATGATGGCATCGCTCCACAGCTCTTCAAGATTGTAGCGCTTGCGATCTTCAGGCACAAAAATATGCACCATGATTTCGCCGTAGTCTATCACAATCCACTCCGAATTTGTGTAGCCGTCGTAGTTGTAAGGCTTCACCTTGCTGTGCTCTTGCACATACTCGCGCACGCTGTCGGCGATAGCGCCAACTTGCATCGACGATGTGCCCTCGGCAATGATAAACTTCATAGCTGCAGCCCCTTCGATATGGCTCATGTCTACTACGGTGATAGCGCGTCCTTTGCGCTCTTGTATTCCTTCAATAATCAGTTGTTGTAGTTCGAGTTGTTCGCTCATGTAATTTCTTTAAATCGTTTGATTATGCAAATTTACTAATATTTTTGCACGTTGTTATTAATCTTTGCTATAAAAACACGCTGCAAACCAAAAAGATTATTCGTAGCGCATGGTTTTTGCCGGACTGATTGTCGATGCAAATCTTGCAGGCAGCACAAGTGTGAGCCATGCAAACACTGCAACCCCGACATTTATCAGCAATATGCCAAGCCAGTCAATCTTTACGGGCACATGCGACAGATAGTACATCTCCGCATCCAATGGCATGAAATGATATGTGTCTTGCAGCCATATTAATACTAAAGCAAAAACATTGCCAAAAATCATTCCCAAGCCCACAAGCTTCATCGCTACCATCAAAAATATTGTGCGCACACTGTGCTTCGTTGCGCCTATGGCTCGCAATATTCCTATAGTCGATATGCTGTTTAATATAAGTATGAACAGACTTGATATCAGTGTGATACCTGCCACGGCACACATCAACACGAATATCACTATCACATTCGTGTCGAGCAACTCAAGCCAGTTTAAATACACCATTCCGGTGCGCGTAATATTGTCAACAACGT
>CAZYNO010000164.1:0-3781 GCA_964648845.1 uncultured Bacteroides sp.
GAAACTCGGCATAAGCTTCTCTACCGAAGCGCGCACCATCAGCGAGTGGAAAGTTATCTAAACGATGTCCGCTCAAACGGAGTGTTTTGCGCGCATGAGCGAGAGTGATATTTCATAGGTATTGACGGCGGAGAACACTGCCGTGCCGCCGATTACAATCCACGCGAATGTGAGGTAGTTGTCGGCAAGAGCCTTTGCAAATGAGCCTACTTGCAACGAGGCTTGCAAATTTGCTACGGCAGCGCCGATATAAGGCAATGCGAGCGTAAATAGCACTCCTACCACAAAGCCCACAAACGCAGCTATAGCCACGGCCTTTTTGTTTTGAGCCCGCAAAACTGCATTTTGCTGACGCACAAGTTCTACCGAGTTGAGATTTTGCTGAAGCTTATTCATAAACAAATTGTCAGACGACAGCTCGGGCTTGAAGTTATCGAATAGTTCTTGAAGTTTATCTTCGTCCATAATAGCTCAAATTATTTTGTGGTTAACAGGCCGCGCAAATGTCCGCGTCCGCGCGAAAGATGCTGGCGCACAGCATCAGCCGAAGCGTCAACAATTTGCGATATTTCTTTCACTGAATAGCCTTCGATATAGAACAGCAATATTGCAATGCGCTCCTTTTCGGGCAAAGTTTTTAGGGCAGCATACAAATCTTGATATTGGAAAGATGCATCGGTTTTCGA
Source organism: uncultured Bacteroides sp. (assembly GCA_964648845.1). Taxonomy (GTDB): domain Bacteria; phylum Bacteroidota; class Bacteroidia; order Bacteroidales; family Muribaculaceae; genus CAG-873. Next base: position 687 of record CAZYNO010000164.1, read on the forward strand.
CTCTGACAATTCGGTGGCAGCATGTTCATACCCTACAGTGGGTCGCTGCGAGCGTCGATGATTTATAAAGGTATTATAGCCTATGCGATAAATCCACGCATTGAATTTGTCAGCATCTTTGAAGCCGTCGCACGAAAGGTAAGCTTTGATGTATGCTTCTTGTGCTATATCGTCGGCGAGCTGTGCATCGCCACAGCAGAGGGCCACAAGAAAGCGGCGAAATGCTTTTTGTGTGCCCTCAACATGTGTTATGAATTGCTCGCGAGTCATCGTCGGCAAATTATTTATCGTCGGCTGAGTTGATTTGCTTGTGCGAAACGTAGCAAACGATAAGGAAGCTTGCGCCAACTGCGAGAGATGCGCCGGCAAACACCAAGGGTACAGTAACGGAGTCGGAGCCAAACTCAGAGCCGGCGAAGAAGTTCACAAGGCCTATAGTAGCCAGGAATACGGCAAGGAGAGTAAAGATGCAACCCCAGAGCAGGCGCCGGTTGAGATTTTCGCGTGCCGAACGGCGCGGCGTTCTGAATGCTTCCATAAGTTTGTCGGTATCGATATCTTTATTTGTTTCAAGCGCTTTAAGTACTACCTCTGTGCAACGATTAGTGCGTTGCATCTTTGTGATAGAAGCGATGAGAACGATAGCAACGGGGAGAACTACGCATACGCTGACAGGAATAATTGCTTTAATAACTTCAGATTGCATATTTTTATGTTTTTAATTTGGGTTGTGAATAATCTTGTTTTTGAGGCGTCTCGTATATAAGACACATCTCGAGTGACAAATGTGACATCCACAACAAATTTTTTTGCGCGAAAATACAAATTAAATCGTAGAACGGTAGTTTTTAGCCGATTTTTGCTAATTTTGCCGTCACTAATCATTCTACACTTACTAACAAATGAAAAAACTTATTGTTTGCACCGCTTTAGCCACGCAAATTTGCGCTTTCGCCGCCACCGACGGCAAGCTCACAGGCACTCCCATAGGCACCGAGCGCTGCCGCGACTATGAGAGCAACAAAACGGTGCTCAACACAGCATACAAACTTTTTGACGGAGACCTAAGCACTTATTTTGCCACTGAAGACGACTCGTACACCTGGGCAGGACTTGATCTGGGCACTCCACACGTGATTACGCGCGTAGGCTGGTCGCCCCGCAACAGCAGCACCGGAGCTAAGCGTGTGTTGCTCGGAGTGTTTCAAGGCGCTAATTCGCCTGACTTTCTCGACGCTGTGCCTCTATATATAATTGAAGAAAACGGCACTATAGGCACCATCAGCTATGGCGATGTTGACTGCTCGCGAGGCTTCCGCTACGTGCGCTACGTCACCCCCTCAGAGTCGTACTGCGACATGGCAGAACTCGAATTTTACGGTCACGCCGGCGAAGGCGACGACAGCCACTTGTTTCAGGTCACCAACATCCCCACAGTGGTCGTAAATACAGTAGACTCCGAAGAACCTTACGACAAAGAGCATGAAATATCGGGCAACATCATAATTATCAACGACAACACCATCGACACCGACCAGCCCGGCGGCATACGCGAGCGCGGCAACGGCAGCCGCACATTCCCCAAAAAACCGTGGCGATTGAAATTTGAAAAGAAACAACGCATACTTGATGCGCCTGCCAAAGCAAAAAAGTGGACACTTATCAACAACTATGGCGACAAGACACTTATGCGCAACATCATCGGCTTTGAGATTGCCCGCCGCATGAATATGGCTTATGTGCCATACTGCCGTCCGGTTGACGTGATACTCAACGGCGAATACAAAGGCTGTTATCAACTCTGCGACCAGGTGGAGGTCAACTCTAAGCGTGTAAACATCACCGAGATGGACACCACCGACATTTCGGGCGACGCTCTCACCGGCGGATATTTTGTTGAGATTGATGCTTATGCCTACGAAGAGTCGTCATATTTTTACACGAGCAAAGGCACACCGGTGACCATCAAGTCGCCCGACGACGACAAGATTTTGGCTGCACAAAGCTCTTACATCAAAAGCTACTTCCAGTCGCTCGAAACATCAATCTACAGCACAAACTTCACTAACAGCACAACGGGATATCGCTCAAAACTCGACATAGAGTCGTTCCTGCAACACTTCATAGTCAATGAGTTGGTGGGCAACACCGACACATATTGGAGCACCTTCATGTATAAAGACCGCGGCAGCGACAAATTTTTCACCGGCCCGGTGTGGGACATGGACCTCGGCTTTAACAACGACACACGCACATATCCGGTGACCAGCGGCACCAGCTACCTCTACAGCCGCTCAGGAGCGTCTGCAGCCACGGGCATGAAAAACCTTGTGCGCCGCATCATCAGCAACGACAGCCAAACAGCGAGCGACATATCGCGTCTGTGGTCGCTTGCACGCAACGACAACGACCTCAACGCCGAGTCGCTCAACGCGCTTGTTGACGAAACCGCCGAGCTGCTCGACCAATCGCAACGCCTCAACTTCATACGCTGGCCGATACTCAGCCAACGCGTGCACCAAAATCCGCGCGCAGCCGGCAGCTATGCGGGCGAAATAACATATCTCAAAGACTATATCACAGCACGATTTGCACAGCTCGACAAGCCGTCGCTAATGAACTACGACCAAAGCATGTCGGCAGTCAACAGCATCACTTCGCCGCAACATCTCGCCGTGACCGTCATCGGCAACACCATAGCCCTCAACGGAGAGACCGCCTTCCGCGTGTACACCACAGCCGGCACACTCGTGCACTCGGGTGTCGACGCCACACAACCGCTGGCCAAAGGCATCTACATAGTGCAAGCCGACTCGCGCGTGGCCAAAGTTGCCATCAAATAAGCAGTTGCGCAACCGCTGCGCATGAGAATATCGTGTGTAGGTTGGTGTTTTTCGCGAAAATTTATTATCTTTGCGTGATTTAACGACACGTAACCTCGAGAAAATTCAAAAAATATATATAATATCTACACCAGATGTTCAGAACAAAGACTTGCGGAGAACTCCGCATTGCTGATGCAGGGGCAAAAGTCACTCTCGCCGGCTGGGTGCAACGCACTCGCAAAATGGGCGGCATGACTTTTGTTGACCTTC
>CAZYNO010000165.1:0-3735 GCA_964648845.1 uncultured Bacteroides sp.
TGAAATACACCCCGGGCTTTGTGCACCAAGTTATTATGGGCACATACCTCAAAGATCACGAAGATCCGGAAGACATCGAATACTACATGTGTGGCCCCGGCCCGATGAGTAAAGCCGTTGAGAGCATGCTCGACAGCCTCGGTGTTCCCCCCGAAAATATTCGTTACGACAACTTCGGCGGCTAATCACAGCAATACATACAAAAATAACAATGCCCGAGCTAACCTGCCCGGGCATTGTTATTTTTGTACGTATTGCTGTGAATTAATAGAATTCGCGGCGATTGTAGCGAGCTGCAAAGTCGATGTTGTCTTGCAACAGAGCTTGTGCCTCTTCGGCAGTGAGATTGCCGGTGGGATAAGCATAGTTTTTAAAGTAGCCGTGTTTCACAAGATAGTTCACGCAGCTGGGCTTGATGCCGGCGAGGTCGAGGAAGGGGAAGTCTTCGTTTTGCACCTCGGTTGATTTGTTGAACGGGTTGCGCTCGTCGTAGATTTGCGAAGCGAGACCGGTGTAGACTTGCGGCATACCGTCGAGCTCGCTGAAGAACACCACGAGGGCGTCAGACTCTTGCACCTCTTTGGCAACCTCAGAGTGATGCAAATCATCGTCGCCAATCTTAACATCGTTGTGGAAAAAGTCGAGAACCTTATCGTAAGAGTCGAAGTAGAATATGCGCTGACCTTTGGCTTCGCAGAAGTCGTCGGTGAGTTTTTTTAGCTGGGCTTTCTTTTCGAGTTGGGCAGTGATGTCAGCCATGCGGCCTTCAAAGTTCTCGCCGTTGGCACTGTTTACGCACATGCCGTTCACATTCCACTCGCCGTTGAAGTTGAAGAACGAGGTCATGCAAACTTGGCCCACGCTGAAGCCTTTTGTTGTCTGGAAGCTTGATGCAAGCACGTCGATGTGCTTATCTTCGAGCGATTGGAAAGAGATGTGGGTGTCGGTGATATTTGTAATCTTATAGTACGACATGGGGAGATATTCCATATCGCGCACACTTTGAGCTTGTGCGCTGAGATCTTTCTCTGAGTAAGATTGCAACATGTCGGCGTACCAATCTTTGGGGAAGATGGCCAATGGGCCCACTTGCTCAACAAACACAAGGTTTGAGATTGCAGCATAGGTGATAGCGTTGAAGTCGGGAGTGCGGAAAATGTTTGAGAAAGTTTCGCACTCGCGTTGCAGACGGTCAACAACCATGAAGTGGCGCGAAAGATAGCTTTCGAAGCACATAAAGCGCAAGTTGTTGCGCACGCCGATAGCATCGTTCACGTGCTCGTCGGCATAGAGGTCGTTGAGCAGCTCGTCGTTGATATCGAAGTCGTCGAAAAGGCTGTTGAGGAAAGCAAAGATATGCTCGGCAAGCGAGTCGATAAACGGCATGCGGGGATTGAGCATAACGAGGCGACCTGAGGGATGAGCTTCAAGATTTTTCCAAATCATGAATTTACATGAAGCGAGAGTGAGGCGAGTGTAGTCGAAGTCTTCGTCAGCCCAACCAAAGGGCAGCCATTTGCCGTAGAGCTCCTTGTGACGGCAGCAGAAAGCGCGCCAGATACCGGCGTCGGCAACAGTATCTTCGAAGTGGAGAGTGAGTTCAACGACAAGTTGCTTGCACCAAGCGGCGTCAAGCATATCGTCTTTGACGATACGATTGACACCCTTGAGCAATGCGTTTGCAAGACCTACATATTTTGAGTCAGTGTAGTACTTTTTTCCTAACGGATGGTACAAGGCCAAATCGACAGCTGTGATTTGCTTGTTTGATTTGAAATTCATAAGTTAATAGATATATTTTTGTAGTAATGTTTCAATTGCAGAGCAACGGGTGAGGAGAGTGGTGGCGAGCTACAAAGCGTGTTTGGCGTAGCGATAGCCGTACACGTCGTAGAGCTTCACAAGACGCTGCAGACGTGAGATGAAGTCGACATAGTCTTTTTTATTGTAGTCGCACCATTGCACCTCGCTGATAGCCGCCATGCGGGGAAGAGTCATATATTGCACGTAGTCGAAAGTGCTCATATATTCAGTCCAAACGTTGGCTTGGATGCCGATGATGTGTTTGAACTCGTCGGCGCTGAGACCTGCGGGGCAAGGGTTGTAGCTGTACACATCTTTAACGGTGTTGCAACCACCGATGGCGAGAGGCTCGTTGGCACGGTCTTTGGTTTGATAGTGGTCGAAGTAGAAAGGCACGTTGGGAGTCATGATGACGTCGTTGCCGAGAGCTGCGGCAGCACGGCCACCGGCCTCGCCACGCCACGACATCACGGTTGCAGTGGGGCTTACGCCGCCTTCAAGAATTTCGTCCCAACCGATGATGCGACGACCTTTAGAGTTTACGAATTGCTCAACGCGTTTGATGACGTAGCTCTGCAGATATTCTTCAGCTGAGTGTTTGTCGTCGCTCTTGATGCCGAGTTGCTGAATGCGGGCTTGGCATTTGGGACATTTTTGCCACACATCTTTGGGGCACTCGTCGCCGCCGATGTGGATGTATTGCGAGGGGAAAAGGTCGATAATCTCAGAGAGCACATTATCTAAGAATGTGAACACCTCGTCGTTGCCGGGGCAAAGCACATCGTGGCTCACGCCCCAAGTTGTCCACACCTCATACGGGCCGCCGGTGCAGCCAAGGTTGGGATAGCAGTGCAGAGCGCCTTGCATGTGTCCGGGAAGGTCGATTTCGGGTATTATAGTAATGTGTCGGTCGGCAGCATAGTTTATGATGTCGCGCACTTCGGCTTGAGTGTAGAAGCCGCCGTAAGGTTTGCCGTCGTATTCCGACCATGTTTGAGCCACCATAGTCTCCTTGCGGATAGAGCCTTTTTCGGTGAGCTCGGGATATTTTTTAATTTCGATGCGCCAGCCTTGGTCGTCGGTGAGGTGCCAGTGGAAGCGGTTGATGTTGTGCAAGGCAAGCATGTCGATATACATCTTGATAGAGTCGGTAGAGAAGCAGTGGCGGCTCACGTCGAGGTGCATGCCGCGATAGCTGAATGTTGGAGCGTCGGTGATTTCAACGGCGGGGAGCACAACACGGTCGTCGGCACTGATGACGTCGCCAATTGATTTGCGCAAGGTTTGAATGCCGTGGAAAGTGCCTTCGGCAGAAGCGCCGGCGATATACACCATATTTTTATCAACGATGAGTTTGTAGGCGCCGACATTTTCGTTTTGGTAGTTTGCGCTGAGCACAATAGCGTTTGCGCGGGGACGTTTTGTGACGATTGACAGTTGATAGCCGGTCAAATCTTTTATGTATTGCTGCAGCAGCTCAGCGTTTTTTGCTTGAGCAGCATCACTTTTGTCGTAACAGATTTTTGTAGAGGGCAAAAGCATGAAAGCCACCTCTTTTTTCACGGAAATCTCTGAGGGCAGAGGCACAACGCGGTAGTTAGCCACGCGATTTCCGGCAAAAGCAGCGCCCGAGAGGGCAACAATTGCCGCTAAGGTTAAAAATAGTTTTCGCATAATTTTTTATGTATAGTTATGTTTTTAAATGGTTGCTACGCCAAAGTTAGCACATTTTCCGCAAATGAGCTAATTTACGAGCCACACATTACGCATAAATCGCAAAAAATTATTATCTTTGCAAAAGATATTAATAACAAAGTCCTTACCTCATGCAGGAAAAAATTATTATTCTCGACTTCGGCTCACAGACCACCCAGCTCATCGGACGTCGTGTGCGCGAACTCAATATGTACTGTGAAATCGTCCCCTACAACA
>CAZYNO010000166.1:0-3713 GCA_964648845.1 uncultured Bacteroides sp.
TTGTTGGCAAGGCGTTGCTCGCGCTGATAAGCGTTGCGTGCTGCGGTGTCGACCGGCACGTTTTCAACCGACGCATCGTGGCGTATTTCAAGCACAGGCGTTGCTGTTGAGGGCACGAACTCGTGTGTGGGCGATTTCACCTCGGGCAATGCTATTGCTGCATAGTTGGCGTCTTGGATGGTGATGGGTGTTGACGATGCAAATGCAATGATTGCAAGCACCACGGCTGCTGCGGCTACGCGCATAAAGCGTGCCACGGGCGAGAGTGTGCGGCGGTTGCGGCCATAGGCTGCTGCGGCATCGCCTTTGCTTGACACGTCTATCTTGTTCACGCTCACTGTCTGCAGCCAGTTTGCTGCGGGGGTGAGGGCGTCAGAGTCGAACGATTTGAATTGTGTGTTGCCTTCGGCATCGTTTTCGAGTGTGCCTATGCGGCCCAGCGAAAGGCAATTGTCGTTGGCAAGTTGGTGACGCATTGTGTCAACATCGGATGCAACGATTGCGGCGGCCCTTTCGTAGCTGATGTTGAGGCTGCGCGCTATCGAACGCTCAACCAATCCATCGGTCTGTGTGAGGCTGCCATTGAATGTATATACTCGTTTGGGCGGAATGATAGTTGACGCATCTGCACTGATTTGAGCACTTTGTCGGTGTGCCAAGATAGCGCCTAAGCCGGGTATCACCACGCAATTGTGAGCAGAAACTAAAAATTCAATATGACATATCGTTGTATTCATCTATGCAAAGATATACTTTTTTTCGCAGAAATGTGCAATATTTTTCATGAAAAAAATTATAAAAATTGCACATTTTTTTGGTGCGCGTGCTAATGCTGTAATTATCAGTATTTAACACTCGTTTGCAACTCAAAAATCTTGGCTACTTTGCGTGGGTCGGCACCCAATTCGATGGCTCGTTTTGCGTCTTTGTGTGCGTCTTCAATCATGTAGCGCAGCTTGTTGAGTTTGGCACGGTAATAGTATAGTTCGGGATCTGATTTATAGCGATTGAAGGCCTCGCCGAGCACTTTCGAGGCCTCATCGAGATTGTCTATGGCTATGAGGCAGCCCACGAGCGATGCGTAATATTCGGGCATCTTTTCAACGTCGAGCAACTTGCGAAAGTATGATATCGCCTCGCGGTCGTTGCCGGTCATGGCCAGATATGTGCCGTTGGCAAGCATGGTGTTGCGCGCAAGCGGCACCACGCGGTTGAGCACGTCAAAGTCGCTCTTGGCGGTCTCGGAGTCGCCGCTATATAGAGCCATCATGCCGCGCATGAAGTGTGCGTTGGTGTTTATCGAGTCGATTTCAATTATGTCGCAATAGTCTTGATATGCTTCTTTGTCGCGGTTCATGCCTGTAAGCACGTGGGCACGCATCTCGTGAGCACCGACGAGTCGCGGCGAGCGGCGCACGGCTTCGTTGAGCGTTTCGAGTGCCAGCGAGTCTTGCTCGTTGTAGTAGTATATCATGCCCAGATTGGTGAGCAGAGCAACATTCAAGGGGTTTTGCGGCTCCACGCTCATGGCTTCGATAAGTCGCAGCCCGGCAGTGTCGTAGTCGTTTTCTTCAAGCGCTTTTTCCGACTGTTCGATAAGCAGAAAGTAGGGGCGCTCTTCAAGGTTGAGTGAGTCGGTCGACTCTTTCTCTTCTTTGGGTTGTATCTTGATGTCGGGATAGCGGCTTTGAGCCGATGCATAGCCGATGCACAGCGAGCAAAACAATATGATAGATAATAGTCGTTTCATATTTGCAAAAGTAGGCAAACAATTCGACCTGCCGAAATTATTTCACTATTTTTAATTGCTGTTACCAAAAAGTAGGAGCGACCGCTTCCGGCCGCTCCTAAGACTTCTAATATGCAGAGGGAATAGTCATTATTCCCATTCGATTGTTGCCGGTGGTTTTGACGAGATGTCGTAGCATACGCGGTTCACGCCGCGCACTTTGTTGATGATATCGTTCGACACTTTAGCCATAAAGTCGTAGGGCAAGTGAGCCCAGTCAGCGGTCATAGCGTCGGTAGATGTCACGGCACGCAAGGCTACGGCACGCTCGTATGTGCGCTCGTCGCCCATCACGCCCACGCTTTGCACGGGCAGCAATATCACGCCGGCTTGCCATACTTTGTCGTACAAATCCCAGTCGCGCAGACCTTGAATGAAGATTTGGTCGGCATCCTGGAGTATGCGCACTTTTTCGCGAGTGATGTCGCCAAGTATGCGCACTGCCAAGCCGGGACCGGGGAATGGGTGGCGTTTGATGAGGTGCTCGGGCATGCCAAGCTCACGACCCACGGCACGCACTTCGTCTTTGAAGAGCAAACGCAAGGGTTCGCAAAGTTTGAGGTTCATCTTTTCGGGCAGACCGCCAACGTTGTGGTGACTCTTGATGGTTGTGCCGGTGATTGAGAGCGACTCGATGCAGTCGGGATATATGGTGCCTTGACCAAGCCACTTCACGTCGGTGAGCTTGTGGGCTTCTTCGTCGAATACGTCGATAAATCCTTTGCCAATGATTTTGCGCTTTTTCTCGGGCTCGGTCACTCCGGCAAGCTCGCTGAAGAACTTTTCGGAAGCGTCAACGCCGATAACGTTCAAGCCAAGGCCTTGATAGTCGCGCATCACATCGCTAAACTCGTTTTTGCGCAACATGCCGTGGTCAACAAAGATGCAAGTGAGGTTTTTGCCGATGGCGCGATTGAGCAACACTGCGGCTACTGATGAGTCTACGCCGCCACTGAGGCCGAGCACCACTTTGTCGTTGCCGAGTTGCTCTTTGAGCTGAGCCACTGTTGTTTCGATAAACGATGCTGCGCTCCAAGTTTGTTTGCCGCCGCAGATGCCCACAACAAAGTTGCGAAGCAAATCGGTGCCACATTCAGAGTGAAACACTTCGGGGTGAAATTGCACGCCCCACACTTTTTCGCCTTTGATGCGATAGGCTGCGCATTGCACCTTGTCGGTTGAAGCGATGATTTTGAAATTGTCGGGCACAGAGGTGATGGTGTCGCCGTGGCTCATCCACACTTGTGCGCTGGCATTGATGCCGTCAAACAGGGGGTCGGTGCTGTCAACTGTTGTGAGGTGAGCGCGTCCGTACTCGCGAGAGCCTGCGGGCTCAACGCTGCCGCCGTTGGTCCACGCCATATATTGAGCACCATAGCAGATACCCAACAAAGGCAGACGACCGCGAATTTCGCTGAGATCAACGCCGAATGCCTTTTCGTCGTAAACCGAGAACGGGCTGCCGGAGAGGATTACACCGATAACCGAGGGGTCGTTGTGGGGGAACTTGTTGTAGGGGACGATTTCACAGTACATATTGAGTTCGCGCACACGACGTCCGATTAATTGCGTGGTCTGTGAGCCGAAGTCGAGAATAATAATTTTTTCCTGCATGGGTTAGGATTTTGTTATTAATATCTTTTGCAAAGGTAAGCATTTTTTGCCATTTATCACATAGATATATAAAAATAGTGCCCGGGCAAGTGAGCTCGAGCACTATTTTTATTGCGGATTGGTGTTTATCCACCAAAGTTGTCGTAACGAATGTTTTCGGGGGGCACGCCGAGGCTGTCGAGCATACTCTCAACTGCTTTACTCATCGGGCCGGGACCGCACATGTAGTATTCGATATCTTCCGGATTCTCGTGGTCTTTGAGGTATGTGCCCATAATAACTTGGTGCACAAAGCCCGGGGTGTATTTCA
>CAZYNO010000167.1:0-3665 GCA_964648845.1 uncultured Bacteroides sp.
TCGCAGCCGCTAAAGAAAATGCACGCTGGCGCTACAACAACTACCGCCGTCTTGCTCATCAACAGTGGGGCGTAGAACCTGAGGCATAAGCTGAAAACACAAGAATAAATCCTTTTTAACCATTTTATGAAGAGGTTGCATCACCGCGATGCAACCTCTTTTTTATTGTATATGCACGGTTTTGTTTGGCTATGTGATGCGAATTTGCTACTTTTGTTGTCACATGGCTAATATCTACGAACTACAACGCTACGGCAAATGGGTGTTTCTCATCACAGCGGCAACTGTGGTGGGCATATTCTTGTATGTGTCAAACAATCTTGTCAAAGACCTTGCCGCACGCGAGCGCGAACGCATGGAGATTTGGGCCGACGCCACAAAAGAGATTGTAAACCAGCTTGAACTCGACGCGCCACATGCCGAAAACGACAGCACACAAACAATTGTGCCCGTAGTAGATATCGACTTTTTGCTGCGCATCATCGAGAGCAACACCACAATCCCGGTATTGCTCACCGACAACAACGACAATATCATCAACTATCGCAACTTTGAGCTGCCCGAACCTATCGACTCAATGGCTCCGATGGCTCTGAGCGAAGCCAACGAGGCATACCTCAAGCACAAGCTCAAAGAGTTGTCGAGCAACAACGAGCATGTGATACACATCAAAATCGCCGACGACGTTGAGCAACGTCTATACTACGAAGACTCTACGCTGCTAAAGCGACTGAGCTACTTCCCCTACGTGCAATTGCTTGTGATGATAGTATTTCTTGTGGTGGTATATTTCGCCGTGCTGTCGACCAAAAAAGCCGAGCAAAACAAAGTGTGGGTAGGTCTGTCGAAAGAGACGGCACACCAACTCGGCACGCCGATATCGTCGCTCATGGCATGGATGGAGCTGCTACCCGACATGGGCGTTGACGACGACACATGCGCCGAGATGAACAAAGATGTGAAGCGATTGAGCACAATAGCCTCACGCTTCAGCAAAATAGGCTCTGCGCCGCAAATGGAGCGCGACGACGCCGGAAAGATAGTGCAACGTGCCGCAGAATATATGTCGACACGCATATCTCCGCGCATCACCTTCACCACCATCTATTCGCCCGAAGATATGCCCGTGCAAATCTCGGCTCCGCTGTTTGAGTGGGTGATGGAAAACCTTATAAAAAATGCCGTAGACGCCATGGAAGGCCACGGCTCGCTCACCGTAACCACCGGCAAAGAGCAAACCCTCGCCTATATCGAAGTGTCGGATACGGGCAAGGGCATTGCACGAAAAAATTTCAATAACGTATTTAATCCGGGCTACACAACCAAAAAGCGTGGTTGGGGCCTTGGTTTGACGCTTGCCAAGCGCATCATTGAGCAGTATCACCGCGGCAAGATATATGTGAAGACGTCGGCTCCCGGACTGGGCACAACATTCCGCATCGAGCTGCCGCTCTGCTAATTGTTGGTCTCCTCAATAATCTTATCAACATCAATATTGTTAAGGCCATAGTTCACAGCTACGGTCTCGAGCATGAGCCGCTCTTTTTGGGTGACTTGACCGCCGTCGCTGCGAGCAATATACACAAGCTGACGCACAAGGTCGCGTCCGGCGCCATTTGCCGCCGACTTGTGTTCATCCTCCTGCAAACAATACTGGCCATAAGCCAACAACTCTGTTTCGAAGGCTTGCGACACTGTTGCAAACGCCGCCTTAATCTGTGTGTGCAGTTGACGCATTTCGCGCACTAATGTGGCATAGATATTTGCCGTCTCTTTACGCTCGCTGCGCGAAAACATCAGACAATTTTCGACGGTATTGATGCTGTTGCGCAGATTGAGCAACTCGTCGGCTATGCGGTTGCGAGCCAAGTCGATGTCGAGCATCTCGGGCAGACCTTCAAGAATTTCGTCGGTTTTTTGCTGCACGAGCACGGGTTTGTTGTTTTTGGTGATATCGTTGTAGAATTGCAAAATCTCGCTTATAGTTGAGCGTGCACGCAGCAAGAAACTGTCGCGCAACTTGCCCGAGCCGATAATGCTCAGCAAGCGGTCGACGGTAGCGCCCCAATGTTCGGCCCACGCCAACAGTCCTTGCTGGTAGTATCTGTACTGCAAGGCATTGCGATTTATCACTTGCGGCAAGTTGAAAGCGTTGTTGCGCGAGGTGACATAGCTTAGCACCACTTTGTTTGCCGAGGCCTCTTTGAGTTTGAAAATGCTCTCCTCGCACAGCTTCTCATAGTATTTTGTGCTTATGCGCTCAGTGCTCACAAAGTCAGACTGATTGGTTGTGGTGGGCAAGCCTACCATGCGGAACACGCTGAACAGCGTGGGAAATTCGACACCGGTGGTGCCGGCAAGCGCCATCGAAGCCACAAGGTTTGAGAGTGTGGGCGTGCAGGTGACGCGGTGCACCTCGCGGGTGGTCTCGTCGAGCACGCGCGACGGTATAATCTTTGCAGCCTTCTCCCACAAACCTATGAAGCCGGCACGCAGAGCCTCAGCCAAGCCCGAAGCCGGAGCCGAGCTGTGGTGCGTGCCGTTGCACACGGCGATAAACTGCACATTTTGATTGCCTATTTTTGCAAGCACGGTTTGTTTCAACTCCTCAAGCTGCTCGTGGCTCACCATGTCTTTTTTTGTGAACACAATCGACACTTTGCCGCGCTCCATAAGACGTTTTATGGCAGTCACCTCAAAGTCGTCAATACGGTTTTCGACGGCAGAGATGCAATAGATGATGGTGTGAAACCAGGTGTAGATGTCGTCAGAGCGATCGCGACGGTCAATCTCGGTGAAGATGCTGTGAGTCCACTCGTCGATATTTTCACGAACAAGCCCCTTGGTGTCAAAAAGAGAATAAGTGATGCCCGGCAGCGCCGAGTTGACGTCGATGCTGTCGAAATAGCTTTGAGTCATAGGGTCACCATTGCCGGTGGCAAAAACCTTGCGTCCGGCGGCATAATTGAGGAACGAGCTCTTGCCCACTCCCGACTTACCGACAACCACTAAGTTGAGGTGTCTTTTCTTGGCTTTGATGTTCTGTTGTCTCATCTTTTCACGGTTTTTCTATATTGACATATAAGGGGTTGACTGTGTTTTTCGCAAAGTTAAAAATAAATTTGGATTAGTTGCAATTTTAACTAAAAATTTTCGCAAAAAATTTGAGATAAGACACCAAAAAGCGCAGAATTGAGGCTGAAAAATTCTTGCAAATATCAAGAAAAAAATGTATCTTTGTGTGTTAATACACATTCTGAAAAATCGTTTAAAACACAGATATATGTCTGAAACAGAAGAACAATATAGTGCCAATAATATACAGGTGCTCGAAGGCTTGGAAGCCGTGCGCAAACGCCCTGCTATGTATATTGGCGATATCTCTACAAAAGGCCTTCATCACCTTGTCTATGAGGTAGTTGACAACTCAATCGACGAAGCTCTCGCCGGATATGCCAGTCACATTGAAGTCACCATTAACGAAGATAACTCAATCACCGTAGTCGACAACGGCCGCGGCATCCCCGTTGACATGCACGAAAAAGAGCACAAAAGCGCTCTCGAAGTGGTGTTGACAGTGCTCCACGCCGGTGGTAAATTCGACAAAGGCTCATATAAAGTATCAGGCGGTTTGCACGGCGTTGGTGTGTCGTGCGTAAACGCCC
>CAZYNO010000168.1:0-3664 GCA_964648845.1 uncultured Bacteroides sp.
CCAACGGTAACCGCGCCCTCGGTGCCGGTTCAATCGGCGGTATGCTCATCGGTATGATACTCCAGGTGCTCATCGTGCCCGCATTGTTTGTGACCTTCCAAATCCTCAACGAGAAAATCTCGCCCATCAAGTGGAAGACTCAAGAAACCGGTGGCACTATCGAGAACGAAATCGAGCAATTTGCTCCCGATAAAGACTAAACTAACAATCATAAGTGCGGGCTGCGGCCCAACACCCAAGCCCGCACTTATATACATATATATTATATAGCAAATATGACAGTTAGCAAAAACATATATACCGGGGTGGCCTTTGTGGCTCTCGCTGCTATGACTACCTCGTGCGGCATCTACAAAAAATATGAAACGCCGCAAGACACCGCTCTCACTGCGGCTTATGTTGAGGCTCGCAATGCTGAGGTCGACTCTACAGCCCTCGGCAACTTGCTCTGGGAAGACGTGTTCACCGACCCCGTACTCGCCGACCTCATCAACCTCGCGCTCGAGAACAATCCCTCGCTCAAAGATGCCAAAATCAATGTTGACATCGCAAAAGCTCAGCTCAAAGGCGCAAAATTGGCTTATCTGCCTTCAGTAGCCCTCGCCCCCAACGGCGCCGGTGCCAGCTATGCAGGTTCGCCCATCACCTGGAGCTACACAATCCCCGCATCTGTTAGCTGGGAAGTTGATATCTTTGGCAAATTGCTCAACTCAAAACGCTCGGCTGCCGTAGCTGTTGAGACAAGCGAAGCTTACGCTCAAGCCGTGCGCTCGCAAATCATTTGCGCCGTAGCAAACACATACTACGCAATGTCGGCAATCGAGTCGCAACTCGAACTCTCACGCAGCACTGCCGTGCTCTGGGAAAAGAGCGTGCAAACCATGCGCGACCTCAAAGACGGTGCTCGTGTCACCGAGGCTGCCGTTGTGCAAAGCGACGCTAACTACCGCTCTGTGTTGGCTTCAATCACCGACCTCGAAGTTACCCGTCACGAGCTCGACAACACTATGTCGCTCCTGCTCAACGTTATGCCCCAACACTGGACTGTTGCCGCCGACAAAAATCTTGAAATCCCAGTGAGCCTCAGCGCCGGAGTGCCCATGCAATATCTTGCACAACGTCCCGACGTCACTGCTGCAGAGCGCGGTTTGGCTTCTGCCTACTACGCCACAGCTTCAGCACGCGCTGCATTCTATCCCAGCCTCACCATCACTGCCAACGGCGGTTTCACCAACCTTTTAGGCTCGGTGATTAAAAACCCCGGTGAATGGTTCTACAATATCGCCGGTCAACTCACAGCTCCGTTGTTCTCACGCGGACAAAACATCACCCGCCTCAAAGTTGCCAAATTGCAACAAGAGCAAGCAATGAACGCTTTCGAAAGCACAGTGCTCAGCGCTGCAGGCGAAGTTAGCAACGCTCTCACCGTATATCAAAAAGCCGGCGAGCGCGCAAAACACCTCGATGTGCAAGTTGACGACCTCCAAAAATCAGTGGCTTATACCAACGACCTTTTGGTATATTCAAACGGCACATACCTCGAAGTGTTGACAGCTCAACAAAGCTTGCTCAGCTCGCAAATGGGCCGCATCAACTGTGATCTCACCCGCAACCAGGCCATCATCAGTCTCTATCAATCTATGGGCGGTGGCCGTTGATACATTAAACTAACAACCATTTTAAAACATTCTCTGTATGATTAGCAAATTAGCTCACGTTGGCCAGACCGCTAAAATCGGCGAAAATGTTACCATCCATGCCTTCGCTTACATCGACGAAGACGTTGAGATTGGTGACGGCTGCGAGATTATGCCTTATGCATCTATTATCCGTGGCACCCGCATGGGTAAAAACTGCAAAGTTTATCAAAATGCCGTTGTAGGCGCCGACCCTCAAGACTTCCGTTGGAAGGGCGAAAAAACATATTGCTATGTAGGCAACGACGTTGTTATCCGCGAGCAAGTGATTATCAACCGTGGCATCCACTCTGAAGGTGGCACTCGCATCGGTGATAAAAGCTTCATCATGGCCGAAACTCACATCGGCCACGACAGCCACATCGTTGGCAAATGCGTGCTTGGCAACGGCGTGAAAATCGCCGGCAATGTGAAAGTTGACGAGTGCACCATCCTCTCATCGGCTGTCATCCTCAACGAAAAAGCAAACATCGGCAAATGGGCATTTATCAAAGCCGGTTGCCGCATCAGCACCAACGTGCCTCCCTTTGTGATCATGGCTCACAACCCTGTCAAATTTTACGGCGTAAATGCTAAAATTATGTCGCATAAAGATAAATTCTCTGCTGAAGAGATTGATGATGCTGCAAAAGCATATCGTCACTTGTATCAAAGCCAAACCTCTCCCTTCAATGCAATGCGTCGCATCGAAGGTGACGTGACTCCCGGCCGCGTGCGCGACGAGATTATGCGCTTCTGCGAAGACTGCGAGCTCAAACTCGTTGGCCTTCCCATCATCGACGACGAAGACTAACCGTCATCATCACATATTGTGCAGCCCACGTCCATCCCTCGGACGTGGGCTGTTTTGGTGAATTGTGGGTTTGTGTAGCGAAATTATTACAATTTGATAGTTTGTGGCTATCAAAACTTATAATTTTGAAGATTAACTGAAAATTTTTTATTTTTTATTGATAAGTTATAGAAAAATGTATTACCTTTGTCGGCGTATGCTGTGACCTTAAAAATCTCAGCATTACCATGACAAAAAAGTTATAACCAAAAACAACATCATAACCTTAGATATACAAGTTATATCCTTATTCTTTCTAAAAACATTATGTTAGAGAAGACCAATGTTAAAGTCCTCGACAAAGTTGTCGTGAGATTTTCGGGCGACTCAGGTGACGGCATGCAACTCGCCGGCAACATTTTCACCAATGTTTCTGCCGGTGTGGGTAACCAAGTTTCTACTTTCCCTGACTATCCTGCCGAAATCCGTGCCCCGCAAGGCTCTTTGAGCGGCGTTTCAGGCTTCCAAGTCAGTGTTGGTAAGGGCGTGCATACCCCCGGCGACCAATGCGACGTGCTCGTGGCTATGAACCCCGCTGCGCTCAAACAAAACATCAAGTTCCTCAAACCCGGTGGTGTGATACTTGTCGACATCGACTCTTTTACCGATGCCGACATGAAAAAAGCTCTCTACGTCACCAACAATGCGTTCACCGAACTTGGCATCACATCACAAGTGCTTGATGTGCCTGTGACCTCTATGACCAAAGCTGCCCTCGCCGACAGCGGTATGGATAACAAGAGCGTGCTCAAATGCCGCAACATTTTCGCCCTTGGTCTCGTTTGCTGGCTCTTCGACCGTCCCCTCGAAGCTGCCGAGCATCATCTTAAAACTAAATTCGCTAAAAAACCGGCTATCGCCGACGCTAATATCAAGGTTATTGAAGCCGGATACAACTACGGTCACAATATCCACGCTTCTGTCTCTACCTATCGCATCGAGACCGAAGATCCCCGTCCCGGCATCTACACCGACATCAACGGTAACACCGCTACCGCTTGGGGCTTGATTATGGCATCTGAAAAGTCAGGTCGTCCCCTCTTCCTCGGCTCTTATCCTATCACCCCGGCTACCGATATCCTCCACGAGCTTGCCAAACGCAAAGACCTTGGCGTGAAAGCTTGCCAAATGGAAG
>CAZYNO010000169.1:0-3627 GCA_964648845.1 uncultured Bacteroides sp.
TGGCGTTGATGTTCGCGCTCAATGATGTCAAAAATCTGTTGATCAGTTTGCATATGAGGGGTTTGTTTAAGGTTGGATATATACTTAAATTTAAGAGAGAGCAAAAGATTGTGGCAACAAAGGTAATACACAATAATAATATTTGCAAACAAAAGTTCAAAAAAAATTTCGGTGGGCAAAACATACATTTCTCACATAGTGCCAAGGTTACAATAAGCCCCGTAAAGTTATCGTACACAGTAAGATATGTATCACGCTAAAAAATAATATTTTAAAACATATAAATTATTATCATTTTTTATTTTGCAATTTCAAAAAACGTGACTATATTTGCGCATATAATTCGATTGATATGCATCCTATAGAAAACGAAACACCTTTGGCTGTTAATCACATTTCGGTTGACTGCGTTGTTGTTGGCTTTGACGGAGAGCACTTGTGCATACTCCTGGTTGAGCGCAACGGCGTGGAGCAAGGCGAAGCATTTCACGACATGAAGCTGCCCGGCAGCCTTATCTATCTTGATGAGAATCTTGACGAGGCTGCAGCACGCGTGCTCAAAGAGCTCACCGGCTTAAAAAATGTGTCGATGATGCAATTTAGAGCTTTCGGCTCGAAAGACCGCACAAAAGACCCGAAAGACGTGCACTGGCTTGAACGCGCCATGCAGCAGAAGGTTGAGCGCATAGTCACCGTGGCCTATCTCGCAATGGTGAAGATTGACCGCAAGCTCAACAACGGGCTCAAAGACTATCACGCAAAATGGGTGCCTATCCAAGATATAAAAACACTTGCTTTTGACCACAACATCATCATCAACGATGCCTTGCAATTTGTGCGCCGCTATGTGGGCTTCAACAGCGCATTGCTGTTCGACTTGCTGCCGCGCAAATTCACAGCCGCCCAATTGCGTGCACTGTTTGAGGTGATATATGGCAAAGAAATTGATGTGCGCAACTTCCACAAAAAGATAGCCCAGATGAGCTATGTTGTGCCCCTCGACGAGAAACAGCAAGGAGTGGCACATCGTGCCGCACGCTTCTATACCTTCAATAAAAAGTTATACAACAAACAACTATCATGACAAACCTAACTCACTTTAAATATGTACTTATTAGGATATGACATTGGCAGCTCATCGGTGAAAGCAGCCTTAGTCGACGCACAAACCGGAAAGTGCGTGTCGTCGGCAAGCTATCCCAAAACCGAAGCGCCGATTATTGCCGTGAAACAAGGCTGGGCAGAGCAACAGCCGCAAAGCTGGTGGGACTACCTTAAACAAGCTACAGCCGCAATTCTTGCAGAGACAAAAGTTGACAGCGCCGACATCAAAGCCATTGGCATCTCGTATCAGATGCACGGCCTTGTGTGCGTAGACAAAGACCGCAATGTGCTGCGCCCCGCCATCATTTGGTGCGACTCGCGCGGCGTGCCATACGGCCAACGTGCTTTCAACGAC
The DNA here is from genome assembly GCA_964648845.1 of uncultured Bacteroides sp. Taxonomy (GTDB): domain Bacteria; phylum Bacteroidota; class Bacteroidia; order Bacteroidales; family Muribaculaceae; genus CAG-873. The sequence goes on from CAZYNO010000169.1 coordinate 1,460, forward strand.
CTTGGCGCCGAAAAATGTTTGGGTCATCTGCTCAACTCGCCGGGCAACTTCACAGCTGCAAAATTGGCTTGGGTGAAGGAAAACGAGCCCGAGCTATTCAGCCGCATCGACAAAATCATGCTCCCGGGCGACTACATCGCCATGCGCCTGTCGGGCGAAGTATGCACCACTATCTCAGGACTCTCGGAGTGCATGCTTTGGGACTATAAAGAAAACCATGTTGCCGACTTCTTGCTTGACTATTATGGCTTTGACAACTCAATAATACCGCAATTGCGCCCAACGTTTGCCGAGCAAGGCCGCGTGAGCGCCGCAGCAGCTGCCGAACTTGGCTTGCACGCCGGCACACCGATAACTTATCGCGCAGGCGACCAACCCAACAACGCACTGTCGCTCAACGTATTCAACCCCGGAGAAATAGCCTCAACAGCAGGCACCAGCGGCGTTGTGTACGGCATCAACGGCACGGTTAACTACGACACGAAATCGCGCGTAAACACCTTTGCCCACGTAAACCACACCACCGAGCAAACCCGCCTGGGCGTGATGGCTTGCATCAGCGGCACCGGCATCCTCAACTCGTGGATTAAGCGCAACGTGGCAGCCGAAGGCATTTCGTATGTCGATATGAACAATCTCGCCTCAGAGATAGCTATCGGCAGCGAAGGCGTGAGCATCATCCCCTTTGGCAACGGCGCCGAGCGCGTGCTCGAAAACAAAGAGATAAACTGCTCAATCAACGGTGTAAACTTCAATGTGCACGACCGTCGCCACATAATCCGTGCAGCGCAAGAGGGCATAGTGTTCTCATTTAAATATGGCATCGACATCATGGAGCAAACAGGCATGAAGGTGAACAAGATACACGCCGGACACGCCAACATGTTTCTCAGCCGCATATTCCGCGACACACTTGCCGGCGTCACCGGAGCTACTATCGAGCTCTACGACACCGACGGCAGCGTTGGTGCAGCCAAAGGCGCAGGCATAGGTGCCGGCATATACAAAGACAACGACGAGGCATTTGCTTCGCTGCAAAAAATTGAGGTCATAGAGCCCGACAACAGCCAACGCGCACAATATCTCGAAGCATACGAGCGTTGGAAAAATCTGCTGCTCAAACACATTTCAGAATAAACAATCACAAATCAAAAAAAAACAAACCTAAATAAACCAAATTAAAATCATGGCAAACAAAGAATATTTTCCCACGGTAGGAAAAATCAAATTTGAAGGAAAAGACAGCAAAAACCCGTTGGCATTCCGCTACTACGACGCTGAAAAAGTTATTCTCGGCAAAAAAATGAAAGATTGGTTGAAATTTGCTATGGCATGGTGGCACACCCTCTGCGCTGAAGGCGGCGACCAATTTGGTGGCGGCACAAAGAAATTCCCCTGGAACGGTGACCCCGACGTGCTTCAAGCTGCAAAAAATAAAGCTGACGCAGGTTTCGAGTTCATGCAAAAAATGGGCATCGAATACTACTGCTTCCACGATGTAGACATCTGCCAAGCTTCAGACAACATCGAAGAATATGAGGCAAACCTCAAAGAGATAGTGGCTTACCTCAAACAAAAACAAGCCGAAACAGGCATCAAACTGCTTTGGGGCACAGCCAACGTATTTGGCCACGCTCGCTACATGAACGGCGCTGCCACAAACCCCGACTTTGACGTTGTTGCCCGCGCTGCCGTGCAAATCAAAAACGCTATCGACGCTACTATCGAACTCGGCGGCACAAACTACGTGTTCTGGGGCGGTCGCGAAGGCTACATGTCGCTGCTCAACACCGACCAAAAACGCGAAAAAGAGCACCTTGCACAAATGCTCACCATGGCTCGCGACTATGCCCGTGCTCACGGTTTCAAAGGCACATTCCTCGTAGAGCCCAAGCCCATGGAGCCCTGCAAACACCAATATGACGTCGACACCGAAACTGTTGTAGGCTTCCTCAAAGCTCACGGCCTCGAAAAAGACTTCAAGGTGAACATTGAGGTTAACCACGCCACACTCGCCGGCCACACCTTTGAGCACGAACTCGCTGTTGCCGTCGACAACGGTATGCTCGGCTCTATCGACGCCAACCGCGGCGACTATCAAAACGGCTGGGATACCGACCAATTCCCCATCGACAACTTCGAGCTCATCCAAGCTATGGTGCAAGTGA
>CAZYNO010000170.1:0-3626 GCA_964648845.1 uncultured Bacteroides sp.
AACCATTAATACCAATTTTTGTCATAGTTATTTTATTGAATATTTTGGGTTTATAGTTGTAGCAATTGCTCACTTAGGTGGCTTTCAGTCTGCAAATTTACTACTTTTTTTTAAATAAAAAGTGATTTAGAAAAAAAACATTAGCGCAAAATTTCCTTAATTTACAATTTGGCCACAATACGTCTCATTTTTGCTATACTTTTCAACCTTTCTATCATTATTTTTTGTAATTTTGCAACGTTAAACGAATTTGTATAACCATTTATATGTCAACGATATGAAAATTGCTATTGTAGGTGTGAGCGGAGCCGTAGGTCAAGAGTTCCTCAAAGTGCTCGACGCCCAAAATTTCCCTATTGACGAGCTGGTGCTTTTCGGCTCGCAACGCAGCGCCGGTACCACGCAAACTTTCCGCGGCAAACAATATACCGTAAAGTTGCTCAAACACGATAACACCGACTTCGAAGGTGTTGACTTTGCTTTTGTCTCTGCCGGTGCAGGTGTTTCTCGCGAATTTGCCGAGACTATCACATCAGGCGGCGCTATAATGATCGACAACTCAAGCGCCTTCCGCATGGACACCGACGTGCCCCTGGTGGTGCCCGAAGTGAACGGCGACGACGCTTTCAACGCTCCCCGCAACATCATTGCTAACCCCAACTGCACCACAATCCAAATGGTTGTTGCTCTCAAAGCTATCAACGACCTTTCACCCATCAAACGTGTGCACGTTGCCACATACCAAGCCGCATCGGGCGCCGGTGCTTCGGCTATGCAAGAGCTCGAAAACCAATACGCTCAGATTGTGCGCGGCGAAGAGCCTACTGTCGAAAAATTCGCTCATCAGCTCGCCTTCAACGTCATCCCTCACATCGACGTCTTCACCGACAACGGCTACACCAAAGAAGAAATGAAGATGCACTTCGAGACCAAGAAAATCATGCATGCTCCCAACCTCGAAGTCAGCGCTACCTGCGTGCGCGTGCCCGTGATGCGCGCCCACAGCGAAGCTATCTGGGTTGAGACCGAACGCGAACTCTCGCTCGAAGAGGTGCGCAACGCTTTTGCCAACGGCGAAGGTCTCGGCATCATCGACAATCCCGCCGAAAAACAATATCCCATGCCCCTCAACCTTGCAGGTTGCGACCCCGTGTATGTTGGACGCATTCGCAAAGACCTTGCTAACCCCAAAGGCATCAGCTTCTGGAGCGTGAGCGACCAAATTCGCAAAGGCGCTGCTCTCAACGCCGTGCAAATTGCGCAATACATGCTCAAGCACAAAAAATAATCCCCACACTATAACTCTGATTGGCTCACACCACAGTTGAGCCAATCAGATTATAAACCTTAAACACTATACCTCTTCACCACTCACTCTTCTACACAACCTTTACCATCATGATTTTACTAATGCAACATCCGCTTGTCACAGAACCGGTGCAAATATTTTTCATCGTTCTGCTAATAATATTGCTTGCGCCGTTGCTGCTCAATAAACTTAAAATTCCTCACATCATAGGCATGATTGTTGCCGGAGTGATCATCGGGCCGCATGGCTTTGGTGTGCTCGACCGCGACTCATCGTTCGCAATATTCGGCCAAGTGGGATTGCTCTACTTGATGTTTCTGGCGGGTCTTGAGATTGACATGTTCCACATGCGCTTGAACCTGAAGCGCGGACTGTGGTTTGGCGTGCTCACGCTTGTCATTCCACTTGCCATGGGTGTGCTCACAAGCTACTATCTGCTGCACCTCGACATGCTCACATCTTTTCTGTTGGGTTCAATGTATGCCTCGCACACATTGCTCGCCTACCCCGTTGCGGCGCGCTTCGGCATCACGCGCAACCCCGCAGTGCTGATAGCCATAGTTGGTACCATTATAGCCGTTATCGGCGCCCTCGTGGTGCTCGCCGTGACCGTCAACATCAAGCGCGACGGCGAGTTCGACGTGCTCTCGCTCATTCGGCTGTTTGTGCTCATGGCCGTCTATTGCGCCGGCGTGCTCTACGCCTACCCGCGCATCACTCGCTGGTTTTTCAAAACCTACAACGAAAAGGTCACGCAATACGCCTACGTGCTGGTGATGGTATTTCTCTCGGCTTGGCTGTCGCAAGCCATAGGCCTTGAGCCGGTGCTCGGCGCATTCTTCGCCGGCATAGTGCTCAACCGCTTTGTGCCCGTGTCGTCGCCGCTGATGGGCTCGATAGAATTTGTGGGTAACGCTCTATTCATCCCCTACTTCCTGATATCGGTTGGTATGATGATTGATGTGAAGGTGATATTCAACGGCGACACACTGCTCCTCGCCATGATTATGCTTGCCGTGGCACTAATCAGCAAATACATCCCCGCTCTGATAGCGCAAAAAGCCGGCAAACTTGCCAAACCTGCACGCGGAGTGATTTTCGGCCTCACCACAGCACACACCGCCGTGGCATTGGCTGTCGTAACCTTGGGACACACTTTGGGCATGTTCGACGAGCGAATACTCAACTCTACGGTGCTCGTGATATTGATTACCTGCGCCGCTGCACCTATAATAACAAGTGTGCACGCCGCACGCCTGAAACTCGTGATGCTGCAACGCGAAGACGAGCGCGACGGCACTAATGCACGCGCCACTCGCCGCAACCGCGTAAACAATACACTCATTCCTCTTGCCAACGCACGCACCACTCCGCAACTCGTTGAACTGGCTGTGCTGATGCGCAACGACGTGGGCCGACACGACATGTTCGCCCTGCACGTGCGCAGCGACAACTCGCACGCCGCACGCACCGAGAGCGAAAACGCCCTCAAATCGGCTCAACACACAGCCGCTGCGGCCAACGTCAACATCACCCCACTCGACCGCTACGACCTCAACATCGCAACGGGCATACTCAACGCCATAAACGAGCGCGACATCACCGAAGTGATTATGGGTCTGCACCGCCGCCAAACAATCATCGACTCATTCTTCGGCAGCAAAGTAGAGCAGCTGCTAAAGTCTACAAACAAAATGCTCATCATCACACGCTGCTTTGCCCCCGTCAACACTACAACACGCATTGTGGTTTACGTGCCGCCAAAAGCACAATACGAAACAGGCTTCAGCCGCTGGGTGCGCGGAGTGTCGCGCCTCACCCGACAACTCGGATGCCGCGTGCTTTGGTGCTGCCCGACCGACATACAGCCTCTGATACGCGGCGTGATACACTACGAAAACTACGGCATACGCTCCGAATTTCGCAATGCCGAGGTGTGGGACGACTTCATACTCCTCGCAAATCGCGTGCTCGACGATGACCTGCTAATAGTCATCGGCGCACGTCCCGCCTCAGTGTCATTCGACAGTTCAATGGTTGAGATGCCCGCATTCCTACAGCGATACTTCAACCACACAAACCTCATAGTCATATACCCCGAGCAATTCGGCGAACAGCAAACACCGCTGATGTCGTTTGCCGACCCACGCGCCGCCGACATCGCCTCAGCCCCCTCACCCATCCTCCTCAAGCTCCGCAACCTCCTCAAAAAATCCCGCTAATCCCCCGGCGCATTCCGACCCCCGCGTCGGATGTGATACACACAATCCCCGGCAGGCATACCGACACACACGTCGATGTGATACGCGGTTACCTT
>CAZYNO010000171.1:0-3606 GCA_964648845.1 uncultured Bacteroides sp.
CGGATGGTTGGACTGATTGACTGCAACAATTTTTTTGTGTCGTGCGAGAGGGTGTTTAACCCGGCACTTCGCAATAGGCCTGTCATTGTGCTGAGCAACAATGACGGATGCGCTGTTGCTATGTCGAACGAGGCCAAGGCTTTGGGCATACGCCGCGGAGCTCCTTACTTTCAGATACGCAGTGTTTGCGAGCAAAACGGCGTGTATGCTTTTTCGGGCAATCACCGACTGTATGGCGATATGTCGACGCGCGTCATGGCTACTATAGCGAGCATTGTGCCCGAGATTGAAATTTACTCTATTGATGAGTGCTTTATGCACTTTGACGGCTGGCAAACCGACCGTCTCCCCGAGGTGGGACGCGACATTGTGCGCCGTGTGCTTCGCAACACTGGCATACCCACGTCGCTGGGCATAGCACCGACTAAAACGCTCGCCAAGATAGCGTCAAAGTTTGCCAAGAAACATGCTGCATATCGCTGTGTGTGCATGATTGACACCGACGAGAAGCGACGCAAAGCTCTGGCTCTGACTCCAGTGGAGGATGTGTGGGGCATTGGCCGCCGCCTGGCGGTGAAGATGCACGCAGCGCATATCGACACGGCTCTTCAGCTTGCCGACATGCCTAAGGAACGCATATCGAAGATGCTAAATATCACCGGCGAACGCACATGGCGCGAGCTCAACGGCGAGCCGTGCGTAGGCGCCGAGAGCGACACCGGGCGCAAACAGATATGCTGCTCGCGCTCGTTTGGCAAGGCTATTGCCGACTTCGACCAGCTCAGCGAGGCTGTGGCGGCATTCACGTCAATAGCGGCACGAAAATTGCGCCAACAGCGGGGGTGCGCGGCATCAATATCGGTATTTATCCACACCAATGCCTTTCGCGAAGACCAGGAGCAATACTACAACAGCGCGCTGCGCACTCTCGACGAGGCTACGAACGACACGATGACGCTCACCGCAGCAGCGGTAGAAGCACTAAAGCGTATATATCGCCGCGGATATTCATTCAAAAAAGCCGGCGTGATGATAACCGAAATCATCGACGAGAGCAAGGTGCAACCGTCGCTATTCGGCTCGGTCGAAGACCGCGAGCGCCGCGCAAAGTTGATGAGCGTTGTTGACCGCATAAATTCGGGGTCGATGGCACGCGACACCGTGCACGTAGCCACGCAAGCGCCAATCGACTCGTGCGTGCGCAGCGAAAAGATGTCGCGGCAATACTCAACGCGCCTTTCAGATGTAATAATAGTAAACACCCCATAAACGATGAACAACCAATCATTTAACACCAATCTCTCGCAGCGACTCGACTCAGACAGCAAGTCGGCGGGCAGCATGGCCGAGGCGCTCACCGAGCTGCTTCGCAACCATTTGGCACAGCTCGACACAATAGCCATTCCGGGGTTTGGCACATTCATCCCCACCAAGACAGATGAATATGTCGACACCGACGCAACCACGGGCAAGCGCACACTCATGCCGCCCTCAATAAAGATACACTTCAGAGCAGGCAGCCGCCTTAAAAAATCAACAGCACCCCACAAGTCATGAACAATATTATTCCCGCAAGCAGATTAGGCGAATTGTTGGCAGTGAAGACAGGTGCTGACGTTGACACCTGCACTAAATTCGTGAAAGAATATTTCGGCTTGATAGAGGCCACACTGTCAACCGGCGAAGATGTAACTATCAAAGGCATAGGCACTTTCATGCTCACCGGCGACGATGTTGACCCCGTGGTTTATGTGGTGGACAAAGACCTTGCCGCAACGGTGAATGCGCCGTTCGATGCATTCTCGGCAATAGAGCTTGCCGACAATGAAATGTCGGAGCCGATAGCCGAACCCGAGGCTCAACCCGAACCCGCACCGGCAGCCGAAACAGCCGCCCCCGAGGCCGCAGAAGAGCCTCAGAATGACGAGACTATAACCATTGACGAAATTCCGGAACCCGCCCCCAAGCCCGAACCTGCAGCAGAGGCAGAAACAGTTGCTGAAATCGACGAAACAGAGGCAGAAGACGCAGAGGATACCTACGAGCGTCACGTGGTATATCACACTCAAATATTTCCCAAAGGATGGGCAGCATTTTGGATGGTTATGGCTTTTGTGCTGGGTCTGTTTTTGGGCACGGCATTAGGCTATTTCGGCTACAAAGAAATTAACAAACGGCTTGCAAATATGCCCGAAACAGTGATAGTTTCGAGCGATGACAGCGAATAGCAGCAAGTCGGCGTAAGGTGCTGATGCAATGCGAATTGCGTTGGCACCTGCGTAAACACAAAATCTAAAGAACAGAAAAAATGGTTAAGATTTTTAAGCCTTAAACGTTTGATATACAAAATTAACACTAAGGATATCGTGGTTAAGCGTTATAATTGTAATTTTGTAACAGAGTTATTGCATGAACACCATGTGAACAACTTTTTGCTTTAGAAATAATCTAACAAAATAACAATAACGTTTAAAGACGCTTATGAGTGAAACTGTAAACATCCGCGAGCTTAACGAACTCGTAGCCGGAAAAAGCGATTTTATCAAATTGATTAACACCGGCATGAACCGCACTATTGTGGGTCAAAAACACCTAATTGAATCGTTAGTAATTTCGTTGCTCTCAAATGGACACGTACTTCTTGAAGGCGTGCCCGGACTTGCTAAAACCTTAGCTATCAAAACACTTGCACAACTTATCGACGCTAAGTACAGCCGCATTCAATTCACCCCCGACTTGCTGCCTGCCGACGTTGTAGGTACAGTGGTGTACAGCGCAAAGAGTGAGCAATTTCAGGTAAAACAAGGTCCCATATTCGCCAACTTTGTGCTTGCCGACGAAATCAACCGTGCCCCGGCCAAAGTGCAAAGTGCACTGCTCGAGGCAATGCAGGAGCGCCAAGTCACCATCGGCGACACCACCTTTGCTCTCGACCGTCCGTTCCTTGTGATGGCAACACAAAACCCCATCGAGCAAGAAGGCACATATCCTCTGCCCGAAGCACAAGTTGACCGTTTTTTGATGAAAGTAGTTATCGGCTACCCCACCAAAGAAGAAGAGCGCGTGATTGTGCGCCAAAACATTGCACGTGAGGTGAACGAAGTGGTGCCCTTGCTCAAGCCCCAAGAAATCATTGAAGCACAAAAAGTTGTTGAACAGATATACGTAGACGAAAAGATTGAGCGCTACATTGTTGACATCGTGTTTGCCACACGCTATCCGGCAGACTACGGTTTGAACGACCTCACCGGCATCATCGCCTTCGGCGCATCGCCACGTGCATCAATCTCATTGGCACGCGCCGCACGTGCATACGCATTCATCCACCAACGCGGCTATGTTATCCCCGAAGACGTTATCGCTGTGTGCCACGACGTGCTGCGTCACCGCATCGGCGTGACCTACGAGGCCGAAGCCAACAACATCAATACCGACGAGATTATCACAGAAATTCTCGACAAAGTGCAAGTGCCCTAACAGCACAGGCAAACAACCCACAATTCATTAAGCAATTATGAATTCAAATGAACTTCTCAAAAAAGTTCGCAAAATCGAAATAAAGACGCGCGGACTATCGCAAAACATCTTTGCCGGCGAGTATCACTC
>CAZYNO010000172.1:0-3589 GCA_964648845.1 uncultured Bacteroides sp.
TGTTACCTACGAAAATTCGCAGGCTCGTCAGCGCACTTATCTGCTCATGGATATCGCCAACCAAACAAACGGCATGGTGCTCGGCACCGGCGACCTCTCGGAGCTTGCGCTCGGCTGGGCTACGTACAACGGCGACCACATGTCTATGTATGGTGTGAACGCCGGAGTGCCCAAAACACTCGTCAAATATCTTGTGCGCTGGTTTGCCGACAACGACAGCAATGTCACTGCTTTGCTCAACGATATTATTGATACCCCGATAAGCCCCGAGCTTATCCCCGCACAGCCTGACGGCACAATAAAACAAAAAACCGAAGATTTGGTGGGCCCGTATGAGCTGCACGACTTCTTCTTGTATTATACGTTGCGCTACGGCTTCTCGCCGCGCCGCATCTATTTCTTGGCTCAGCATGCTTTTGCCGGAGCCTACGAAGAGGATACTATAAAACATTGGCTGCGCACATTCTGCCGCCGTTTCTTCAATCAGCAATTCAAGCGCTCGTGCATGCCCGACGGCCCCAAGGTCGGTTCGGTGTGCTTGTCGCCGCGCGGCGACTGGCGTATGCCCAGCGATGCCGAGTCGGCTGCTTGGCTCGCCGAGTGCGAAGCTCTTTAACCAAACAAATATGGCAAAACAAGACTATATACTCAAAAATCGCGAATGGCTCCAGACAAAAAGCCAAGAGCCCGGAGTGCAGCTCATTGACAAAGGCATATATTATAAAGTGCTCAAAAAAGGTAGCGGCGTAACTCCAAATCGCAACAGCGTAGTCACCGTGCACTATGTTGGCAAAACCATCAACGGCAAGCAATTCGACAGCAGTCGCGGTGGTGCGCCCGTAGCTTTCCGTTTGCGCGAACTCATACCCGGTTGGGTTATCGCGTTGCAGCAAATGCACGTTGGTGAGCGTTGCGAGCTATACATTCCCGCCGAAATGGGATATGGCAAATTTTCGCAGCCCGGCATCCCCGGTGGCTCAACCTTGATTTTCGACATCGAACTTATAGCCGTGAACTAACCCTCACACGGCACATCACAACACAAAAGCACCCGCAAGTTGCATTTCGCTTCTTGCGGGTGCTTTTGTTATTTGGGTGGAGTCTGCACGCACTATTTTAAATTCATTGTGCCCGCAATATCGGTGAGGTTGAATGAACCTTGCACCACGTAAACCTCCATGTGCTTTTTCTCTTTCTTTGCAACGATGAGTTTTGAGACGATGCCTGTGTAGTCGTCAACTTCGCCATACACTGTGGTTGTTTTGTCGCCGTTTGGAGCGGTGAGGATGGTTTGCAGATTGCTGTTATTCTTCAAAACTTTGTTGAGCGACTTCTGTATCTTTTTCACCTTGCCTTTGTTGTCGGTGGTGACAATCTCGAGCGAGTTGATGTTGTTGATGAGTTTGCCAAGGTCAACTTCCGACACACCAAACTGATTTGCCGAGCTGCCCAACACTCCGGTTGCTAACTTGAGCATTGCTTGGCCAACAAAGGTGGTGTGGATTTTATCGTCGTTGGTGAGGTCGGTAAATATGCGATTTTGTGCATAAATCTTAGATGGCAAAACCATTGCCATGAGCAAGATAATAATTTTTAGTGCCTTCATTGTGTTTGTTTTATTGTGTTTTTGCTTTGTTTTTGAATGATTTTTGCCACAAAGATAGCATTTGTAGCGCAAAAATGCAAAATTTATGATATTTTTCTATTTTTTACTATCAACTTTCAAATTATAAGTAAAAGCCTATGTTTACATTAAATATTGTTAATAATATTGGGTAATTATTGATAATTTGGAAATAGTTTGTACATTTGAGCACGATTTTCTAATCTTAATAAAATCAACAACCATAAAAATATCTCAAAACAATAATAACACCTGCCATGAATAAGGCTATTCAGCTTAACAAAAACGAGCTTGTGCAATTTTTGCAAAAGCCCATGCGCGAATTCACACGCGAAGACATCATCCGTTTTATTAGCGAGAACGACATCGAAATGGTCAATTTCATGTATCCCGCCGGCGACGGTCGTCTCAAAACCCTCAATTTCATTATTAATGATTTAGCTTATCTCGAAACGATACTCACCTTGGGCGAGCGAGTTGACGGTTCTTCTCTTTTCCCGTTCATCTCAGCCAGTTCAAGCGACCTCTACGTCTTGCCACGTTTTAGCACCGCATTTGTAGACCCGTTCGCTCAAGTGCCCACTGTCACCATGCTCTGCTCTTTCTTCGACAAAGACGGCAATCCTCTTGAAAGTGCTCCCGAGCACACCTTGCGCAAAGCGTGCAGCGAATTCACAAAAAGCACCGGACTGCGTTTCCAGTGCATGGGCGAACTCGAATACTACGTCATCAAAGCTGACGACGGCACATTCCCCGCTACCGACCAACGCAACTATCACGAGTCGGCTCCCTTCGCAAAATTCAACGACTTGCGCGTGCTCAGCATGCAATACATCGCTCAAACCGGTGGCCAAATCAAATATGGCCACAGCGAGGTTGGCAACTTCACCCTCGATGGCGTGATATACGAGCAAAACGAAATTGAATTCCTGCCCGTAGATGCCGAAGAGGCTGCCGACCAACTCCTACTGGCAAAATGGGTTATCCGCAACCTCGCCTGGGAGAATGGCTACGACGTAACTTTCGCTCCGAAAATCACCACTGGAAAAGCCGGCTCCGGCTTGCACATCCACATGCGCATGGTAGATGCCGAAGGCCACAACAAGATGCTCGATCAAAATCGCAAACTCAGCGAAATTGCTCGTCGCGCTATCGCCGGATTGATGAAACTTGCCCCCGCTATCACAGCCTTCGGCAACACCAATCCCACTTCTTACTTCCGCCTCGTGCCTCACCAAGAAGCCCCCACAAACGTTTGCTGGGGCGACCGCAACCGCTCAGTGCTCGTGCGCGTGCCCCTCGGTTGGACTTCCGAAAAAGATATGTGTGCCGAACTCAATCCCGGCACTGCCGAGCTCAACCTCGACACATTCCAAAAACAAACTGTTGAAATACGTTCGGCCGACGGCTCGGCTGATGTTTACCTTCTGATGGCTTCGCTCGCCGTAGCTTTGCGCTACGGCATCGAGCTTGAAGATGGCCTCAAAGTTGCTGCCGACACTTATGTTGATGTGAATATACATAACGCCGAAAATGCAGCAATTCTCGAACGTCTCACTCAACTTCCAGTCAACTGCTCTCAATCTGCCGACCGCCTCAACGACGTGCGCGCCGTGTTTGAAGACCGCGGCATCTTCGACAAAGATATGATTGACGGCATCATTGCCAAACTCAAATCTTACGACCAAGCCGAGGCCGAAGAAGCTATGCACGACGACCTCAAAATGCAACATATAGTAAACCGCTACTTTCACTGCGGTTAATACACCTTCCTCATAACGTCAGAAAACCAAAATTCAATCTTTATCATAGTTGTTGGTGCCTAAGTTGCACTTATGTCAACGTCGACTCATCCGTGCGGATGGGCCGACGTTACATTTCTACCCCGATTTATTCACCTAATCGCCAAAAACCGCCAAAAAAAGATGCCGAAATTTGGTAAATTCAGAAAAAATTGCTTACTTT
>CAZYNO010000173.1:0-3568 GCA_964648845.1 uncultured Bacteroides sp.
TGCTGCCGTCGATAGTAACATCGAGGTGTGCAAGAATTGCTTCGCCGCTTTCGCTCTCGCCGTCGAATGCATAGAGCTTAACATTCTTTTCAAGCACTTGTGGCTCAAAGTCTGACGGCAGTGTAACTACGATTGTGCCTTTTGATGAACCAATCCAAAGTGAGAATGAGAGAGTTTGAACATCATTGCTGCTTGCATAGCTTACGGTGGTGTAGCTGTTGGCTGAGAGATACAGGCTTGCTGTGCCAAGTTCGCCAAGAGTGCCATCGTAGTAGTCGGCTGAGATGCTGTAGCTTACGCTGCCACTTTCGGTGATGGTGAATGTCGGACTGAGTTTGGTGCCAAACAATTGCGGGAATGTGATTTGGCCGTTTTCGCCGAGCTCATAAGCAACTTTAAATGTTGAAGAACCATTGCTTGCTGTTGCTGTGGCATCTGTAAAGTTGGGGATGGGCACGCTAACTTTGAAGTATGAGTATGTGTTGTCGTCGGCGTAGATGTAATATTCATCTGTGAGAATGCGAGTCTCGGCATCAAATTTAGCCTTGTTGCCATACGACGAGATAGAATAGAAGTGTGTTTCGCCGCCGGTAAAGTCGGTGCTGGTGTAGCCTGCGGGCACGCCGCCGGTCACTGTGCCGTCGTCAGCAATAGTGTAGGCAATATAGCTTGCGCCGCCAAGATATTTAGCCAATGTCACTGTGTTGCCTTCTACGAGTGCCGACATGCTAACTTCTGTTGGCTCAAAATATTTTGTGCCATAGCCATAACCGTCGTCGCCAGAGGTTATTGTAGCCGTGAGAGTGTAGGGTTGACCAATGTAGTTGAGCTCTTGGGGCTCGAAGTCTGACGGAAGAGTAACTGAAATTGAAGCTTGTAAGCTTGTGTTGTATTCCCACATTGACAAACTGAGTATCTTAGTGCCGTCGCTTTCAGCGTACGATTGAGTGGTGTAGCTGTCGTTTGAAAAGTAAAGAGTCACTGCACCAATTTCACCGAGAGTGCTGCTCTGATATGCTGCTTTCGAAACGTCGTTCGACACGTTGCCGTTTTCGATAATAGTATATGTTACGTCAACATTCGAACCAAATTGTTGCAAAAGAGTGACTTGACCGTCGTCGCCAAGCTTATAAGCAACCTTAAATGTTGATGTGCTGCCATTGAATGTGACGGTTGCATCAGTAAAGTTGGGTATAGGCATGCTCACTGTGAAGTATGAATATGTGTTGTCATCGGCATAGATGTAATATTCATCTGTGAGGATGCGAGTCTCGGCATCAAATTTAGCCATGTTGCCATACGACGAGATAGCATAGAAGTGTGTTTCGCCGCCGGTGAAGTCGGTGTAGGTGTAGCCTGCGGGCACGCCGCCGGTCACTGTGCCGTCGTCTGCGATAGTGTATGTAATTTCGCTTGTGCCGCCAAGATAACGTTCAATGGTGATAGTGTTATCTTTTACGTATGCTGAAAGAGCAACTTCGGTAGGCTCAAAATATTTTGTGCCGTAGCCGTAACTGTCAGCACCTGAAGTGATTGTAGAGGTGATGCTGTAAGGCTCGCCTGCATATACGTATTCTTGTGCAGTGAAGCTGTCGGGCAACGTGAAGCTGATATCATATAAATCTGCCCATCCGTCGTTCGCATAGACGTTTAGTTTGAGCACTTTGCTCTCTGCGTCGTATGTGAAATCGTCATATCCACCATAAAACCAGAATTTCGTTGCAGTGCCAAAGTCACCGCAGTTGAATCCATACGAATATGTGTTTTGGGATAGTGATGATTTTGCTGTGCCGTTGCTGTAGCAAGTCACATCAAAACTAAAATCTACATCCAAAAACTTGGTGAATGAGATGACGCCGTCGCTGATTGTAGCTTCGGCTGTCACGTTTGTCGCTGACGTGGTGCTACCATCCGTGATGGTTCCTGTCAGCGTCTCAGCGTTCGCCGCTATCGCAGCAAACACCGTGAGCATGAAAAGGTAAAGCTTTTTCATTTTGATTAGAGGTTTGTGAAAATTAAAATAGTGAATAAACATGGTTTATTTATGTTTGCAATAAGCACTGTATTAGAGTGTTTCATGTAATTGATTTAAATCAAAAGCAAATTAAAACCATAAGATTTAAAAAATCAAGCAATTAACCATATTTAACTTTAAAATAAATCAATTTTTACCCCTTTGCCCACAAATCGTAACTAATATGTCTATTTTGCCTCTAAATTGTTATATTTCACCCCACAAGGGGTGCTTGCGCTTAGCGCGCAAGCATTGCTAAAAATTCGTCTTCGTTGATGATGGCGATGCCCAGCTTTTGTGCCTTCTCAAGCTTGGCAGGACCCATGTTTTCTCCGGCAAGAATAAAGTCGGTCTTCTTCGATATCGAACCAACATTCTTACCGCCGTTTTGCTCAATGATGGCCTTATATTCGTCGCGGCTATGCTTGGCGAACACTCCGCTTATCACTATCGACTTGCCGGCAAGGATGTCTGACGTCGGCACCGACTCATCCTTCACAATCTCCATTTGCACGCCGGCAGCACGCAGACGTTCAATGTTCTCGCGGTTTACGGGTGCGGCAAAATAGTCAACGATGCTCTCGGCAATGCGCGGACCAACGTCCTCTATGCCCTCGAGCTCTATCTGTGTCATGGCCATGAGACGGTCAATCGACCCTGCAGCGCGGGCTATCTTTTTGGCTGTGGTCTCACCCACATAGGGTATTGACAGCGCAAAGACTACGCGGTCGAAAGGCACATTGAGGCTTTCGCGCAGGCCGTCAACAATGCGCTCGGCACTGCGTTGGCCAAAGCGCTCAAGTTTCACAAGGTCGTCAACTTTGAGGTCGTAGAGGTCGGCGATATTTTTCACAAGCCCGGTGGCAAACAGCACCTCGGCAGTCTCCTCGCCGATGCCGTCGATATTCATCATACGGCGGCCCACAAAGTGCTCCACGCGTCCCGTGATTTGTGGAGCGCAGCCCCACTTGTTGGGACATACCCATGCAGCCTCGCCCTCAACGCGCACCAGTGGGGTGCCGCAAGCCGGGCAGTGGCTCACAAACTGTATGGGTTCGGCGCCGGGCTCGCGTTGCGACAGCTCCACGCCGGTGATTTTCGGGATGATTTCACCGCCTTTTTCAACATACACCATGTCGTGATTGTGTATGTCAAGACCTTTCACAATATCCTCATTGTGCAGCGATGCGCGCTTCACAATGGTGCCCGACAGCAGCACCGGCTCAAGATTTGCCACAGGAGTGATGATGCCCATGCGGCCAACGTCAAACGATATAGAATTGAGGCGGGTGAGTGCTCGCTCGGCTTTAAACTTGTAGGCTATAGCCCAACGCGGCGACTTGGCTGTGAAGCCGAGATTGAGCTGCGTGCGCAGCGAGTTGATTTTGAACACAAGACCGTCGGTTGCCACCGGCAATTCTTTGCGCGCAGTGTCCCAGTGATTTATATATTCGTCAACCTCATTGATGTTGTGCAGCAAAGTCATGGCATCGCTTACCTTGAAGCCCCACGAGCGAGCAGCCATCATGTTGTCGTAGTGGTTGTCGCAGGGCA
>CAZYNO010000174.1:0-3549 GCA_964648845.1 uncultured Bacteroides sp.
ACTACGATGGGTTTGAAGTAGTTTTTCTCCCACTCGGCATTCCAGTCGCGGCCTTCAATAAAGTTGTCGTGCACGGTCATCGACACGTGCATGGGGAAGTCGGCGACAATCAAATTTATAGCATCGCGATTGAAATCGGGCTCGCGCACATACGCTGTCAAGCCGTTTTCGTCGGGAACAAAGCTTTCAAAGCCGACATCGGCGAGCAATGCTGCCAAAAGGTCAGTAGCGTCTTCGCTGCAAGGTTTCATGTCAATTCTGACTTCGCGATAATCGTTCATAGCTATAAAAATTTGGTGTGTATAACAATATTATGGTGCAAAATTAGCGAAAAATAGCCAATCTACCAAAGGCACCCCACCCCGGGGTGCCTTGGCGGCTCACTTGCTGAGGTGACGTTTGTCGCTGATTTGCTGACGGGCAAAGTCGGTGAGCGGGATGGTGGCGCCGCTTGTGCGCACGTAAGCGTCGGCAACCCATTCGGGTTTGTTGCGAGCAACGTCGGCAATGCGCACGGCATCATACTTGAAAGGCTCTACGCGCACGCGCAATATGTCGAGACCTTCGTTGTTGGTCATGATGCTGTATTTTATGGTGTCGAAAGTGATGTCGGTGCCGCGATATTGCTTGTCGAAGCTGATGAATGCGGGGTCAACGAGGCATTTCACGTAGTTGCGATAGCCGTCCATGCTGCGTGAGTGAATGCGGTCGAGCTCGTAAAGTTTTTCGATGTCGTCCTTGAGGCCGCAAGCATATCCGTTGTCGCGCACGCCGAGATATAGCTCACCGCCCGAGTGCGAGTTGAGGAAGCCGCAAATGGTTTTGATGATTACCCAGCGTTGGTTGTCGGGGTTGGCGGTGCCGCGTCCCGTTTGACGGTTGCAAGGCGGGAATACGATTGACGACTTAAATTCGAGCGTATCGCTCTCCACGCCGTAGTATGTCGACTCGTTGTCAACGCTTTCGGGGATGTATTCGTCGTCGAGTTCAAGTTTTGCGGCAATTTCGGCCTTGATGCGAGCCAGCGACTTGTCTTGTATCTTGCCGCGGAGAATGTTTGAAGCCTCAACGAGTTTGCCGATATTCTCAATATCAATAGAGTCGGCGGCAGCCATATTTGCAGCAATATTGCGTGTATCGCTCAAACCGTCGTCTTGTTTGTATCCGCTGAGCACCTGCACAACGCGCTCGTTGAGCACCACCTTGGGCACGCCGTCGAGACAGTCAACGTGCGTGAGCTGGAGGTTGCCGGGATTTTCGCCGCGCACAAACTTTATGCCGCACTCCAAGAACTTGAGTTCGTGACGCATAAACTCCATATCGTTTGCAGCAGAGTCGCCGCAAATTTTGTCTAAAATTATAGCTGCAGATAGAGTTTTCACGCGCTCGAGAGTAGTGTCCTGCATGCCCGACAGACGGTATAGAGCACGCGCAGCGACAATCAAGCCGAAAGGTCCGGGTAAAGCTACGTATTCGGCGGTTTTGGGCAGGTCTTCGGCAAGCGATTGGCAATAGGCCAGGAAGTCGTTGATGAGAGTTTTCTGAGCACGTTTGCTGAACGATAAGCGGTCGATAATCTCATCTTCGAGGCAGCGCACCACGATGCCGTTTACCACCACCATATCAGCCACATCTTTGTGGCGCACGAGTATGGGGCAGTGACTTTCTTTGGCAAAAGATATGGCGTCGCGATCTTCATCAGACAGGATGCCGTTGTATATGTTTATGAGCAGGCCGTTTTCGTCGAGCCAGCGTGAGCCTTGCGGGTAGTCGGCAATGAACACGGCAGTAGCTTCTTGCTTTTCGTCGCACACGGCAAGACTATCTTCGGCATAAAAATCTTTGTAGACGTGATAGTCGATGGAGAAAAAGCCGAGGTTGTAGGTGTGATATGTGGCAAGCAGCACGTCGCCGAGCTCAATGCTGCGCAACAAATCGCCGCGATCAATGAGCGTACTCTTGGCAAGGCTGAAGTTTTCGACTTGCAGCTTGCAGCGCACCTCGTTGTAGGCGGGGTCGATGGTCTTAACAATAATTTCGTTGTAGTATTTTTTGACAACCACCACCGGAGCTATTGCTCCCTCCGAATAGTCGCTTTTGAGCTTTGTGAGCGACGGGGCGATTTGCGAAAATTCGCGATAAAGCTCATTAGTTTTGGCTATAGCATCGAGCGGCGAGGCTGTGGCTTTGAGTTTAGCCGTGGTGCGCGACTGCACTTTCAGTCCGCATTGCAGCGACATCACCGTGGGCACTGAGTTTTTGTTGAGTTTAAAGTTTTTGAGGTTTTGTGCTATCAGCGAAATCACGCCGTCTTTTACAAACGCCATGCCGTTGTGCTCGTAGAAAGTAGTGCTTGCGGCCTCGGTGTCGCTGACCGGCTCCCACTCGGTGTATAACAAATGCTCGGCAATGACGTCGATAGAATTATCAATATTTCGCCAGCTGAGGGTGAAGCGCTTTATTGAGCGCTGCTCCATGCACATTTGTATAAATTCGAGAAGGTCTCTGCAGCTTTCGGCGCTGAGGTTGCGTTTATTCAGAAGTATGATATTTGCTAAATGGATGAGTAGCGTGTAGTCTTCTTCATGTTTGATATTGTGAGAAGTGAGTATTGAAGCAAGAACGAGATGCACTAACGAAATGAGGTCAAGGTCGCCGTCACTGCGAAATTTTTCGTATAAATTGGTTTGACTGAATGCTTTGTCGCATTGCTCGTGGGCCACTTTTTGCAAACATGTGTAGGTTGCCTCAAAATCCTCGTCTATCTGCGCATTTGACGGCACTGTGTAATTTGATAAATATTTCGCTAACTCATTGAAATTCTCAATGATATAGCTTTCTTTAACTTTTAGCCAAAATTGTGACATGTCTCTAAATTTAATAGTAAAAAGTTTATAAAAAAATTTGACTATATTGTGATGAATTTGTATCAATGTTACAGGCCGCACTGCATCAGCACGGCGTCAATGCGCTCACGACCGCGGGCGAGCCACGCAGTGAGCACGCCGCCACGGTTGAAACCTTGGGCGGCAAAGAGATGCAACGAAGCATCATTGTCGGCGGCGATGATAGCCGCAAGTTGCTCAATATTATAGCGTTGTCGGGCAAGATGCATCAGCTGCGCAAGGGCAACGCTGCCATATTTTTTGCCACGATACGACTCGTCGATAAATATGCTGACAAAGGCACGACGGTCGCGGCCGCAAAAGTCGCAAAGGTCAATGGTGCCAACGGTATGGGCTATGCCGCCCTCAGTCACTTCAACCATGAAGCGCACCTGGCCGGCGGCAAAAATATCGTCATCGTAGTTTTGCAGATATTGCCACAGCAAATGGCGCGACACAACGGCAGAGCTCAAGGCATTATCCCATTGAGCGGTGTCGTTTTCCCAACGATAGAGCACGTCTAAATCGTCAGGCTCGGGGGCACGAAGTCGCATTTTGATGTTCATATCGGCGAAAAGTATTGGCAACCACAAATATACGCAAAAAAATCGATAAGAGTTGGCTATTGCCGAATTTTTGCGTAAATTTGCACCTTAAATCAATA
>CAZYNO010000175.1:0-3432 GCA_964648845.1 uncultured Bacteroides sp.
CAACGAGGAGGTCGCCGTTCACGCCGCCGTGAGCGGGAGCATTGCCTTTGCCGCGGAGGGTGAGCACCATGCCGTCAGACACGCCTTGGGGGATGTTGAAAGTGACTTGTTGCTCTTTGCGCTCAACGCCTTGGCCGCCGCAGTGCGGGCACTTGTCGGTGATGATTTTGCCGAGGCCTTCGCAGGTGGGACATACGCTGACTTGCTGCATAGCACCAAACATGGTGTTTTGCACACGAGTCACTTGACCGGTGCCGTGGCAAGTGTTGCAAGTAGAGAAGGCTGTACCGTCTTTAGCGCCTGTGCCGTTGCATTGGTCGCACTTCACGTATGTGGGTATTTTGAGGGTTTTGGTTGTGCCCTTAGCAATCTCTTCGAGGGTGAGCTTAACGCGTATGCGGAGGTCGCTGCCACGACGCTGACGAGGACGACGTTGGCCGCCGCCAAAGCTGCCACCGCCAAATATGTCGCCAAATTGAGCGAAGATATCCTCCATAGAGAAGCCGCCACCACTAAAGCCGCCAAAGCCACCGCCAAAGCCGCCTTGTTGGCCGCCCATGCTGTGGCCGAATTGGTCGTAGCGTTGACGTTTTTCGGGGTCGGAGAGCACGTCGTATGCTTCAGCCGCCTCTTTAAATTTATCTTCAGCATCTTTATCACCGGGATTTCTGTCGGGGTGATATTTCATTGCTATTTTTCGATATGCTTTTTTGAGTTCGTCGGCAGTAGCAGATTTGTCGACGCCAAGCACTTCATAATAATCTCTTTTTTCAGCCATCGTAGTACGTATAATTATTGACCGACAACCACTTTAGCGTGGCGCAACACTTTGTCGTTGATAGTATAACCTTTTTGGGTAGTATCTATGATTTTGCCTTTGAGGTCTTCGGCGGGAGCGGGGATTGTGGCAATAGCCTCGTGCAGCTCGGCGTCGAAGTCGGTAGCGGGCTCGGTGAGCATTGGTTTCACACCGTTGTCGGCAAGATATTTCACAAGTTTTTGATAGATAAGTTCCATGCCTTCGCGCACAGCGCCTTCGGCATCTTTGGTAGCGTCGAGGCCGCGCTCAAAGTCGTCGACAATTGGCAGGAGGCCAAGCAAAGTTTTTTCGCCGGCGTTTTTGATGAGTTCGGCTTTTTCTTTGAGCACACGTTTGCGGAAGTTATCGAAGTCGGCCATCAAGAATAGATATTCTTTTTTCTCTTTCTCGAGGGCTGCACGAGTTTCGTCGAGTTCTTTTTGGAGTTTTTCCGTTTCGGTCAGCTCCTCTTGTGGCTCGTTTTGGTTATTATCTTGAGCAGATGCAGCAGCTTCGTTCAACTCTGCATCTTGGGGTTGCTCGATGTTAGTATTTTGTTCTTTGTTCATATTCTTAGCATTATACATTAATCAATAATGACATAGCAAAAACATTGCCAAATCGACTGATTTGGCAAATTTTATAGCGAAGCGACAAAAGTGTCGCAATCTTTAAACTCTTGATGCACCACGGCATCGCTAACCGGGGCGTCGAAAATGCCGAAGACGCATGCACCCGAGCCCGACATGGCAGTGTAGACAGCGCCGAGCTGCATTATCTTGCGTTTTGTTGCCTCGATAGCCGGAGCTTTGGCAAAGACACTGGGCTCAAAGTCGTTTTTGATTTTGCCTTGCCACTGCAACAGGGGCAACTTTAGTGAGTCGGCAAGCGACAAAGTGGGCTCGCACGGAGTCACTCCGGCGTAGGCTTGAGCTGTAGACACAGCGCTATTGGCAGGTTTGACAAGCAAAATATATTTTCCGGAAAGATTGATGTCGGTTTCCGTCATTTCTGTGCCTGTGCCTACTGCCAACATTGGGCGGTTGTAGACAAAAAACGGGCAGTCGCTGCCGATGCCGGCAAGCACTTGCGCCATCTCAGCATCGCTGAGGTTGAGTGCGAAAAGTTTATTGATGGTTGTGACGGTGAAGGCTGCGTCAGACGAACCGCCGCCAAGACCTGCGCCATCGGGGATAATCTTGTTGAGATATATGTCGACAGCCGGAAAATCTTTGTATGCACGCAAAGCACGGCAGGCTTTCATCACAAGATTTTTTTCGGGCGGACAATCTACGCCGCGGCCTGTCACGGTGAGAGTATCGTCGCCGCCGGCAGCGGGGACAATTTCGAGCACATCGCACCAGGGCACGGGCATAAAAGCAGTCACGATATTGTGATAACCGTCAGGACGACGGCTCACAATATCGAGACCTATGTTAATTTTTGCGTTAGGGAATGAGACCATGCAGCAAATATGTTAGTCGAGTTTGAGCACGGCGAGGAATGCTTTTTGCGGCACCTCAACCGAGCCGATTTGTTTCATACGTTTTTTACCTTTCTTCTGCTTTTCAAGAAGTTTGCGTTTACGCGAGATGTCACCGCCATAACACTTGGCAGTCACGTCTTTGCGCACAGCTTTGATGGTTTCGCGGGCAATAATTTTTGCGCCGATAGCGGCTTGGATAGCAATGTCGAATTGCTGACGCGGGATGAGCTCCTTGAGCTTTTCGCACATGCGGCGGCCAAACGACACGGCATTGTCGGCGTGAGTGAGTGTTGACAGGGCATCTACGCTCTCACCGTTGAGCAATATGTCGAGCTTCACGAGCTTTGACTCGCGGAAGTCGTGCAAGTGATAGTCGAACGATGCATAGCCTTTAGATATGCTTTTGAGCTTGTCGTAGAAGTCAATTACAATCTCGCCGAGTGGCATATCGTAAGTGAGCTCCATGCGGTTGCCCGAGATGTATTCTTGCTTCACAAGTTCACCGCGTTTACCGAGACACAAGGTCATAATCGGGCCGATGAAGTCGGAAGTAGTGATGACAGTTGAGCGGATATATGGCTCTTCGATGTGGTCAATGAGGGTGAGGTCAGGCAATCCGGAGGGGTTGTGCACCTCGGTCATAGCGCCTTTTTTGTCGTACACACGATAAGACACGTTGGGCACAGTTGTGATTACATCCATATCAAACTCGCGGCCAAGGCGTTCTTGCACAATCTCCATGTGCAGCAGGCCGAGGAAGCCGCAGCGGAAGCCAAAGCCAAGGGCAGCCGACGACTCGGGGGTGAATGTCAGCGAAGCGTCGTTGAGTTGGAGTTTCTCGAGCGAGGCACGAAGGTTTTCAAAGTCTTCGGTTTCGATGGGATAAACGCCGGCAAACACCATAGGTTTCACCTCCTCAAAGCCGTCGATGGCTTTTTCGCAAGGCTTTTCGACGTGGGTGATAGTGTCGCCCACCCTAACCTCTTTAGATGTTTTGATGCCTGAGATGATGTATCCCACGTTGCCCGCCGAGAGCTCGGCGCGAGGCGAAAGGTCGAGTTTGAGCACACCGATTTCGTCGGCGTCATACTCTTTGCCTGTCGACACAAATTTCACAAAGTCGCCTTTGCGGATGGTGCCGTTTTCT
>CAZYNO010000176.1:0-3330 GCA_964648845.1 uncultured Bacteroides sp.
TCGTATGTTAATGTTGTGGCGCGAGTGCCGTTAAAGTCAATGGCAGTGCCCTGGCACTCAATTTCGGATGGAATGCAGTCGCCGTTGAAGTCGGCGGTAGAGTTATTGGTATCTTTGAGCACGGGATTGCCGTCGGCGTTGAGGTAAAGCATCTTGCGGCGCACGCTGCGGAAGAAGCGATTTTTGTCGCTGTTGATAGAGCCGCAGTGAGTCCAGCCGCAGTCGAGCTGCGGAGCACAAACGTTCCAGGCATAGTCCGACTCAACGCTGCAATTCACCACGTCAACAATCCACTCATTTGGCAGGCGATAAGAGCTTTGGCTCATGGGGAATGTGCCCGCAGCGGTAATCATGTTGTAGCTGTAGGTGTAATAGTAGTCTTTGAGATAGGTCTCGCTATCAACGGGAATGCGAGCTATGCCAAAAGCCTTGAAGCCGCGATTGTGCAGCATGAAATATGTTTTTGTGTAGCAATACCATTTGTCGAGGTTGGGCACCGTGGGGCTGTCGATGTCAAGGTTGCTCGGCGATGATGACACGTCGTACCACTCAAAGTCGGCAGCCGAAAGGTCGAACGAGTTGGGGTTGGTGACGCGGTGATCAATGCCCGTGTCGGCAAGCAACAGATATTCGCCGGGCTGCACGGGGTGCTCGGTGCCGTTGCCGGGGACGGTGTAGAGCGCTTGCACGGTCATAGCCTCCGACATGATATCGGGGGAATACTCGTATTTGTCGGTGGTGTTGAATTTGCTTTCGAAAAACGTGAGGCCGTCGGCGTAGATTACGTGGTCGGTATTGTTGTAGAGCTTCACATAGTCGTCGCCGAGATATTGGTTGCCTGAGCTTTGCAATGTGCCGGTGAAGAACACTTCGGCAATGATAAGGTCGTCGGCAGCGATATTGTTGTATGCTTCAAGACGGAGTGTTGTTGCGGCAGATTGCGAGATTTGCACGCTGTAGGCGTGTGCCTGCATTTGCGAGACAGCGCCGTTTTGCAGCTGCACTTGTGCCTCATAGTCAACGTCGTACAAGCCTATGATAAGCTCGATATTATCGCGCGATGTGAACGAGTAAGTGCGGCCGTTGGTCACATTTTTGAAGTCGAATTTTTCGGACACAATAGTGCCTTCGGTCACCTCCTCGGGCACAGAGAGCGCAACCTGCACAGTGCCGGTGGTCAGCGAGCTTTGCAGCGAGTCGTCGCACGAAGTTAGCGTGGCAACGGCGGCAAAAAACAGTATTGGTAGTGTATGTTTCATTTGCGTTAAAGAGTGAAGTTAAGTTCCATGCCAAAGTATGCATCAGACGAGCGACGCACGGTGACGCCGTTGCTTTGATAGTCGGGCAAGTAATCGAGTATGCGGTTGGCGAAAGCCGAAATTTTCAGCCATTTGCCGATTTGTTTTGTGGCTTTAAAGTTGACGTATAGCGCCGTGGGTATTGTCTGTGTGCGATAAACGTCTTCGTTGTAGGTTTTCACAAGATATTGCAGCACAGGGTTTGTTTGCACATCTGCGGCATAATCGTGCAACAGGCCGTCGGAAGCGGCGATATATTGCACGGGCACACCGTTTTGGCGCAGACGGGTTGTCTTCACAAACCACATGCACTGTATGTTTGTAGAAAATATCAAGCCCCAACGCGGTATCTGCGTGTCGAACATGAAGTTGGTGTTGAATTGCTCGTTGACGCGGCCGTCGTTGGTGTCGTAAAGACCTACGTACAAGTCGCTCACCGATTGGTTGCCTACAACGTCGTTGACGGTGGCATAAAGCTGCTGCGAATTGGTGTAGGTTGATTTAAACCACGCACCGGTGACGGTGAGCGATGTGCGCAACGGATTGAATCGCTGTGTGTTGAGCTGAAATTCCACACCGCGTTTGTTGATGGTGCTGCCGTTGGTGACTTTGCTGTATCCGTCGAGGATGTTGAGGTCTTCGTATGGCAGATTGTCGAGCGAAGGCTGCGAGGTGAGCGAGAGAGCGTCGATTGCCGAAGCATCATATTTGCGATAGGCATACGAGCTATACACTTGCGAATAGCGATAGCCCGACGACATATGTTCTTCGAAGTAGGTCACCGACAACGAGTTGCCGCCAAATTCGGCGCCGAAGCGCAGCTCCCACTTGCGGTTGCGAGCAGCGCGAAGATTGTAGTTTGTGGCATCTTCGATGTATGTGCGAAGGTTCACGCGGCTATATTGCGTGGGATTGTTCACGTCGTAGTAGTTGAGCTGCACAATGTCGTTGTAGTGCACTTGCGGATATAGATAGTCGATGGTCGGCATCTTTGTGGTGAGGCCGTATCCGGCAGCCAGAAGCAACTTCAAGCGCCCGATGGCGGGGAAGTGCCACACGGCGTTTGCGCGCGGGTCTAAATATACTTTTCCGGCAAGATAATAGCGGCTGTCGAGCGTGGGCAGCTGCATGGTGCGCAAACCCACTTGCAACTCCACGTTTGATGCGCCCACCTTGGCTGAGAAATTATCTTCGGCGAAGAACGACAGCACCGACAATGCGGGGATGTCTTTGTAGGCTCGCGGACGGGTGGTCCAGCTTGCCGAAAGCGGCTGCGAGAGATCGTAAACTTGCCCGTCACCAAAGTTTTTGGCAAGAGTAAACTCTGAGCCGAGCTTATATTTGTTTATAACATTGCCAAAGCCGGCTTCGCCGTCGGCTTTAAGCTTCAGCGAGAGGTCGAATGGCTTGCCGTCGCTGACGTAGTCGGCAATATATTCGGTGAGCAAATAAGTGCCGTCGTGCACTCCCTCATCCATAGTTGTGGGCGCCACGGATGCGCGGCGCGGTGCCACTTGCTTGCGGCGAGTGAGCTTGTCGGCTTGATAGCTTGCGCCAACGTTTAGGCTCACGGCATTGAGCCACTTGATTTTGTTGAAGCCCAGCGACAATTCAGACGAGAAAGCATATTTGTTGTAGCTGCTTTTGTATTCGTCAATCTTGTTGTAGTTGAGGTCGGGGTCTACCTTGGCATTATCGAACGAGCCGGTATAGTCAATGCCGGGACTGAAAGTGATTGCAAGATCTTCGGTGTTGAAGCGCATGTGGGCACGTGCCGAAGCGTTTATGCGCTTATAGTTTTCGAGATTGTTGCGGGGGTCGACTTTTGAGTCGAGATAGCCGCCGTCAATATTGATAACGTGGTCGCCGAGGCTAAAGCCTTTGCCCACAGAGAATAGTTTGCTGTATTCGTCAGCCTTGAAGCGTGCACGCAGCGGGGTGGCTTTTTTGATGCGCTTGATGTTGACAAGCCCGGATGTGAGGTTGCCATACTCAGCCGAGGGTATGCCGCGCACAATCTCCACGCTCTCAA
>CAZYNO010000177.1:0-3327 GCA_964648845.1 uncultured Bacteroides sp.
AAATACCACTTCCTCAACGTCTTCGACAACGCTATGATTGAGCTGTGAGCGGCGTCTACAACTTCCAGGCTCAGCCCGTGCGCAAGCTTTGGGAGAAGGACGACGACCAGATACTCGCCTTCATGCGCGGCAACCTTGTGTTTGTGTTCAACTTCAACCCCTCAAAGTCGTTCGACGGCTACGGCATCCTCGCTCCTGCCGGCAGCTACGAGATAGTGCTCGACACCGACAGCGCTTGCTTCGGCGGCTACAACAATATCGACGACAGCGTTGAGCATCTCACCTGCCACGACGAACTCTATGCCCCCGCCGGCGTTGAGTGGCTGAAACTTTACCTCCCCGCTCGCACTGCTACTGTCCTCCGCAAGAAATAATACAGATGAGAGAATACTTTTTGCAATTGCTCACGCAATATTTCGATGTTGCCACCGCCACTCAGTGGGCTGTGGTGTGCTCGCTCGTGGTCATCGCCCTGATGGCATGGGTGGCTTACGAAATTTGGTCGCACCTCGTGGTGCCCTCAGTGGTGTTCGTAACACACAAAACCGCTACAAACTGGGACGATGCCCTGCTCAACAAGCGCGTGCTGCGCAGCATGGGCCAAATCATCCCCGCGCTGATTGTCAGCCACTATCTGCCTACGGTCGTAGCCTCGCACTCGCAGCAGCTGTACGTGTGGACCATCAAGCTCACCAATGTCTACATCGTTTGGGCGGTATGGTTCCTCGTAAACCGCCTCGCCAAGAGTCTTTACGACAAACTTGTGGAGGATAACCACATCGAAGAACATTCGTCGAAGGGCCTTCTGCAGATGGTGCAAATCATCATCACATGCATCACTGCCATCATCGCGGTGAGCATACTCTGCGGTCGCTCGCCGGGAGCCATCGTCACCGCCCTTGGCGCCACTTCTGCCGTGCTGATGTTGGTGTTTAAAGATACCATCCTCGGACTCGTTGCCGGAGTGCAGCTCTCGGCAAACAATATGCTCAAAAAAGGCGACTGGATTGTTGTTGACAAGGCTGGTGCCAACGGCGAGGTGGAGGACATCTCGCTCACTACTGTCAAAGTGCGCAACTGGGACGAGTCGATAACCACCATCTCGCCATACGTGCTTTTCTCCGAATCGTTCCAAAACTATGCGAATATGCGCGAGCTCGGCGCACGACGCGTGATGCGTTCGCTGCTGCTCGACGCCAATAGTGTGCGCTTTCTCACTGCCGACGAGCTCTCTGCCCTGCATGCCGACGGCTTTATCACCGACGCCGAGTGTGCCGAGTCGGCACGCAGCGTCAACCTGCAGCTCTTCCGCCACCACCTTGAGCGTATGCTCCTGGCGCATCCCAACGTGCGCACCGACATGCGCATGATGGTGCGCCAACTGCAGCCCACGGCACAAGGTCTGCCCCTCGAACTATTCTTCTTTGTCGACATCACCGAGTGGGAGCCGTTTGAGGCTCTGCAAAGCGATATCTTCGACCACGTCTACGCCATCATCAACCGCTTCGGCCTCAAGCTCTATCAACGCGTTTAGACATAAAAAATGAAAGTGCGCTACTTCACAGCAACGCACCTCCCTCATAACCAAAATTCAAGTATATATGTCTAACAAAACGTTATCAATGATCTAACATTTGTTATAAGTTTTGACGTAGATTGTCGTCAGTCCGAAAAAATAGCAATTTGTTGCTTGCCACCTTTTCTCACTTGCAAAGTTAATATATTTTTGATATTAGCAAAACAATTTACCATATTTTTATGTTAAAATATCTAAATTAGGCTAAACCAACATTATTGTAACACGATTCCCACCCCTTTGCCACAATTGCCCCCCGCGCAATCCGACTCGCGCGACGATGGCGACCCTTGCATACCGGCCGTCGCGACGATGCGATACGCGCATACCTTTGTAGGGGCGCAACCCGTTGCGCCCGGCGACAATCCGACTGCAAACAGCTGTGCAATAGATAGTTACCGTTGCAAGCCATGCGGGCGCAACATGTTGCGCCCCTACAGGGAAACCGCGTATCACATCGACGTGTGGGTCAATCCGCGACCCTTGCATACCGACCCGCGCAGCACCGCCACAAAAAGAGTAAGGAGCAAAAAGCGCACTTTTTACTCCTTACTCTTTACTCTTTACTTTTTACTTGCAACGTGCGCGCCGGGCGCGCGTTGCATGGGTTATTTGATTATCACTTTGTGGGCTTGGCCGGCTTTGCGGACGATGTAGAGACCCGGGGTCGGGTTGGCTACGCGCACACCTTGCAGGTTGAAATATTCGGCGGGGGCGTCTTCGTCAGCAGCAATTTCGCTAACTCCGGTGGTGGGGTCGCCAAGGTAAACCTTTATTGTGCTTACGCGGGTCGTCTTATTTACGGTGAAGATTACCGAACTTGTGTCGTCGCCTTCTTTCGGTTTCCATGTGCCATCGTTGCTGCTGGTGCTAAATGTGCCGCGGTTGGCTTCCCATTCGTAGCTGCCACCTACTTTGGTGAATTCGATGCTCGAGATAACTTTGCCTTCAAGAGTTGTGCCGATATAAACTGTAGCTCCGGTGTAGAGACGCAAATCTACTGTTTGCTTGCCGCTTGTTGTGCCGACATAAATTCTTGAGTTGGCAGAAGTGCCTGTTGAAGCTTGGAAGTTAACGCCGTTATTTTTGAGGATAACGTCGTTGAGCACAAATTCTTTGCCGTTTGATGTGAAGTCAACATCTTTCATGTCGTCAGCATTGCTGAGCGATGTGGGATTGCTGAAATCGAATGTGGCGATAATTTCGTTTTCGTCGGGAATAGTGTAGCTTGCTGTGGCAACTGCACTGTCAACAAATCCTTCTTTCACTGCTATGGCTTTGACGGTGACATCCTCGTTGATCACGATGGGCTCGCTGTAGAGTGTAGATGACACTGTGGGGTCTTCGCCGTCGGTGGTGTAGAAGATTGATGCACCTTCGGTGGCTGAGGTGATTGTCACTTCTGTGCCTTTGTCAACTTTGCCTGATTGCACGCTGAATGTCGGCACCTCGCAAGCTTGCTTGGCGGCGCTGGCATCGAATGATACCGGGGTGAATTGAACGGCATCTGACGATACGCTGACAAAGCCCGTCACTGTGTAGCCTTCGCCGATGGGCACGGTAACAGTTGGGTTGTAGTAGCTTGAGTTGTAGAATGTGTTGTATGCGGTCACTGTTGCAGCGTCATCGCCACCTTCGCCGTCGGTGAATGTGTAGACGTTGGCGGTTTCGCTTGCGGTGATTGTTACGTTGGTGAGTTTAACGTATTGGTTTGCTTTGTCGGTTGCCAATTCGTCGATGCCGAGTTCTTC
>CAZYNO010000178.1:0-3272 GCA_964648845.1 uncultured Bacteroides sp.
ACCCCATAGTGCCGCAGGCTCTATGGGGAGGCTGCTCACAAATATCAGCCAACGTCGGAGACGTTGCATCGTCGTTGCGACACACCCATGGTGCAACCTCTCCGAGGTAGCTGCTTGGGTGAGACGTCGGGCCCCACTGAGCCGACTCCGCAGAGCTACGTCGACACAGTGGGGTTAACGAAAGTGTAGGCTCTTCGAGCCATCGACGCAACATGCGCTGCGCGCCCACGCAAAAAGTAAGAAGTAAAGAGTAAGGAGTGGCATCGCCGTCAGCGTCGGATTGCATGTTGCCGGCCGACGACCACGAGACAGTGCAACCCGCAAGGGTGCAATCCGACGCTGACGACGATGCAATACGCTTTTTACCCCCTACTTCTTGCTTCCTCCTCACTCTTCACTCTTCACTCTTCACTCTTTCCTTCTTACTTCAAGATGTTTTCCGGGGGGATGTCTTTGGCGAGGATGGTGTGGGTGGTGTCGAGGATGTAGAGCGAGGGTGTTGCGCGGATGATGTAGAGGTCGCGGTCGTCGATGTTGCTGAGGTCGGTGCCGCTGTGCCAGTTCGACGGTAGGTCGCCCGGCGGATGCTTTGCCACAAGATTTATTGCAAGGACTGTCAGCGTGCCCTCGGCGATGCAGCCGTTTATCTCGGCGTTGCGACCCAGTTGCTCAATGATTTCGTGGCAATGGTCGCATGTGGGGTCGTAGAGCACCAGCAGCAGCTGGTTGTCGATGGGCGTTTTTAGCAAAGTCGTTACCGTGCCCGCCGCTGTGCGATATTTGAAGTCGGTGGCTATCGTTCCCGGGGCATTCATGCCAATCCATTGCTTTTCGGTTTTCAGTCGCTCGCGCTGTGCCTCGTCGGTGGCGGCATTGCTCAGCTCGCTGTCAACAAACAATTCATATATTTGCTCGTTATACATCGGCGAATTGGGGTCGTAGAGATACTTGCGCGCCGTCTCCACCATCAGACCGTAGGCACTTGCATTGGCGGCAGCACGCTTCAGCAGCGTCTCCACCGCGACCTTTTGTGCCGACTCGTCGGCGACAGGAAACATAGCCACAAAGTTAGAGAAATTTTGCTCTATAAAATCCTTTTTGCAGCAGCGCACAGTGTCGTCAAAATTGAGCGTGTCCCAAAAATGGCGTATCATGTATGCCGCGCGTTCGCTCGGCTGCTCGATATTTGCCGGCACCATTGGCATCGGAAGCTCAGAGACGGTGCTGTCGGCTGCGGCAACGTCGGCCGCGGGCTTGTCGGCATGTTCTGCCGTGCAAGCCGCCGACAATATGCTGCATAATATCAATATCGCGCTGCTTAGTTTCATCTTAATTATTTAGTGCGTCCCAGGCCGTGTGTGCCTCGGCTTCGGTTTTATATTCGGCGATTTTGGTGAGCGTCACGTCATCATTTCCGTCGCTGTCGGTGGTCTTTTCAAACTTGAACGAGCCATATAGCGGCGACGCCTTTTTGTAGCTGATTTGGCCGTCGGGGTCGGGCGAGAGCGACGGCTCGTATACGGCAAAAAACAGATAGTTGCTGTCGGTGGGCAGGTTCTCGATGAGGATGTGGAAGAAGAACGTTATCTGCTTGCGGCCGTTCACCGTGTTGAATACCGTTGCCGAGTTATACTTCTCCCACGTCACGGCGCGGTTGAAGTGGAACGAGTCCTTCGACGCGTTTATAAACAGCGACTCGTCGCCGCCAATCACGCGCATAATCGACTTGTCGGCGTTGGGGTAGGTGACCGGCGGATAAGTTTCAAACAGAAAGTCGAGCGGGAAAATCTCCTTCGGCAAGTCGTCGGGAATATCAACGGTGAGCGTGTATGTGTTGGTGCCGTCTTTGTTTATCTCCATGTTTTTGAGCTTGTAGCGGTTGCGCAGCACTAAAGTCACGTCGCGATAAAGGCTGTTGTTATTCGGGCGTTTACTGTCGGCAACCTGTATTCTTACCTTTGAGGTTGTCGACACGTCGCCGGTTTGCGGAGTGTTGGGTTTGAAAGTTATCACGCGATAGTTAGAGTCGCTCTCGTCGGCTGTGGCTTGCGAGTATGACCAAATGGCATATTTGGTGTTGTCGCTGCCCACAAATGCCGGCACTGCTCCGGTGACGGTGTTATAGCTCTCGGTAGAGGTGACGGTGACATCGTCGTTTTCTGACACGTATGTGCCGTCGGTTTTGAGGTTGGTGATGTCGGGCACGTAGCGATATTTCATCGTCACATCAGCGTTGCTGAAAATATATTTCGTCATATACTCCACGCGCAGCGAAGAGCCGTTGGCACTCACATTGGTGTAGGCACTTGTTGTCACGGCGCCCGAGAAGTTGTTGGATGCGGCACGGGTAAAAGCCTCGGATGCCGTGCTAAATCCGGCATCGGTGATAGATGTGACTTTCACATTGTACGACACATTGCGCATCAGATATAGCTGCTCGTAGTTGCGGTCGGGGTCCACGAGGTTCAGACGGTAGTACCATGTCTCGCCGTTGATGGTTGTGGCTTTGATGAGGAATGTTGTGCGCTTGTAGAGATAGCTGTCGCTTGAGCCCTCGTTTTCGTAGGTGTATTGAGGCTCGTACCACTCCCTCCAAACAGTATTGGCATAGCGGATGTCGGCAGAAACATCGTTTTCGTCGAGAGTTTTGTCGGCCTCGTCGGCTGATGTTCGGGCGTAGAATGTGTCGGCATTGTCGGGCGTGCGCGGCACATGGCAGCGATAGCCCTCGTTGTAAAGCTCGTCGTAGGTGTATGCCGTGCTGGTGTTGTGGTCGGAGCCGCCCGACGATGCCGTATAGCCGTCGTCGGTAGCCACTTTCAGAAACGTAGCAAACTCCTGGCCTTTGAGATATGGTGCCACAAAACTCTCGGTGGGTATATTCATCATGCACCATTTCACCTCGGTGAAATAGTCGGAGCCGTAGCTCTTGCCGTCTTTGGTTATTGTGGTGGTTGTGGGCAGCAAACTGAAGTTGAGAGTCACGCGGGCAAAGTTGCGTATCAGCTTCACGCCGTTGAGGTATGTGACAACGTTGTCGTCAACGCCATTGGTCAGCTCCAGACGTCGCCAGTACACATTATTGTTGTTGGCAATCATCTGCTCGCTGTTGAAGATATCGCTCTCGGTGGCAAACGGCAATTCGCCCTTTATCTCGTGGTTGGCTATGATGTGAAAATAGCGCAAATCTTTTGTCTTGTTGAGCGTCACCTGGAAGTAGTGGTGTGTGATGTCGCAGCCGTCAACTGTGCTCGAGCTCTTGTAGTCGCAGT
>CAZYNO010000179.1:0-3161 GCA_964648845.1 uncultured Bacteroides sp.
ATAGATTAGTGTTCATAGTTTTTTACAATAGGTAATTTAGAGATTGCTCCAAGCCCCGCTCCCCGCGGGGCTTTTTCCATCCCCGCCCCCCGCTGATTTGCCGCCGCCGTGTTGATATATTGCCGCGCCTCCGCCCCGCTGATTTGCCGCTGCCCCGTGTTGATATATTGCCGCGCCGTCGACCCGTGTTGATATATTGCCGCGTGGCGGCTAGCGCACCGCAGAGCGGTGTAAATAATGTAGCCCCGGGTAAGGCCGGCAGAGCCGCCGCTACCCGGGGTGTACGTATCCCTCCCCATATCGCGCTCCGCGTAGCGGTGCGTATAAAAAAGAGGCTGTATATTTCTATTTCGTCGAGAGGTATTTGTGCATTTCTGCCGCCGCCTTGCGTCCGTCGCCCATGGCGAGGATAACCGTTGCACCGCCACGCACTATGTCGCCACCGGCGAATAGGGTGGGTATCGACGACTGCAAACTGTCGTTGACTTCGATGGTGCCGCGACGCGACACATTTATGCCTTCTATCGAGTTTGGAATGAGCGGGTTGGGCGAAACGCCGATGCTGACGATAACCTCGTCGACGGGCACTTCGATGATGCCGCCCTCAATGGGCACCGGACTGCGACGTCCACTTTCATCGGGCTCGCCGAGCTCCATTCGCTGGAGCACCATGGTTGTAACTTCGCCCTTCTCGTTGCCGCGATACTCAATGGGGTTGTGAAGCGTCATAAACTCAACACCCTCTTGCTTAGCGTGATGTATCTCCTCGGCACGCGCCGGCATTTCGGCTTCGCCACGGCGATAAATAATCATTGCCTTTTCAGCACCCATGCGCAGAGCTGTGCGCACAGAGTCCATGGCCGTGTTGCCGCCACCTATCACTGCCACGCGTTTGCCTTTGCGCACGGGGGTGGCGTAGCCTTCGCGTCCGGCACCCATGAGGTTGACGCGGGTGAGATATTCGTTGCTCGACATCACACCGATGAGGTTTTCGCCGGGGATGCCCATGAAGCGGGGCAGACCTGCGCCCGAGCCGACAAAGATGCCGGCGAAACCGGCGTTTTGTAAGTCGTCGTAGCTGATGGTCTTGCCGACAACCACGTCAGACTCAAAGTCAACTCCGGCTTTGCGGAGAGCGTCAATTTCTGTCTCAACGATAGAGTTGGGGAGACGGAACTCGGGAATGCCATATTTGAGCACGCCGCCAATTTCGTGAAGTGCCTCGTAGACAGTGACTTGGTAGCCGAGAGCTGTCATTGCTCCGGCAAAAGACAAGCCTGCGGGACCTGAGCCGACAACAGCAATTTTTGCACCTGTGGGCTTTTGTGCCGGGGTGGCGGAGTCGGTTTTGCCGTGGTCGGCGGCAAAGCGTTCGAGCCATCCTATAGCCACGGGCTGTTTCTTCATCTTGAGGTATATGCACTTGCTTTCGCACTGACGCTCTTGTGGGCACACGCGGCCGCAAACGGCGGGGAGTGCGCTGGTGAGCTTGAGCACGCGAGCAGCGCTGTCAACGTCGCCGCGTTGTATGTTTTTGATGAATGCCGGGATGTTGATGTTCACCGGGCAGCCTTGCACGCATCCGGGTTCGGGGCAATCGAGGCAACGTGTAGCCTCGCGCATAGCCTCGTCGCGGTTGAGACCTTGGCTCACCTCTTCGTTGCAAGTGATACGGTAGGCGGGGTCGAGCTCGTGCATGGTGGCACGTGCTATTGACGTGCGCTCTTTGGCATTGAGTGCATCGCGCAAGTCAGCACGCCAAGCGGCATCGCGCGAAGTTATATTTTCAATCTGTTCGTTAGTCATAACAGAGAGTGTTTTTTAGAAGTTAATTAATTATAAGCGCGAAGACGCATGAGCATCTCGTCGAAGTTTACTTGGTGAGCGTCAAACTCCGGGCCGTCAACGCAAACAAATTTTGTTTTGCCGCCGACAGTGACACGGCAAGCACCGCACATGCCTGTGCCGTCTACCATTATGGTGTTGAGTGAGCACAGTGTAGGCACTTCGTATTTCTGAGTGAGCAGCGACACAAATTTCATCATTATCGCCGGACCGATGGTGACAACGAAATCAACTTTCTCGCGGTTGATGACGCTCTCTACACCGTTGGTGACTAGTCCTTTGTTGCCGTATGAGCCGTCGTCGGTCATGATGATGACCTCGTCGCTATGTTCGCGCACTTGATCTTCGAGTATGATGAGATCTTTTGTGCGTGCGGCAAGAACGCTGATGACGCGGTTGCCGGCTTCTTTCATGGCTTTGATGATGGGCAAGAGCGGAGCCACGCCCACACCGCCACCGCAGCATACCACGGTGCCAAAGTTTTTGATGTTGGTGGCATGACCTAAGGGACCAACAACGTCGGTGAGATAGTCGCCTTCGTTGAGAGCGCAAATAGCTTTAGTAGAATAGCCTATGGCTTGTATTACGAGTGTGATTGTGCCGCGGTTTACATCGGCATCAGCGATGGTGAGTGGTATGCGCTCGCCTTTGTCGCCACAGCGCACTATAACGAAATGGCCGGGCTTACGCGCTTTAGCAATTAACGGAGCCTCAACAACAAGCTCAACCACATTTTCGCTGAAATGTTTTTTAGAAATTATTTTGTTCATGTTTCAGTATGCAATAATTTGTTGGCAAAGTTATAAAATTTTTACGGATTTAATTGATTTGGGTCAAAAAAATCCATAATATCGTAAATTAATTCCAACGCCGTGCGGGCGGGCGAATTTTCGTCGAGAGCCACCGCGTTATTGTATTCGGTGATGGCGGCGCCACGTTTGCCCTCTGCCCAATATTGCTTGCCCAGCTCGTAGTGCTGCTTTGCCTGTGCTATTTTATCTTGGTTTTCAGCCATTATAAATATGTGTTGTGTTTATCCTCGCAAAGTTACGCATTAATACCAAATAATCAAACTTATACCCCCCCACTACGCGCTCCGCGTATAAAAATGCCGGGAACTTAATTCTTTTCCTGAAGCTTTCTCCAAAAAGGCATTATAAAATCGACGATGACGCTCATGGCCTCTGCAAATGATGGCGCAGACATAATTTTAAGCTTTGAGCAAAACGAATTCCATCGCTGATTAAATACTGCATCAGAAGCAAAGTCCTCGGTAAAAATAATGTGATTAGGCGAGAAATCGGTGTTGCGATTAT
>CAZYNO010000180.1:0-3141 GCA_964648845.1 uncultured Bacteroides sp.
GAACTTTGCCGTGATATACACTTTTTTGACCGGGGAAATTGAAATCGGTGTTTGTTAGGGTTTTTACGGTTGACATAATTCTATGAAATTTGTGGTAAAATTACTCTTGTTGATTGGGTGTATCGTCGTCGTTATCGGCGGCATTTGAAGTTCGCTCGGCTTTTTGAGCTTCGTCGAAGCGCTCGTAGGCTTCAACAATGCGCTGCACAAGCTGGTGGCGAACAATGTCTTTTTTGCCAAACTCCACGCGGCCCACGCCTTGCACGCCGTCGAGTATGCGCAATGCCTGGATGAGTCCCGACTGGGTTGAGCGCGGCAAGTCGATTTGGGTGACGTCGCCGGTGATAATCATTTTGGCGTTCATGCCAAGACGTGTCATGAACATTTTTATCTGGTGGGTTGTGGTGTTTTGCGCCTCATCGAGCACAATGATAGCGTCGTTGAGAGTGCGGCCACGCATAAAAGCAAGGGGTGCTATTTGTATCACCTTCGAGTCCATATACTCGCGCAACTTCATTGCGGGTATCATGTCTTCGAGGGCGTCGTATAGGGGCTGCAAATAAGGGTCGATTTTGTCCTTCATATCGCCGGGCAGGAAGCCCAACTTTTCGCCGGCCTCAACAGCAGGGCGCGAGAGGATGATTTTGCGTATCTCGCGATTTTTGAGTGCACGCACGGCAAGGGCTATTGCGATGTATGTTTTACCGGTGCCGGCAGGGCCCATGGCAAACGTCAAATCGTTTTTGGCGAAAGTCTCCACGAGTTTCTGCTGGTTTGGTGTGCGGCCCATAATAGGTTTGCCGTTTATGCCATATATAATTACATCATCACGTTTGAGCTCTTGGGGAGCTTCTCCCTTGATGATGTCCATAATAGTTTCTTCGGTGAGACGGTTGAAGCGCTCGGCATGGTCAGCAAGCTCTTTGATTTTCTTTTCAAACTCGGCAGTTTCGCTGTCCTCGCCGATAACCTTGATAACGGAGCCGCGAGCAGCTATGCGCAGCTTTGGGAAAAGGTTACGTATTAGATGCATGTTTGAATTATTGACGCCGTAGAATATCACGGGGTCAACGTTTTCAATGATTATAATGCGTTCAATCATGAGCCGTTAGCGAAGTTATATTAATTATGTTGCAAAATTAGCAAAAAAAACGGATATATGCTCATATCACCCGAAATTAATCTGCAATTCGCCGCACAAATTGCAGTGCCATTCGTGTAGGGAGGTCAAGAAATTTGGCGGGGAAGGTGGAGGAAGTCGGGAGAATTTTGTATATTTGCAGATGCATCGGCAACCATGGCTCGGTGCTTTATTCCTGCAATCAGACCAAAAAATATGAGTAAATTCGTTCATCTTCACGTGCACACGCAATATTCGTTGCTCGACGGCCAGGCGTCAATACCGGCGCTCGTAGACAAGGCTATCGGCGACGGCATGCCCGGCATAGCCATCACCGACCATGGCAATATGTATGGCATAAAAGAGTTTTTCAACTATGTAAATAAGGTAAACTCTAAGCTCGACGCCGACAAGCAATTCAAGCCCATCTTCGGCTGCGAGATGTATGTTGCAGAGAAGACGCTGTATGAGCACGTTGACAAGCGCGACATAGGTCGCCACCTCATTGTTTTGGCGAAGAACGAAAAAGGCTATCACAACCTTGTGAAGTTGGTGTCGAAGGCATGGACCGAAGGTTTCTACATGCACCCGCGCACCGACAAACACGAGATTGAAAAATATCACGAAGGTCTGATAATATGCTCGGCGTGTCTCGGTGGCGAGATACCCAAACTGCTTATGGCCGGCGACCTTGAGGAAGCCGACCGCCGCGTGGCATGGTGGAAAAATCTGATGGGCGAAGACTATTACATTGAGTTGCAGCGCCACAAAGCCACGGTGCCCCGCGCAAACCACGAGGTGTATGAAGAGCAACGCCGCATCGAGCCTATGCTCATCGACCTTGCCCGCAAACACAACATCAAGCTGATAGCATCAAACGACGTGCACTTCGTGAACGAGAAAGACGCCGAGGCGCACGACCGACTCATCTGCCTGTCGACAAACAAATATCTCAACGACGAAAATCGTATGCTCTACACCAAACAAGAGTGGATGAAGACTACCGATGAGATGACAAGGTTGTTTGCCGACATCCCCGAGGCGCTCGAAAACACCAATGAGGTGCTCGCCAAGGTTGAGACCTACAACATCGACCACGCGCCCATCATGCCCAACTTTGCCATACCCAAAGAGTTTGGCACCGAGGAGGAATATCGTCAGCGCCTCACCGAAAAAGATTTGTTCGACGAGTTTACGCAAGACGAAAACGGCAACGTGGTGCTCAGCGAAGAAGATGCACACAAAAAAATCAAAAAACTTGGCGGATACGAAAAGCTCTATCGCATAAAATTTGAGGCTGACTATCTTGCCAAGCTTGCCTACGAAGGCGCAGAGGTGCGCTACGGCTCACCACTGTCGCCCGAGCTCAAAGAACGCATAAAATTTGAATTGCACATCATGAAGACCATGGGTTTCCCGGGATACTTCCTCATTGTGCAAGACTTTATAAATGCCGCGCGCAACAAACTTGGCGTGAGTGTAGGCCCGGGTCGTGGCTCGGCAGCCGGCTCGTGCGTGGCTTACTGCCTTGGCATCACACAAATCGACCCCATAAAATACGATTTGCTGTTTGAGCGTTTTCTCAATCCCGACCGTATTTCGTTGCCCGATATTGATATCGACTTTGACGACGACGGCCGCGGCGACGTGTTGCGCTACGTGACGCAAAAATACGGCGAAGAGAAAGTGGCACACATCATCACCTACGGCACCATGGCCGCCAAATCGGCAATCAAGGACGTGGCTCGCGTTGAGCAGCTGCCGCTGTCGGAGAGCAACCGTCTTGCCAAATTGGTGCCCGACCACATGCCAGAAGTGAACGGCAAAGAGCTGAAAGCCAACCTTAAGAACTGCTGCGAATATGTGCCCGAATTTAAGGCCGAGCTCGAAGGCCCCGACCCACTGGTGCGCGAGACTTTAGAATATGCCAAAGAGCTTGAGGGCAACGTGCGCAACACCGGTGTGCACGCCTGCGGTGTGATTATCTGCCGCGACGACATCACCGACTGGGTGCCCGTGTC
>CAZYNO010000181.1:0-3031 GCA_964648845.1 uncultured Bacteroides sp.
GCGAATATTTGCAACAGAAAGGCTTCAACGCTGACTTGTTTGCAGACGGCGAAAGTGGCTACAAGGCATTCCTCAAAGGCAAGTACGACATCTGCGTGCTCGACGTAATGATGCCTAAAAAAGACGGTTTCTCACTCGCACAAGAGATTCGCACCGTCAACTCAGAAGTGCCCATTATCTTCTTGACAGCAAAATCGCTGAAAGAGGATATCCTCGAAGGTTTCAAAATTGGTGCTGACGACTACATCACCAAACCCTTCTCAATGGAAGAACTCGTGTTCCGTCTCGAAGCAATTCTGCGCCGCGTGAAAGGCAAAAAAGGCAAAGAAATCACCATGTACAAGATGGGCAAATTCACCTTCGACACACAAAAGCAAGTGCTTATGATCGAAGACAAAGTGACCAAGCTCACCACCAAAGAGTCAGAACTTCTGAGCCTTTTGTGCGCACACGTCAACGAAATTCTCGAACGTAACTTTGCGCTCAAAACCATCTGGATTGACGACAACTACTTCAACGCCCGCTCAATGGACGTTTACATCACCAAGTTGCGTCGTCACTTGAAAGATGACCCCTCAATCGAAATCATCAACATCCACGGTAAAGGCTACAAACTCATAGCCCCCGACGCTGAAGCTAAAAAATAAAGGAAAAAGCTAAGCAAAAACGTTTTTGATTAAAAAAGCCACAATACGGAGCGTCGGCGATAACCCGGCGCTCCGTTTGCGTACGTCGCAATAAATGCGTAACTTTGCGAATTATTAAGAGAAATATACAAAACTAAATAATACAAGCAGATAATGGCAATTGAACTTAAAGGTCTCACAAAACGTGCAGACAATTATTCACAATGGTACAACGAACTTGTTGTAAAAGCCGACCTTGCCGAGCAATCAGCAGTGCGCGGTTGTATGGTTATCAAACCTTACGGCTACGCCATCTGGGAAAAGATGCAACAAACACTCGACAAAATGTTTAAGGAAACCGGTGTGCAAAACGCCTACTTTCCTTTGCTCATCCCGAAATCGTTCTTATGCCGTGAGGCAGAGCACGTTGAAGGCTTCGCTAAAGAATGTGCCGTTGTTACGCATTATCGTCTTAAAAACGACCCCGACGGCAAAGGCGTCATCGTTGACCCCGCAGCACGTCTTGAAGAAGAATTAATTGTGCGCCCCACATCAGAAACTATCATCTGGGGCACATACAAAAACTGGATACACTCGTGGCGCGACCTGCCAGTGCTCACCAACCAATGGGCAAACGTGATGCGCTGGGAAATGCGCACTCGCATGTTCTTGCGCACATCCGAATTCCTTTGGCAAGAAGGCCACTGCGCCCACGCAACAGCCGAAGAGTCGGAAGCTCGCACAGTGCAAATGATCAACCTCTATGCCGAATTTGCCGAGAAATATATGGCTATGCCCGTAATCAAAGGTGTGAAGAGCGCTAACGAGCGTTTTGCCGGCGCACTCAACACCTACACCATCGAGGCTATGATGCAGGACGGCAAAGCTTTGCAAAGCGGCACATCGCACAACTTGGGCCAAAACTTCGCCAAAGCATTCGACGTGACTTTCGCCAACAAAGAGAATAAGCCCGAATATGTTTGGGCAAACTCGTGGGGCGTATCAACTCGCTTGATGGGCGCTCTCATCATGACTCACAGCGACGATAACGGTCTTGTGTTGCCCCCGCAATTGGCTCCCATTCAGGTTGTGATTATTCCTATCTATAAAAACGCCGAACAGCTCGCCGAAATCGCTGCTGTTGTTAATCCCATCAAGGAGAAACTCGGCAAGATGGGCATCAGCGTGAAGTTTGACGATGCCGACAACAAACGCGCAGGCTTCAAGTTTGCCGACTACGAACTCAAAGGTGTGCCCGTGCGCCTGGTGCTCGGTGCCCGCGACATTGCCAACGGCACTGTTGAGGTGATGCGCCGCGACACCCTCGAAAAGAGCGTGGCACAACTTGCAGGCATCGATGAGCACGTTGCATCGTTGCTCGAAGACATCCAAGCAAACATCTTCGCAAAAGCGCTGAAACTTCGCGAACAAAAGACCTACATCTGCGACTCGTACGACGAATTTAAGGAGCGCATCGAAGACGGCGGCTTCTTCCTTTGCCACTGGGACGGCACAACCGAAACCGAAGAGCGCATCAAGGAAGAGACCAAAGCAACAATTCGCTGCATACCTCTCGACGGCGACGAAACTCCGGGCAAATGCATGGTGACCGGACGCCCGTCAGCACGCCGCGTAATCATTGCTCGCAGC
This sequence comes from uncultured Bacteroides sp., assembly GCA_964648845.1. Classification (GTDB taxonomy): domain Bacteria; phylum Bacteroidota; class Bacteroidia; order Bacteroidales; family Muribaculaceae; genus CAG-873. Next base: position 2,277 of record CAZYNO010000181.1, read on the forward strand.
TACTAATAAGCAGCATACAAGCACTTAAAATATATGATAAGCCCCGACTTGGGGCTTATTTTTTTTGCTAAGATATAAAAATTTGCTATTTTTGTGGCTATGAAACCAACATGTCCCATAATTGCAATTGTAGTGCCCTGCTATAATGAGCAAGAGGCACTGCCCATAACTATGCCTCAGCTGCTCAGCCGGCTTGACGGCATGGTGGCAGACGGCTTGATATCAGCCGAAAGCTACGTTATGTGCGCCAACGACGGCAGCTGCGACAACACATGGCAACTTATCGTCGACTTGCACGCCAAAGATGCGCGCGTTAAAGGCATAGCCCTGGCTCACAATCGCGGCCACCAGAATGCTCTGCTTGCCGGACTGATGGCCGTGCGCGGCAAATGCGATGCGGCTGTGTCGATAGACGCCGACTTGCAGGACGACCCGGCTGCTATCAACAAGATGGTTGAGAATTTTATAGCCGGCGACGACATTGTGTATGGTGTGCGCTCAAGCCGCAACAGCGACACATGGTTCAAGCGCAACACGGCGCACGCATTCTACAAGGTGCAGACGAGCATGGGCGCGGAGACTATTTTCGACCACGCCGACTATCGTCTGATGAGCAACCGTGCGCTCGACTATCTTTCGGAATATGGCGAGGAAAATCTGTTTTTGCGCGGCATAATACCGCAAATCGGTCTGCGCAGCTCAATAGTGCACTACGAGCGCGCCGAGCGTTGTGCCGGAGAGTCGAAATATCCGCT
>CAZYNO010000182.1:0-2957 GCA_964648845.1 uncultured Bacteroides sp.
TGACAGTGGTATATTTCTCGTTGGCAGTGGTTGCCGAGAGAGTGATGTCGGTGAGAGTTGACGATGCGGTGACAGGCGATGCTGCAAGATAGTTGATGGTCGCGGCGTTTGCGGCATTAGCAACTACGCTCGACACTGTGGGAGCGGTGTCGTCCCATTGATTGCGGTATGAAAGATTTACCACGAGTTTTGCCATGACGTGGTTGAAAGTCAGCTGCACCGGATTTTGTGTGGCTGTGATGCCGTTGGTGTTGAGGGCTACGAGCAAGTCGTTTGCTGCGGCGTCGGTTGTGCTGAGGGTGAACGGGTCGGCAGTGAAGTCGGTGATTTGACGCGACGGATATACGCTGAGAAAGTAGTGCGAAGCAGTCATATTTTGCCAGAGCATTTGCGGATTGGCAACCCATTTGCCCGAGGTGAGTGTGTTGAGCGAGTTGTTAACAACCAGTGTTTCTGGGATGGCTGTTGCCGAGCCGGTCCAGGCATAGACGCTGATAACGTCGCCTTCGCTGAACACTTCGCTGCCGTCTTCTTGAGTTGATGTGCGAGCAGTTTCGTTGCCGATAGCTGTGTTGACTGTGATGTAAACCGGATTGTCTTGTTTGGCAATTTCGTCATTGTTAGAGCATGAGCTAACACCGAGCACTGTGCATGCGGCAAGTGCCATAGGAAGAATGTTCTTTTTCATGTGAGTGTAGTATTTTTTATTGTTAATTGTTATAGTCGGGAATTTCGCCGTTAATCACCCATCCGTCAGTCCAGTTGTTGATGCGGATGGCAGAGAGAATGAGGTCGGAAGAAAGTTCAGAGTATTTCACCTCGAAGATATAGTTGCCGGCGGGATACATTTTCGGCGCAACGGCATTTGTGGTGTGGCCGGTACCGTCGACGAGAGTCACGGTGATATGAAGTACTGAGTTTGTCGACGATGCTACGGTTGGCATGAGTGTGCCCGAGCAGGTGAGGCTGCCGCTGCCTGAAGCCGTGGGCAGCGCCATCGTAATGCTTGTGTTGTCGGCAACGCCGTATGTGGCGGTTTCGTCGTTATACACAAACGGATAGATGCCGGCGGCGGCGTTGGCAACCTCCACACTGAGCGTTGCAGCCGACGGTAGTTCTGTCACTTTCACGGTGAGCGCGGATGTGGCTCGGCGCAGAGCAACATTTGTATATGCCAAACCCACAGAGGGCACTGCGGCGGTGCTGACGCCGTAGTAGGCGCTCGGCGCGTTTGCCGCGCTGCTGTTGAGCGTGAGGTGCATTGGCTCGCCTGTAGCTTGATATTGGCTGCCGGTATTTGCCAGCACGCCTATCTTGTAGCTGCCTTCCGACACGTCGAAAATGTCTGAGGCTAAGGCTTGCGGCGAGGCAAAGCTGCGCTGCAATGTTTTGCTGTCTTGGCTGTTGTAGATGCTCACAGCAATATCGGCCACTTCGGTAGTGGCATCGTTGGCATTATCGTAGCTGAGCGACACTGCCAACCCATGTTCGCCGCTGTGTATATCGCTGTCGCACGCCGTCAATGTTGCGGCTGCGGCCACAAGGTAAATGCAACTGTGTTTCATTGTTTTCGTTTGTTGAAAATCCACGATACTTTTACGCCGGTCTCCCAAATCAGATTTGCCGAGTGATAGTGTCGCTCTATGCCGTCAATGCTGTTGCCGCTGAGTTGCAACACACCTGAGTATAGCCCCAGCGACAAGTTTTTTGTCACACGGCAGCCCACGCCAAGTGTTGCTCCATAGCCAATGTGCATAGCAGACACGTTGTCGATAGCGTCGTAGTTTATCTGTGCTTTGCTGTTGACCACGGCCAACGACGGTGCCACGGTGAGCGACATCGGCGTTGATGTGTGCAGAAAACTCAACAAATTTATCGGGGCGCTAAGTTGGTATTTTTGCAGCGACACCCGACTCTCAAGGTCGCCGTATAGCATGCCGTCTTTGCCGAGCACAGCCGTATTGTAGCGCACGCCGTCGGCACCAAGCCAATAGTTGCTGCAGCAGGTGTGCGAGGTCATGGTTGTTGTGCCTAAGCTTGCCGACAACTCGAGTGCCACTAAATCGTTGAAGTGATAGCCCACGTTTACGCCCGGTGCAACGTTTAGCAACGAGGTGCGAAACGAGGCGGCACATTGCAAATGTGAGCCTTGCACGCCTACGCTCCATGCCGAGCCTGTGGCAATTGCATTACTTGAGCCTAACACAAGTGCGAAACATAGTGCATAAAGTGATTTTTTAGCAAGAATTTTTATCATAATGATTGGAATGAATCAAAAGGCAGGACTCGTTTTGTAGTCTTCGGCAAAAGTACACAAAATTTTTACCCACCTCCACGAATTAGATAATATTAACATAAAAATAAGCATTAGATGCCGCGGCCGGCGGCGATATTTAAATTTTTATTGTAACTTTACCACACAAAATTAAAATATACAAACCAATAATATCCCTTAATTCTACTTTTTGATATGAAAGAACTTATCAATAAAGAATTTGTGAGCCGATTTGGCCATGAAGGCACATTCTACGCTTCGGCCGGCCGTATCAATCTCATTGGCGAACATACCGACTACAACGAAGGTTTCGTGTTCCCCGGCGCTATCGACAAAGTTATCATGGCTTGCGTGGCCCCAAACAACACCGACAAAGTTCGCGTAAAATCTATTGACCTTGACGATTACACCGAATTCGGTCTCAACGAAGAAGATGCTCCCTCTCAATCGTGGGCTCGCTACGTGTTTGGCGTTTGCCGCGAAATCATCAAACGCGATGGCGTGGTTAAAGGTTTCGACGCTGTGTTTGCCGGTAACGTGCCCCTCGGCGCAGGCCTCTCATCGTCTGCCGCCCTCGAAAGCTGCTTCGCTTTTGCCCTCAACGACCAGTTCAACGACAACAAAATTGACAAATTTGAGTTAGCTCGCATCGGTCAATCTACCGAACACAACTACTGCGGCG
>CAZYNO010000183.1:0-2821 GCA_964648845.1 uncultured Bacteroides sp.
CCGCCTACGAATGCGGCAATCAAACAAAATATCACGCAAAGGTACAAATTTTTCCCATAATCTGCAAACCACCGTCCCAAAATCTACTCAAAATCTGCGCATCTCCCGCCTCTTTTATTGTTTCTTTTGTGGGTTTGTGGCGGGGTTGGAGGGATTTCGTGGCCGGGGAGGGCGGAAGTTTGCGAAAAAGTTAGTAATTTTGCAGTGGGAAATGAATCCTCTTGTAATGACTACCGAAATTTATCATATTATTTGCGAGTATTTGAGCTCGCTTATCGAAGGCACAGAGTGGCAAGGGCATGTGTATGCCGTTGGCGGCTGCTGTCGCGATGAGGTGATGCAGCGCGAAATAAATGATATCGACCTCGCTATCGACGTCGAAAACGGTGGCATTCGCTTTGCAAAGCTCCTTCACAAAATGCATCTCTGCGTTGGCGTCCCGACTACGTTCGAACGCTATGGCACGGCGATGCTAAGACTTAAGCGCTTCCCGCAATACGAAATAGAAATGGTGCAAACGCGCTGCGGCAAGTACACAGCCGAAAATGCCAAGGACCCGGGCATGGTGTTTGGCTCGGTTGAAGACGACTGCTTGCGCCGCGACTTCACAATCAATTCGTTGTACTACAACATCTCAACGCGCGAATTTATCGACATCACCGGCCATGCCATCGACGACATTCACAACCGCGTGTTGCGCACGCCCATGGAGGCCGACCTCACGTTTTACGACGACCCCGTGCGCATACTCCGCGGCATACGCATGGCTTGCTCGCTGGGTTGGCGCCTCGACAACGACCTCATTGATGCTATGCGCAAAGGTGTTGTCGGGCTGCGCCTGATAAAAATAGAGCGCATACGTGCCGAGTTTGAGAAGATGCTGCTTTGCCCAAATCCCACACGCGCCCTCGATTTGCTGCGCATCACCGGTGCTATGCGTTACGTGGTGCCCGAGCTTGAAAAAACTTATCGTCGCAAAATCAGCTCAACTAACGACACTATTTGGTCGCGCTCGCTCAGCGCACTGTCGCGTGTGCAACGTGATAGCAATATCTATGTGCGCCTTGCCGCGCTGTTTCACGCCATCGGCTATATCGACATTGCCAAGAGCCGCGATCGCTCAATGACAGCCATGGACGTTGCCGTGGCCTGTGCCCGCAAAACCGACGGCATTTTGTTGCGCTTCAAATATCTGTCGAAATTCAAAAAAGAGGTCACATTTCTCATTCGCAATCAGGCAGCAGCCTACACCTGGGGCCCTGCCGGCGAGAAGGCCAAAGACCGTCAACTCAAGCGCCTGCGCAACCTTTGTCTCACCGATCGTCGCCTCGACGACTTGCTGGCATTGATACACGTGGTAAATCAGGCAAACCCTGTGTCGCAAAACCGCAAAGAGCAAGTGCCCGCTTTGCGCAAACGACTTGCACGATTAAGAAGTTAGATTATATACATATATACTGTGGCAACAGCTCATAATTGCCGTAAATTAAAAGAATTGCCGCGATGTGCGGTTAACTTGTAACGCTGAATAATGAGTAAAAAACAGACAAAAAACAACGACATTTATGGCGGATATACTCCGCGCTATTTCTATTTTCTATTGATTTTCTTGGGAATGTTATCAGCATTCGGCCCGTTCTTGACCGATATGTATCTTCCCACACTCCCGGCTATGGTTCACGACTTCAACACCACCGAAACTTTGGTGCAGCTGTCGCTGACTATGGGCATGATTGGTTTGGCTGTGGGACAGGTATTCTTCGGCCAGATGAGTCAGAAGTGGGGACGCCGTCCCATCCTTATAGCCTCGATGCTGGTGTTTATCGTCGCTGCCGTAGCAAGCGTATTCACCACAAACATCACCGTGTTTCTTGCTTGCCGTTTGGTGCAAGGTCTTGGTGGCGCCGGCGGCATTGTGCTCGCTCGCTCAATTGTCACCGACTGCTACACCGGCCGCAATCTTGCCAAGATGATGGCTCTCGTGGGCGCTATCAACGGCATTGCCCCCGCCACAGCTCCCGTGTTTGGCGGCTTGTTGGCTAAATCTATGGGCTGGCAAGGCATATTCATGGTGTTGGCCGGATTGGGTGTGTTGCTCTTCTTGATGTCGATAGTCTTCAAAGAGACATTGCCCAAAGACAAACGCTACAACGGTTCGTTGCTCAACACATTCACCGAATACCCCAAAGTGTGCTCGATAAAGCGTTTTGTGATGCTTGTGTTGGCATACGGTTTTGCCGGTGGCTGTTTGTTCGGATACATTTCGTCTGCTCCGTTCATCATCCAAAACATCTTTGACTTTAACGAAATATGGTTTGCCGTGATTTTTGGTGTAAACTCCGTGTGCATCGGCTTGGGCTCGGGCATGGCTTTGCGCTTCAAGTCGCTTGATAAGGCTATGGTTGTAGGCGCTCTTGGCATGACAATCTTTGCCGTGTTGCAGCTTTGCGGAGTAGTGGCGCTCAACACCTTTGCAACCTACGAGGCAACTACCGTTTGCTTGCTGTTCTGCCTCGGCATGGTGTTCACCACCACAACATCTATGGCTATGGACCAAGGTCGTGAGTACACCGGTGCCGCAGCTGCCATTGTCGGTGCAATAGGCTTCATCTTCGGTGGTGCAGTGTCGCCCATCGTAGGTCTTGGCAACATACAAATCACCACGGCTTGTGCACTTATTGTTTGCGCAGTCATTTCGTTCCTCATCACCGTGGTGATATATCGTCGTGCTAAATCGCGCGAAGCCGTATAACAGCTCGGCATCGCGACAAAGATACACAAAAAAAGCAAGCGCATCGGCACTCCTTGACCGGAGAGCCGA
>CAZYNO010000184.1:0-2786 GCA_964648845.1 uncultured Bacteroides sp.
TCGATGTTTTCGCCATCTTTAACTTGTACGATAATCATTTTGTTGTTGGAGTTTTATTTTGTGTTAATTTTTAATTTACGAGTTTATATCGCGTTTTGCGCGGCAAAATTAGCCATATTTTTTTTAATGACAAAACTTTTGGGGCAAAAAATCGCTGACAGGGTGTATTTTACACTATTTTCGCCCAAAAATCGGCGGCCTTATGCCGGGGTGATGCGCACGCGTTTGTTTTTGAGTCGGGCGGCACGAGCGCCCTCTATCACGGTGTTGGCAACGTCGGCAGCAACTGCCACAAGCGCATAATCAAGGCCTATAGCTATTTTGCCTACTTTGTCGGCGGCAACTCCGCATTGTTTCATCACAAATCCTGCAACGTCGCCGCGCGAAATCTTGTCGCGACGTCCGGCGTTGATATACAGCAGCGTCATTGCCGACGCAAGCTGTGTTTGCGACTGATAGTCAGGATAATAATCGTTGTCGGTCACCACATATTCGGGCACATTTTCTTCGGGCCCGGTGATAACATATATCTCACCCGACGCTCCGGCACGTGCCGTGCGGCCGTTGCGGTGAGTCCACGCCTGCTCCGAGGTGGGCATGTGATAGTGCACCACGGCTTGCACATCGGCAATATCGAGGCCGCGGGCTGCAAGGTCGGTAGCCACGAGCACCGAGGTGGCGCCGAGGCTGAATTTTGCCACTGCTATTTCGCGCTCGCGCTGGTCAAGGCCGCCATGATAGAGCGAGCTGTCTATGCCACGTTTGGCAAGCTCGTTATAGACGCGCTCGGCGCTCTCGCGATGATTTACGAACACCATGGCACTCTGCGCGTTGATTGAGCGCAAAAGGGCCGCTAAAGTGTCAATCTTGTCGCGCTCGGGTGAGGGCACATTCATCGTCACTATGCGCGACGTCGGGCTGTCGTTTTGCGAGAAGTCGAGCACCTGAGCCTTTTGTGCGTCGATAAATGGCGGCAGCTCGCTGATGCGCGTTGCCGACGTGAGCACGGTGCTGTTCACTTTTGTGAGGCGGCGCACTATGCGGCGCAGCTCGTCCTGAAAGCCCAGCTCGAGTGTTTTGTCGTACTCGTCGACCACAAGTGTGCGCGCGGTGCTGACGTTGAGCGTGCCGCGGCTGAGGTGGTCGAGCAGACGACCGGGAGTGGCTATAACAATATCGGGCACGCTACCCTCAATCGAGGCTTGCTCGGCGCTGAAAGCATTACCACCATACATAGCGATTGTTTTGAAGCCGGAAGCCACGGGACGCACCACAGTGAAGATTTGCATCACCAACTCGCGCGAAGGCGCTATCACCACAGCACTCACGCCCTTGCCGGCGTAGGCCGTGTCGAGACGTCGCAGCATAGCGATAGTGAAAGCCAACGTTTTGCCACTGCCCGTAGGCGCCAACAGCACCATGTCGGGTGCTGTTGTGGCTGCCACAGACTGTTGCATGGCATTGAGGTTGGTGATGCCGGTTGCGTCGGATATGCGACGCCGTATATCAGCAAGTTTCAAGGCCATGGTAGTTTAGATTTTTAGAGTGCTTTTTGCACGATAGCTTCAAATTTTTCGGCGGGAAGCACGTCACCGATACCAACGTAGCGTTCAACCGAGCCGTCTTTTTTGACAACGATGATTGTGGGCACCGACTCAATGCCGAAGGCTTTGGCAGTCTCGGGGTTAACGTCGATATCTACTGAATAGAATTTTGCTTTGCCGCCAAATTTTTTGGCTGCGCCCTCAAATGCAGGAGCGAATTTCTTGCAGGGGATGCACCAAGTGGCATTAAAGTCGAGCAAGGCAACTTGGTCTAAGGCCTTGTCGGGGCGAAGAAGGTTATCATCATTGAGCATAATAACCGTGTGTGCTTCAGCTTCGGTGTCGGTCGACACTTGCACTGCTTCCTCGTCAACAGAACTCTCGTTGGCGTTGCTTTCTTTGTTGCTGTTTGAGCAAGCGGCGAGGCATGCACCGGCAAAAGCCACGGCAGCAACTTTCATAAATTTGCGTATGAGCATAAGTCTTTTTGTATTGATTTTTGAGTAATATAGAGAAAAACATGAGCCGACAGACAAACATTTTGTGCTTGACTGCCGACTCATAATTATTTCAAATTCAAGCTATTTCTCTATTAGAGAGCTGTAGCGAGAGCTTCGTTTGTTTTGTGAACGGCAGCAGCGCTTGCATCGAAGAGAGCTTTTTCTTCGGCAGTGAGGTCGAATTCGATGATTTTTTCGATACCGTTGCGGCCAAGCACGCAGGGAACGCCGATGCAAAGGTCTTTGTGACCGTATTCACCGTCGAGAAGTGCTGAGCAAGAGATAACCTTGTTTTGGTTGTGAAGCACTGCAGCAACAACTTGTGCTCCGGCTGCACCGGGAGCATACCATGCTGATGTGCCGAGAAGTTTGGTGAGGGTTGCACCACCAACCATTGTGTCGGCAGCAACTTTCTCAAGTGTCTCTGCGGGCAGAAGGGTTGATGCGGGGATGCCGCGGTATGCAGCAAAGCGTGTCAAGGGAATCATTGTGGTGTCGCCGTGGCCACCGATTACGATGCCTTCAACTTCGGTGGGGTTAGCACCGAGTGCGTTGCTGAGGAAATATTTGAAACGTGCGCTGTCGAGTGCACCGCCCATACCGATGATGCGGTTTTTGGGAAGACCACTTGTTTTGTGGATCAAGTATGTCATAGTGTCCATCGGGTTTGAAATGCATACGATGATTGCGTTGGGTGAGTGTTTGAGCACGTTGTCCATAACAGACTTAACGATACCTGCAT
>CAZYNO010000185.1:0-2679 GCA_964648845.1 uncultured Bacteroides sp.
GATATTTCACTGCATTGTCGAGCAGATTGAATATCACGTTGGTGAAGTGCATCTCGTCAACCTCTATCAATGCATCCATAGCATCGAGATTGGCTATGATTTGTCCGCCATATTTCTCAACCTTGAGCTTGAAGGTGTTCACTATATTGTAAATCACTGAGTTGGCGTCAACTTCTTGCAGCTTGAGTGTTGCCTTGCGGCCTTCAAACATCGACATTTGCAGCACTTTCTCAACCTGGAAGCGCAGGCGCTTGGTCTCGTCGGTGATTACACTCGATATTTGCTGCAACATTGCCGGCGACTTGCGCACCGACTGGTCGTTGAGCATTTGTGCCGCCAGCGAGATTGACGATATCGGCGTCTTAAACTCGTGCGTCATATTGTTGATAAAGTCGTTTTTCATCTCCGTGAGCTTCTTCTGACGGAAGGCGGTGATGATGGTAAACACAAACACTACCAACAATATCAGTGTGAACGCAAACGACGGTATCATAAACGACATTGACGAGTAGACAAAGTCTTTTTTCGTGGGGAACAACACCTTCAAAAAGTACGGGTTGCCCGAGGCATCGTGCGGAAATACCGTCTGCACAAACATATTGTCCTGGTCGTTTGCCGACGCTTTGAAGCCGCGAGTCTTATACACCTCGTTGCCGTTGCGATTTACGAGCGCAAACTCAAACGGCAGCTTCAAACCCATGGTGTCGAGCTCCTGACGCAGATATTTGCGCACTATTGCCGAGTCGGCACGTTCGGCTATCGGTCGGGTGCTGGCGTTGCTGATGATTTCGAGTATCACATCGTCAATCATATTCTTCTGCATCAAGTATTGCTCGTTGAGCGTCGGACGCACTGTCGGCGAGTAGGCCGGACGTGGTGGAGGATACGATTGCAACGTCTGCAAGTTTGATATCTCGGTGGGCTTCCCTTTGATGGTGAGGTCGGCCTCAAGACCGGTGTTTGTGGTGAACGAGTAGCGAATGCCGCCCAATCGCGGTGTGGCTTCGCCGATATATTGGCCATATATTGAGGTCGACTCAATATTGTCTATGTCTTCTTCGAGGAAACGCTTTGTCTCGTCGTGCGAGAGTCGCATGGCAACAGAGTGCAAACTTTGTCTCACGGCTTGGGCAAACTGGTCGTAACGCATCTGAGCCATGTTGCGCATATAGAAGATTTGCATGCACAACAACCCCATGAATGTTACAGCCATTAAGATGGTCAATATCCAAATTGTTTGCTTTTTCATAAGTGGTGTGTTACCGTTACATATATAGTTAACGCGCGAAGCGTTAAATTGTTTAATTTTATTAGTGAAAAGTTAAATAGGTCGTTTTAACACTTCCCCGCAAAATTAACATAAAAATTTTGCTTCTCCAAAGTTTTTTCCCGAAATGTTAATTTTTTGCCGATTTTTCTTGTCAATCACCATGTTTTCACTCCAAAAGCACTACCTTTGCATCATAATCTCAAACCTCTTAGATTTTTTATGCCTCAACAAAGCAATTCATATAAGGGCGGCAGAGCCGCCAAACCTCAGCATCAGCAAATGCTCGACGTTGCCGGGCGCATAGCCCCGCGCGACAAAGACCTCGAAGAAGCCGTGCTCGGTGCTCTCATGCTCGAAAAAGACGCATACACCACCGTCTGCGACTTGCTCAAACCCGAAAGTTTCTACGAGCCCAACAATCGCCTCGTCTACGAAGCAGTGCAAACCCTCGGCGCCGCTCAGCGCCCCATTGATATGCTCACCGTCACCGAGCAGATGCGCCTCAACGGCACCCTCGACCAAGTTGGAGGCCCCGTGTTCATCACCGGCCTCACCGCCCGCGTCAGTTCGGCTGCGCACGTCGAATTTCACGCCCGTATTGTGGCGCAAAAATACCTCGCCCGCGAGCTCATAGCCTTCGCCTCGTCTATCGAGAGCAAAGCCTTCGACGAGAGCAACGACGTTGACGACTTGCTGCAAGAGGCCGAAGGTCGACTTTTTGAAATTTCGCAGCGCAACGTCAAAAAAGACGTCACTCAAATCGACCCCGTAATTACATCTGCCCTGCAGCAGATACAAAACGCTGCAAACCGCACCTCAGGTCTCTCTGGCCTCGAGTCGGGATATCACGACCTCGACAAGCTTACTTCCGGCTGGCAAAACAGCGACCTCATCATCATCGCTGCTCGTCCTGCCATGGGTAAAACCGCCTTCGTGCTCTCTATGGCAAAAAACATGGCTATCAACTACAACACACCAATTGCCGTGTTCTCGCTCGAAATGTCAAACCTTCAGCTCGTGAACCGTCTTATAAGTAATGTATGCGAAATCGAAGGTCAAAAAATTAAAAGCGGTCAGCTCACAACTCTCGAGTGGGACCAACTCATGGCGCGCATCAAGCACCTCAATGGCGCACCTCTATATATCGACGACACCCCCTCACTGTCTATCTTCGAGTTGCGCACTAAAGCCCGCCGCCTTGTGCGTGAGCACCAGGTGAAAATGATAATCATCGACTACTTGCAGCTGATGAACGCCTCGGGCATGAAGTTCGGCTCGCGTGAGCAAGAGGTGAGTATGATTTCGCGCTCACTCAAACAGCTCGCCAAAGAGCTCAACATCCCAATCATTGCACTGTCGCAGCTCAACCGCTCGGTTGAAAGCCGCACCGACGGCAAACGTCCGCAGCT
>CAZYNO010000186.1:0-2675 GCA_964648845.1 uncultured Bacteroides sp.
CCGCGGCAAAGTCCGCGTTTGGTCACAAAGTTATAAATGCCGCCCTTGCCGTCTTTGTCGCCGGCATACCAGTTTTGCACTGTCGAATACTTAACCTCGGCACGGTCTTCGGTGATAATCTCTACGATTGCGGCGTGCAGCTGGTTTTCGTCGCGCATAGGTGCTGTGCAGCCTTCAAGATAGCTCACATACGCATCTTCGTCGGCAACAATCAGTGTGCGTTCAAACTGTCCGGTGCCCGAAGCATTGATGCGGAAGTAGGTCGACAACTCCATGGGGCAGCGCACGCCCTTGGGTATGTAGACAAACGAGCCGTCAGAGAACACAGCCGAGTTGAGCGCGGCATAAAAGTTATCGGTATAGGGCACAACCTTGCCGAGATATTTGCGCACAAGGTCGGGATAATCTTTCACCGCCTCAGAGAACGAGCAGAATATTATGCCCAATTCGGCAAGTTTCTCGCGGTGTGTTGTCTTCACCGACACTGAGTCCATAACGGCATCTACCGCCATGCCCGACAGCTGCTTTTGTTCCTGCAAAGGGATGCCGAGTTTGTTGAAGGTCTTTATCAGCTCGGGGTCTACCTCATCGAGCGAACCGGGAGCCGTTTTCTTTTTTGGCGCGGCATAATAGCTCAGCGCCTGAAAATCTATTTCGGGAATATCAAGGTGCGCCCAATTGGGTTGTTTGAGCGTCAACCAGTGACGATATGCATTAAGACGGAAGTCGAGCAACCACTGCGGCTCACCTTTCTTTTGCGAGATGAGACGAACGATATCTTCATTCAAGCCACAGGGTATTACATCAGTATCAATATCCGACACAAAGCCATATTTATACTCACTGCCAACGGCATTGTCGATGGCATTGCGCGAGCTATCTTCAGGCTTTGCGGCTATGTTGTTATCAATTGTATCCATAATCGTGCAAAGTTACTAATTTTCTGTGGATTATCAAAGAGCACTATTCTCGGCATTTTCGCCGTCGGTCGTCATGCTCGAATGTTCGCCGTCGAGCACAGCCTTAGCTGTCTCGGTGCCAAAAACCAACGGCGCAATAGTCAGCACTCCGTCAACAACGTCGCGATTTGACGTGCGCAGCTCCCCGTCGGGAAATATTGCAAGCCACACGTTGAGCACTACGCTCAAGCCCAAAAGCCACTGAAACACGCTGAACAAAGCGCCGGCAGCACGGTCTAAAATGCAAAGATGCATGGCATGCAACACCGTGCGCGTCACATGCACAACCATGCGCACACCAACATAGCTGATGGTGCCGATAAGCAAATAAATGAGCACAGTGTGCAGAAGGCGTGTTTGCACAGTGTCGTCGGGCTGACTGAAATGGTCGGCAAGGCCGGGGGCTACGACACGGCACAAGGCCATGCCAAGCACCACTCCCGCTATCGACCCCAACTGTCCGGTGAAGCGTCGTCGCCAGCCCAAAAAGCCGCCGCCAACTACCATCACAAAGATAACAATATCAAGTAAAGCCATAATATTTTAGGTTTAACGCACAAAGTTACGCACAATCTCGCTCACTTCCGCGCTCACCCCGTCTCCCCAACCGCAAAACTTTGTTAAATCCCCTCCAACTCTCAGTTCATTTAGGGGGCGAGGGCTACGATTTTAGGGTGAAGGTGAAGGTGAGGCCGGAGGGGCGGCGGGGTTGCACGGTGATGGTGCCGCCGTGGATGATGACAGCGTGCTTCACTATCGACAGGCCCAAGCCGGTGCCGCCGAGCTTGCGCGAGCGACCTTTGTCCACACGATAGAAGCGCTCAAAAAGGTGCGGCAGATGCTGCGCTTCCACCCCCACGCCATCGTCAGCAAATGTGAATTGCACGGCGTCGCCCTTCGCCACTGCCTTGATATATATGTTTTTACCGCCTGAATAGGCCATCGAATTAGCCATTAAGTTGCGGAATATCGAAAACAGCATGGTCTGGTTGCCTTCAATGCACATATTTTCGGGCATATCAACGTGCACCGCCATGGCATTTGATGTTCGGCGCAGCGTCATATCATCCACCACCTCGTCAACAATATTGTTAAGGCACACCAAATCCTTGCTGATTTGCTGCGACCCTTCATCCATACGCGTGATTGTCGACACATCGTCGAGCAGGCGTATAAGCCTTGTGCAGTTGTTGTAGCAACGATTTATCAAATCGTCGTGCACCGACTGCGGCAAATCAGGCTTATCCTTGATTGTTTCGAGGCATACTTGTATTGATGCCACCGGAGTTTTCAGCTCGTGGTTGATGTTGTTGGTGAGCCGACGCTTGATGCGGATTTTCTCCTGCTGCTCGTACATTGCCGATTGGTGCTCTTTGTCGCGCTCTGCAATGGTTGTTTGCAGACGTGCGTACAAGCGTATGATATTATGCGATATTTCGCCCAATTCGTCGTGCGAAAACGACTCATCGTCGTAGATACGCTCACCGCGCTCTGCTTTGGCAGTGAACTCGTTTAGGCGCACAATAGTCTTGCCGAGGCGACGCGTAGCATAATAGCCAACTATGCTCATCACCACCGTCACAAAAAGCATAAACCACAAAAAATGTTTGTCGGTGCGCAAAAGCTCACCCAACGTCACCGAATATGGCTCGGCAGAGCGCACTATCACTTTGTCGCCCTTCATTGCCGAATAAAAATAGTCCTGGCTGTCGCTCT
>CAZYNO010000187.1:0-2659 GCA_964648845.1 uncultured Bacteroides sp.
TATTTTTCGTCGGGATAGCGCCAGGTGGCAACAAGTCGCGGCGGCTCGTTGACAAAGCCGTCGAGCAATAGCTGCTGCATGAATTTTTTGGCGCCGCGCACCCCGCGATAGCCTTCGAAATTGCCGGCATTGGCCTCAATGAGTTGGGCAATCTCGGGGCGGGCGCCTTTTGCTTTGGTGAGGGAGGTGATGATGTCGTGCACGAACAAGTCGGCATAACCGCAATAGTATGAGTCGTGGTGCAAGTCGAACAGGGTGTCGCGCTTGCAGCGGTTGGGCAGCAGCCAGAGGTTGCCGAGTGTGGCGGTGAGGTTGTAGAGCTCGAACGCCATGGCTGTTTGCTGTGGCGTGGGGCTGAGGTTGTGCATGCCAAGGAAGTATTCGTCGCCCACCGGTGCACCGAGTTGTTGCACTGTTGAGTGCAGCAGGTCGCACACAAACTCGTAGCGCTCTATCGAGTCGTAGTTCACGCCGTGCCATGCGTTGCTGAATATCAGCGACATCAGTGCTTTCACAATAGGCATCTGCGTTATCACCGACGCATGGTTCACGTATTTTGAGTTTTGCGGCAACGTGTAGAAGTTGAGGTCGGCGAGACGATTTATGTCGCCGCCAAGGTGTTCGCTGATGAGCTTGTTTACCAGGTTTTTGGCGAATACCGGCGAGGTTTTGTTGATGTGGTCTTGATATTTCGACCAACGATGTTTGGCGTCGATTTCGGCTTGCGAATATACTGCTATGTTTTGCTTGCGATATTCGCATTGCCCGCGCCGATAGTTGCGGCGGAACGACCCCGTGGTGAGGCGTCCGCAGCCCTTATATCCGTCAACAATGCCGCGGGTGTAGATGCATCCCTCGCAGATGCTGCCCTCAAGGCCTTTCCAGGCAAAGTTGTCGTCGGGATTGTCGGTATAGAAGTTGTCGATGTCGCCGTCTTTGGCAAGGCGCGTCACCAGTCGGCCCAGCGCTGCGGCGTCGCCCTTGAGTTTCGCCGGCTCGAGGCTCACGGGCTGATAGTCCTGACTCAAGCCTATGGGGTGACGCATGCATTGCATCAGGTATTCGTCGTTGAGGTTGTAGGCGTACTTCGACTTGATGTTGCGGTCGAGCAACATGTGTGCCAACTCAACGAGCGAACCTTTGTCGGTGGGTATCTGCTTCACCACATCGAGTATCTCTTGTGCCGATTCGCCGATGTTTTTGGCCACGGCAGGCGGTATGTGCAGCAACGACACTTGCGTCACGCCGCCTTTGGCATAGACGTCGAGCACAATGTAGTAGCTGTTGCAGTGCAGTGTGCAGAACCCCCAATGCGCAATGTTGGGATTGTCAACCACCAGCTCGTTGACTGCCTCCCACGGCGCGGCGTGCGCCGAATAGATGAGGTAGCGCAGCTTTGTTTGCGGCTTTTGCAGACGTGTGCTCACGTCAACGAAAAATCCGGCACGTATCACGTTGCCCACGGTGTAGGTGCGCTTGGCGTCGATTTCGGCCTCCGAGTCGCGATAGTACACGTGCATGCCGGTTAGTATCCAGTCAAGAGCCTTCTTCACCAGCACCTTGCGGTCAACCTCCATGCGCACAGGCAGATGCTCAAACGTCAGGTCGATGATGCTGCCGTCTTCCTTTATGATATATGGGTGATTATCCTTCTCGGCATAGAAGAAGTTGCGGCCGCGCCACACCAACTTCTCAAATATCGGCGCAAACACCACAGTGCCGTCGATGTGTGCCAGGCCGTAGAGGTGGCGCGTGTCGGACGTTGCCGAGCGCCGCTCGGTGTTGCCAATGATGAAATATCCGTTGTGCACCTCGCCGATTTTGTGCACCCAGTTGTGCAACACCTCGGTATAGTCGGTGCGCAGCAAATTGTAGAGATACCCGCGGCGCACAACAAAGCAGCCCTCGTTGGCTGTCGTGATGCGGTCGTAAGGCCTGTCGGTGAGTGTCTTGCCGTATTTGTCGACGATGAACGCCCCCGTTTGATGCGAGGCAATAAACGCACTGCCGGTGTCGGCAGCATTGATGTCGGTAAAGCATAAGTCGGGCGACAACGTCACTTTGCCGTCGTCGTCGCGCAGCCCGATATATTCGCCCTGCTTGAACGCTATCAAGCCGCTAACGGTGCTTTTTCGATCATCCAACATTTATGTCCTCTTTAAATTCGGTAATAATTTTACACCCCGAATGTCAATTAATATATATAGTTCACTTAATTTGTCGGTAGAAGAGAGTGGCTCTCCACTCTTGGGCATTCATTCATCATTGTGAGACGATTGGTCAAAAGAAATTTTAACATTGAACTCTCACTTACACCACAAATATACAATTCGCTTTTCTAACTTCCTAATAATCTGATAAAAATAATTAATAAAAAATGTTAATCGTAGCTATCACTACACTCCATCAATGATACAATATTACATTTTTCGCTCAAAAAAGTTGCACAAGAAAAAAAAATAGCGTAACTTTGCACCGCAATACTCGAGAGAGGGTGTTGAAATTGCTTCAATAGCTCAGTCGGTTAGAGCATCTGACTGTTAATCAGAGGGTCGTTGGTTCGAGTCCATCTTGAAGCGCAAATTCATATTTTTTTGACTGCTTATTGCTTCAATAGCTCAGTCGGTTAGAGCATCTGACTGTTAATCAGAGGGTCGTT